>DCZG01000050.1 GCA_002331575.1 Atopobium sp. UBA2090 | reverse complement strand
ACCAACGTTCAGCACACAACCCACCGATGTCGCTGGTCTTATGCCGTAAGTGATTTCGCCCCGTCTCGGGTCGAGAGAATCGCGCGAGAAGGTGCCGCAGAGTTCCATGCCGAGAAGAACCTGGACGAGTGGGGACATGAGGGTGCCCATTTCCACAAAGAGCAGCTCCGGGCCGCTCACTGCGTTGCCGTCGGGGAGGGAGATCATCGAAGCAGGCGGTAGACCCGTCTGATAGACGGTACTTACCGCAGCGGAACACCCGAGCCTATCATCGCCGCTTGGCACCGCCACATAGATTTTGGATGTTGCGCCGTCACCGCCAAACCGCATCGGGTTCAGTTTGGCGCGCGTCCATCGGTGGCGCTCGGGGAGAGCTGGCGAGGCTAGGTCAGCTCGGGGCCATGCGGACACACCCGAAGACCTCATGGAGCGCATGATCTGGAGAGCGGTGATTTTGTTGTAGGTTATGCCCATAGGTTTGCCTCGCACGTGGTCGATGGGTTGATAACGCACATTTTGCCCGAGGGCGCAGACGCCAACTGCGGAAACGCGAAATCGCGCGGCAAAATGTACGATAACGGCCTACCGTCGGCCCCGACCTGCGGGCGCTTCTCGGTGCGGCAACGCGCGGGCCACTCGATGCGATAAGCTGTACACACATCGGAGAAGGGACGTCACATGGCTCTGTGGGGCGGAAGGTTCGAGAAGGGCGTGGACGCGTTCACGCAGGAGTTCGGTGCCTCGCTCGAGGTCGACAAGAACATGGCGCAGCAGGACATCTGCGGCTCCCGGGCGCATGCCCGCATGCTCGCCGAACAGGGCATCATCTCCGACGATGACCAGCGGGCCATCGATGCGGGGCTCGAAGACATCTCGCGTCAGATTGCCGCCGGCTCCTTTGTCTGGGACTTCAACGACGAGGATGTCCACATGGCCGTGGAGTCCAAGCTCACGGCCGCCATCGGCGCGCCCGGCGCTCGCCTCCATACGGGCCGCTCCAGGAACGATCAGGTGGCGACCGACATCCGCCTTCTCGCCAAGGATCTCTGCGCCCAGCTCATGGAGGGCAACCTCGCCCTTCGTCGTACCCTCGTCGACGTCGCCGAGAAGAACATAGACGTCGTGATGCCGGGCTACACGCACCTCCAGCACGCCCAGCCCGTGCTCTTCTCCCACCACATGCTCGCGTACTCGTGGATGTTCCGCCGCGACTTCGGCCGCCTGCGCGCCGCCTGCGACGAGGCAGACGCCAACCCGCTCGGCGCGGCCGCTCTCGCTGGCACGACCTACCCGCTCGACCGTCAGCGCACGAGCGAGCTCCTGGGCTTCTCGGAGACCATCCCCAACTCGCTCGACGCCGTCTCGGACCGCGATTACCTGCTTGACCTCGAGTACGCCTGCGCCGTGAGCATGATGCACCTCTCCCGCCTCTGCGAGGAGATCGTGCTCTGGAGCACCACGGAGTTCGGCTTCGTCACGCTGTCCGATGCCTATTCCACGGGCTCGAGCATCATGCCTCAGAAGAAGAACCCCGACTTCGCCGAGCTCACGCGCGGCAAGACCGGTCGCGTGTACGGCGATCTCATGGCGCTGCTCACCACGATGAAGTCGCTGCCGCTCGCCTACAACAAGGACCTCCAGGAGTGCAAGGAGGGGCCGCTCGACGCCGCGAAGACGCTCTCGGACTGCATGGAGATCGCCTCGGGGATGCTCGAGACCATGACCGTCAACGCCGATGCCATGCTCGCTCAGGCGGGCAAGGGATTCACCGCCGCGACCGACGTGGCTGACTACCTCGCCAAGAAGGGCATGCCCTTCAGGGACGCGCATCGTGTGGTAGGGGAGCTCGTCCTCTACTGCGAGCAGAACGGCAAGGGGCTCGAGGACCTCACGCCCGCGGAGTTCAAGGCCGCGAGCGACCTCTTTGAGGACGACATCGCGCAGGACCTCGACCCCGTGGGCATTGCCAACGCGCGTAACACCTACGGCGGCACGGGACGCGCGGCCGTCGAGACGCAGCTCGCGGAGGCCAAGGCGGCTCTCGCCACCGACGAGGCGCTCGCGGAGTAGCCTGCGCGCCAGAGAATGCTTGCAGATGGCGCACCTGCGGGGGACTGCGGGCGCGCCCGCGCTAGAATCAGGGTGCTGGTCATCTGCGCCTCTCGGCGCCTCCTCGAAAGGAACCTCGATGATCGATCGCTACACCCGTCCTGAGATGGGTCATATCTTTTCGCTCGAGAACAAGTACGCCATCTGGCAGGAGATCGAGGTGCTCGCCTGCGAGGCGCACGCCGAGATCGGCGAGAGCGGCATCACCGCTGACGAGGCGCGGTGGATTCGCGACCACGCGGCCTTCGACAAGGATGAGGTCGACGCCATCGAGGCCGTGACCAACCACGACGTCATCTCCTTCCTCACCAACATGGGCTCCTACATCGACCGCGACGTGCCGGAGGGCGAGCCCAAGCCCAGCCGCTGGGTCCACTACGGCATGACGAGCTCTGACCTTGGCGACACGGCCCTCTGCTACCAGCTCGTCCAGGCCACCGACATCCTCATCGAGGACTGCCGCAAGCTCGGCGAGATCTGCAAGCGTCGCGCATTCGAGGAGCGAGACACCCTCTGCGTGGGCAGGACCCACGGCATCCACGCCGAGCCCATGACCTTTGGCATGAAGTTCGGCAGCTGGGCCTGGGAGCTCAAGCGCGACCTCGACCGGCTTCGCGACGCCCGCGACAACGTGGCCTTCGGCGCGATCTCGGGTGCGGTGGGAACCTACTCGAGCATCGACCCGCGCGTCGAGGAGTACGTGTGCGAGCACCTCGGCCTCGTGCACGACCCGCTCTCCACGCAGGTCATCTCGCGCGACCACCATGCCTACCTCGCCGGCGTCCTCGCCACGACGGCCGCCAGCTGCGAGCGCATCGCCACCGAGATCAGGAACCTCCAGCGCACCGACACCCTCGAGGCCGAGGAGCCGTTCCGCAAGGGGCAGAAGGGCAGCTCGGCGATGCCGCACAAGCGCAACCCCATCACCGTCGAGAAGGTCTGCGGCCTCTCTCGCGTGGTCAAGGCCAACGCGCAGGTGGCCTTCGACGACGTGGCCCTCTGGCACGAGCGCGACATCTCGCACTCGTCCGCGGAGCGCGTCGCTCAGGCGGACAGCTTCATCGCACTCGACCACATGTTCCAGTGCCTCATCCGCATCGTCGACGGTCTCATCCTCTATCCCGCCCAGATGATGGCCAACCTCAACAAGACGAAGGGGCTCATCTACTCGTCGAAGGTCCTTCTCGCCCTCGTCGACACGGGCATCGCCCGCGAGGACGCCTACAGGATCGTGCAGTCGAACGCCATGGCCACTTGGCACGAGATCCAGCAGTGCGAGCCGGGTACCACGTTCCGCGAGAAGCTCGAGGCTGACCCTGCGTGCACGCTCGGTGCCGAGGAGCTGGACCGCATCTTCGACCCCTGGTCGTTCCTGACCCGCATCGACGTGGTCTTCGACCGTCTTGGGGAGCTGAGCTTCGACTAGGACGCCCAAGGCGCCTATCCGCGCCGCGCATTTGACGACCGAACGAAAGGAATGGCATGTTCCACTACGACTTCACGCCCCGGGGCGTCTGCTCCCGAGCCATCCACCTCGATATCTCTGATGATGGGGCGACCATCGAGAGCGTCTCGTTTGACGGTGGCTGCAACGGCAACCTCTGCGCCATCGGCAAGCTCGTGAAGGGAAAGTCGGTCGATGACATCGTCGGGCTTCTCGCCGGCAACAAGTGCGGGCCGCGTCCCACGTCTTGTGCCGACCAGATGACCATCGCGCTCCGCAAGGCTCAGACGTCCGTGCGGAACCAGTAGGCATCATGACCGCACCACATCTCACCAGGCGCGGGTTCTTCAAGGCGGCGGCAGCGTCGGTGCCCGTCGCCGCGGCTGCGGTCACCATCCTCTCCGGCTGCACGCACTCCTCGTCCGATTCCGCGGACTCCGAGCCCGTCGTGGTCGAGGATGACTCCGCCACCAGCGTGACGGACTCCTACACGTACGTTGACTCGACGTACGCGGCCGCCCACGAGTGGAGCCTGCCCCTGGGCAACGTGCTGCACCCCGGCGAGGGGACGTGGATTCCCGTCGCCACCGCTGGCGCGTCGGCATCGCCCATGGTCAAGGGCTCGGCGCTCTCTCTGGCTTCGGGGACGCTCGCCGAGGTTGTGCCCGAGACGATCACGAGCTCGACGACGGCGGTCATCTACGACGTGCGCTGCTCCGACTCGGTCTACGCATGGGTCGAACTCGACATCGTCACGCGTGACTGGTGGCTCTACGCGTCGGCCTTCTCGAACGGCGCGCTCACGGGCGACACCAAGACGCTGTGGCAGGCCAGCTCCGACTACGATCCCGCCCCCTTCGCCTGCAGCGGGACCAAGGTGGTCTGGCAGGTGCAGCCCTCGTCGTCGGGCAGTAAGACCACGGAGCACTCCTTCTGCTACGTCTGGACCACCGGGGCGGGCGACGCCACCGCCGCGGTCGAGTCTCCGGGACGCTTTGCCACGAAGCCGTCCGTCTCCGACGGATACGTGGTCCTGACGCCTCGCGTTCACGCCGACCAGGGCGTGTATTACGGCATCACGGCCTACACGCTCGATGACAACCTCGCCACCAAAGCCGCCCAGCTCGTCATGCCCTCTACCGTCAAGCCCTTCAGGGCGTCGTACGTGGGCGGGCGCTTCCTCGTGTCGGTGGAGGCGAGCTACAGCTCGGGCGGGCTTCTCGGCAAGATGGGCACCTACATCGGGACCGAGTCAGAGGGCTTCGTGAAGCTCGACCGCGAGCCTTCCGAGGGAGGCTGCGGAAAGGGCAACGTCTTCGTGATCAAGAGCAGGTCGTCGTACTTCGTCATCGACCTCGATGCCCAGACGTACACTGGCATCTCCTCGGTGGACCGCGCCGTCGACTACGGCGAGTACCCCGCTCGCGAGGGGGCATGCTCGAGCTTCGTGACCTTCTCGACAGTCAAGGACGCCACGACGGGTTACCCCGCATCGGTGACCGTACGTACCTTTGACCTGTAGAAGAGCCGCAAGCGGACCGTATCCTGGGGTACACTAGGTTAGGTTCGTGCAATGTGTTCAAACTGACAAACGTCAGCAAGGAGGCCTACATGGCTTCGGACGAAAAGAAGATTCTGCTGGTCGAGGACGAGAAGGCCATTCGTGACGCAGTGGCCGCGTACCTCGAGCGAGAGAACTACATCGTGCGCGGGGTGGGCGATGGGCAGAGCGCCGTCGAGGAGTTCGAGAAGCACTCGTTCGACCTCGTCATCCTCGACCTGATGCTCCCCAAGCTCTCCGGCGAGCGCGTCTGTCGCGCCATCCGCGAGACCTCGAACGTGCCCATCATCATGCTCACCGCAAAGGGCGAGGTCGAGGACCGCATCATCGGCCTCGAGCTGGGTGCCGACGACTACCTCATCAAGCCCTTCTCGCCGCGCGAGCTCGTCGCCCGCGTGCGCGCCCTGCTCCGTCGCGCTCACACCGAGACCGAGCCGCAGCTCGAGGTGCTCGACTTCGGTGACCTCGTGATTGACATCTCGGGACACAAGGTCATGGTCGAGGGGCAGGAGGTCGACCTGACCGCCTCCGAGTTCAAGCTGCTTACGACCCTCGCCCGCTATCCCGGCCGCGTCTACACGCGCATGGAGCTCGTGGAGAAGGTCCTCGGGTACGACTTCGAGGGCTACGAGCGCACCATCGACAGCCACGTCAAGAACCTGCGCGCCAAGCTCGGCGACGACCCGCGCAACCCACGCTGGCTCTACACCGTTCACGGCGTCGGCTATCGCTTCGAGGCTCCCGAGAAGACCGAGGACTCCTCGGACAAGGGCTAGGGGTAGGTCTTGACGGCAAACTACGATACGTCCGACGCTTCGGCGGGCGACGAGGACGCTGACTTCGAGCGCCCGGTCTCTCCGCGGGGCTCGTTCAACACGATACAGCCGGAGCCCAAGAAGTCCTGGCCCTATTCCACGAGGATGACGCTGTCGTTCGCGCTCACTGCCGTCATGACCGCGGCTATTCTCGTCATCGTCCTCGCCAGCGTGTGGGAGAGCCAGTTCATCGCCTACACGAGAAGGAACATGCAGGGTCTCGCCCAGTCCACGGCCAATGCCATCTCCGAGGCGTACGAGACGGAGGGCGGCTGGACGACCGACGTCATCGCCAACGCCTCCGCTGCCTCCGCCGCCTCGTCCGACGTGGGCGTCCAGGTCATCGATTCCGACGGCAACATCCTTTATGATGACACCTGGTCATCCACGAGTCGCATGAACGAGACCGCGACCAGCACCGACTCCGAGACGACGGCAAAGACCACGTCACTCGCCCCCACGTCGTCCGAGTCGATCGTAACCGCCGATGTGGTCGACGGCAAGGGCAATGTCGTCGGCATGGTGCGCCTCTGGGCGTTCGGCTCAGATGCTCTCCTCACCAAGAGCGACGCGGCCTTCCGCGCCAACTCCTATGGTGCCATTGCGGGAGCTGCGGCCATCGCGGTGGTCCTCGCCTGCGTCATCGGCTATTTCGTGTCTCGTTCGCTCACCAAGCCCATCCTGCGCATCACCTCTACGGCGT
The DNA here is from genome assembly GCA_002331575.1 of Atopobium sp. UBA2090. GTDB lineage: Bacteria > Actinomycetota > Coriobacteriia > Coriobacteriales > Atopobiaceae > Olsenella_D. The sequence goes on along the minus strand of DCZG01000050.1, from coordinate 83,078 downwards.
CGCAGCTCCGCAACGGCGACCTCACCGCCCGCTCGGGCGTTCGGGGAACCGATGAGATCGGTCAGCTCGGCGAGACCTTCGACGACATGGCCACCTCACTCGAGAAGGACATCAAGCTCGAGCACCGCCTCACGAGCGACGTCGCACATGAGCTGCGCACCCCGCTCATGGCCATGCAGGCGACGGTCGAGGCCATGCAGGACGGGGTTCTCCCCGCCGATGACGAGCACTTCGAGACCGTCGCGTCCGAGGTCCGCCGCCTGTCTCGCCTCGTTGACGCCATGCTCCGTCTTTCTCGCCTGGAGAACTCCACCAAGGAGATGAAGACCGAGCGTACCGACATGGTCTACCTCGTGAGAAGTCTCGTGAGCTCGCAGCACCAGCTCTTCCATGAGCGCGGACTCCACCTGCGCTTCGTCGACGAGACCCCGCATGGCGAATGCAACGCCGACGTGGATCCCGACATGATCCGCGAGGCCATCGTCAACCTCATGAGCAACGCCATGCGCTACACGAACGAGGACGGATGGGTGAAGGTCTCCGTCGGCTCTGACCGCTCGGACGTGATCGTGTCCGTGCAGGACACCGGCATCGGCATTGCGAAAGAGGACATTCCGCAGACCTTCTCGCGGTTCTGGCGCTCCGACGTCTCGCGCGAGCGCGTGTCGGGTGGCCTCGGGGTCGGTCTCTCCATCACCAAGGAGATCGTCGACCGTCACAACGGCACCATCTCGGTGAAGTCCGAGCTCGGCAGGGGCACCACGTTCACACTGCGCATTCCCCAGAATCGGGGACGTCACGGCATCGTGTACTCCCTGCAGGACAAGTAGCGTCGGCGCTGATTTGCCTGTGACAATGTGAGCCTCGACCCATGTGGGCGGGCCTCCATCCACTACAATCATTGTGCCTGCGTCAGAAGGCAGAAGAGCAAGCTCCGAGGAAGGTTGAGGCGCATCTTGGCTACGATTGAGCTCCGTCCGGATTCCCACGGCAAGGTTCGAGACATCTACGACTGCGGCGACAGCCTCCTCATGGTCGCTTCCGACCGCATCTCCGCCTTCGACTTCATCCTCCCCGACGAGATTCCTCACAAGGGCGAGATTCTCACGCGCATCTCCGCGTTCTGGTTCGATCGCTTCTCCGACCTCATGCCCAACCACATGATCTCGCTTGACGTCGCCGACTTTCCCAGCGAGTACCATCGCTATGCCGACTATCTCACCGGCCGCTCCATGCTCGTCAAGAAGGCAAAGACCATCCCCATCGAGTGCATCGTCCGCGGATATCTCACGGGCTCCGGCAAGAAGACCTACGACGCCGACGGAACGGTCTGCGGTATCAAGCTTCCCGCCGGTCTCGTCGAGGCGTCCAAGCTCCCCGAGCCCATCTTCACGCCTTCCACCAAGGCTGACCTCGGCGACCACGACGAGAACATCTCGTTCGAGCGCTGCGCCCAGATCGTGGGCGAGGACGTCGCCACGCAGCTTCGTGACGCGACGCTCTCCATCTACAAGGCGGCTGCCGAGTATGCCGCGACGCGCGGCATCATCATCGCCGACACGAAGTTCGAGTTTGGTATCATCGACGGCCAGCTCACACTCATCGACGAGTGCCTCACGCCCGACTCGAGCCGCTTCTGGCCCGCGGACGGCTATGAGCCCGGTCGCGTGCAGCCCAGCTATGACAAGCAGTACGTCCGCGACTGGCTCAAGGCCAACTGGGACATGACGGGAGACGCGCCCCACCTCCCGCAGGAGGTCATCGACGGCACGTCCAGCCGTTACCAGGAGGCGTTCCAGATCATTACCGGCAGCGAGTTCAAGCCCATGAAGGAGAACTAATGTCTCTGCGCGATACCCTCGAAGGCGCCCAGAAGGAGGCCAAGGAGAACGTCTCGACGCTCACCAGCCCCAAAGCCAAGGATACTGACGAGAGCGACGACAAACCCGCGACGAGCTCGAAGACCATCGGCCGCAAGTCCGCGGCGAGCGGCAAGCCCGTACGAGAGGCCGCGTCGTCGGTGCGCGTCGTCTCGGGCTCGGGAGCCAAGGGGAAGAGGTCCTCGTCAGGAGGGCTGGGCGGCTCCACTCCGGCGTCGAAGGAGGCCAAGAAGGCCGAGCGGCGCAAGGAGCGCGACAAGGAGGACTTCCGCAACCGCGGCTACGACCTCATGCTCCGCGCGGATCCCGACTACAAGAGGACCGAGAAGGTCTGGTGGGTCCTGCTCATCGTCGGCTTCGCCACGACGATTGTCTCGCTGGTCATGGTCTATGTGTTCCCCAACGCCAACTCCGAGCTCACGACTGCTGCGGGCATCATTTCGATCGTCTCGCTCATTCTCGCCTACGGCTTCATCATCGGCGCGTTCGTCTACGACTGGGTCAAGCGTCGCCCCATTCGCAAGGCCACCGAGAAGAAGGTCCAGGGCATGACGGACAAGAAGATCCTCGAGCTCTTCGAGAAGGAGCGCATCGAGGAGTCTAAGCGTGCCGCCGAGAAGGCCGCCCGGAAGGCGGCCAAGGGCCAGAAGTAGCGCAACGCATCCTCCACGTGCTCGAGCTTGCATGATGGTAGAATGTGTACCCGCGCCCTCGTAGCTCAGGGGATAGAGCACCGCTCTCCTAAAGCGGGTGTCGGCCGTTCGAATCGGCCCGGGGGCACCAGTAATAATCGCAGGCCAGACGCTTCGGCGCCTGGCCTGCTTCTTTGTGCGCTCGCGCTGTCGTCGGCTCTAGAGGTCGAGGTGCTGGCGGGCTTCGAAGCCCTTCTTGCGCAGGTCAGAGTCGAGAAGGTCGCAGGACTGCGGAGTGATGCGGAGCAGGTGGATTCTCATGCCCAGGGCGGCGAGTCGCTCGGGCGTGACGCCCTTGGTCGCGAGCTCTGAGGTGTAGGCGGGGTCGGACTCGTCGATGACCTCGGCGGTGCCCATGACCTGCAGCCCGTGTGTCTGCCCCATGCTCGAGTAGGGTTCGTAGACCGCAAGGCAGACCTTGTGGTTCGAGGCGAGCGCCCGGAACTTGAGCCCGCCTTCCGAGAGAATCCAGACGGCACCGTCGTGCCAGGCGTACTCGAGCGGCGTACAGCGGACGAAGTCTCCCGCTCCCGTCGCGAGCGCGCAGGTGTTGTGACTGGCGAGAAACGCGTCGACGAGGGCGCGGGCGTCATCGGCCGGCATGGCTTTCGACGTCGCGTCCTTGCGAATCCAGCAGCTGGCCGCCTCTTCGTATTCCTCTGGGGTCATTCCTTCTCCTTCTCTCTTTGTAGTGGAATGCGGGCGAGCCGGGATGGTCCCGACCCGCCCGCATCATCTGCACGCGCTTGTGCTTGCTGCCTGATATCGGCTCCTAGCCCGTGGTCTTCGAGGAGGAGGTGCTCGAGTCGGTCTTCTCCGCGGATCCGCTCGAGACCGTGAGGACGACGGTGCTTCCGTAGGTCGCAGACGTCCCGCCGCTAGGCGACTGATCGATGACGGTGCCCGAGGCATAGCTGGATGACGACTGGTACTGGACCTTGACGGTGAAGTCGCTGAGCTGCGAGCGAGCGCTCGACTCGGTGGAGCCGATGACGCTCGGGACTTTCTCGGTTGCCGGGCCGGTCGAGACCGTGACGGTGACCGAGGAGCCCTTCTCGACGGAGGAGCCGCTGCTCGGGCTCACGCTGATGACGTCTCCCTCGTCGTAGGTCGAGGAGGACTGCTTCGAGACGGTGTAGGTGAGGCCTGCGTCAGTGAGCTGGCCGGTGACGTAGGACTGCGAGTTGCCGACGAGGTCGCTCGGGACGGTGACCATCTCGGGGCCCTTGGAGAGGCTGTAGGTGACGGTGTCGCCTGCCTTGGCGGTGCTGTTGGCCGCTGGCGACTGCTCTGCGACCTTGCCGTTGTCGACGTCGGCGCTGTACACCGAGTCACCGGCCTGCCCGTTGAGGCCAACCTTCGTGAGCGCGGCGACCGCCTCGGAGGGCGTCATGTTCTGGAGGTCGGGGACCGTGACCGTCGCGGCGGGCTCCTTGCCCTTCGAAACCACGAGCGTGACGGTCGTGCCCTCGGTCACCTGGCGATTTGCATTGGGTGACTGGTCCATGACGACGCCCTCGTCGACGCTGTCAGAATACTGGTAGGTGACCTCGTCGAGCTTGAAGTGGCTGCCGGTGGCGTTGATCTGCGCCACGGCCTCGTCCTCGGTGAGCCCGAGGTAGTTGGGGACGGCGTAGGTTGCCGTGCCCTGGCCGAGCACGACGATCACGAAGTAGGCCAGGGCGGCGACGGCGGCTATAGCGGCGATGATGCCGATGACGAGACCGGTGCGATGCTTGCCCTTGCCCTTCTTCTCGTTCTCCTCGGCTTCGTCGGTCGCGCTCTTGGTGCGATAGTGCTGCTGGTTGACGCGGGGAATCGACGCCGTGCCGCCCATGCCCCTGCGCGGGTCCTCGATGACGTTGGTGCTCTGCACAGGGAGCATCGCCGTGGCGCTGTTCACTGCCTGGACGCGGCCCGCGAGGTAGTCGCGGAGGACGCGATAAAGCTCGTCGGCCGTCTGGAACCTGTCGGCGGGGTTCTTCTGCATGCACTTGAGGATGATCGACTCGATCTGTGGATCGATGGCGGGGTTGAGCTGCGAGGGAGGCACGGGCTGCTCGTTAACCTGCTTGAGCGCGACGGAGATGGCGTCGTCACCCTCGAAGGGCACGCGTCCCGTGGATGCCTCGTACATGACGATGCCGAGGGAGTAGATGTCGGTCGTGGGGCCGAGCTCCTTGCCCTGGGTCTGCTCGGGTGAGACGTAGTGGGCGGTGCCGAGAACCGAGTTGTCGGTTGTGAGGTGGCTGTTCTTGGCGCGGGCGATGCCGAAGTCCATGACCTTGATGTTGCCGTCGGGCTGCACCATGATGTTCTGCGGCTTGATGTCTCGGTGGATGATGTCGTGCTTGTGCGCCACCGAAAGAGCCTGCGCGATCTGCGAGCCGATCTGCGCGACCTTCTTGCAGTCGAGCGCCCCGTGCTTGCGGATTCCGCTCTTGAGGTCGGTGCCGCGCAGATACTCCATGATGATGTAGTACGTGTCGCCGTCCTTGCCCCAGTCATAGACCGAGACGATGTAGGGGCTCTGAAGCGCCGCCGCCGCCTGCGCCTCCTGCTTGAACCGCGCCGCGAACGACGGGTCGGTCGCGTACTGGGGGAGCATCGTCTTTATCGCGACGGTACGTCCGAGGACCTCGTCGAGGCCTCTGAACACGGTGGCCATGCCACCCGTACCGATCCTGTCCTGAACTTGGTACCTACCACCAAGAACCTTCTCTGGCATTTCCTTCTCCGATTCCGCTCGTGGCTTCTGGGCCACGTGTTCCTACCGATACCCCGTCGCGCCGGCCGTTACGTTCCCGCGCCAAGCGCCTGGGTGTTGAGTGCGCTCGCGAGCACCTCGCCGGCAACCGCCGCGCCATACCCCTCGACGTCGTCTCCCAGTCCCTCGATGCAGACGGAGATGACGAGTGTGGGATTGTCAGCCGGCGCGAAGCCGATGAAGAACGAGTTGATGTTGCCGTCCTCGATCTGGGCGGTTCCGGTCTTGCCAGCGACGGTGACGCCGGAGACCTGTGCCGCGGTGCCCGTGCCGTGGTCGACGACGCCGATCATGGCCTGGGTGACCTCCTCGGCGGTCGTAGCGGAGACGACCTGTCCGAGAGACTTGGGCGACGTGGTCGACGTGGTCGTCCCCTCGGGGGAGAGGATGTGGTCGACGAGGTAGGGGTTCATGGCGATGCCCTTGTTGGCGATCGTCTGCGCCACCACGGCGTTCTGCATGACCGTGGTCTGCGGCCCTGCGGGGCTCGCGTGCTGACCGACAGGCTGTCCGCATGCCGCCCAGGCCGTCTCCCACTCGGTCATCTCCGAGGGGTCGGGCATGAGCGACGCCTTGGTCGAGAAGTCCTGACCGAGGCTCGTGCCATAGCCGAACGCGTCGGCGTACGCCACGAGGGTCTTGGCGCCCACCTGGACGCCCACCTGCCCGAACACCGTGTTCGAAGAGAGAGCGAGGGCCTCCTTGAGCGTGGGATTGCCATAGTCATAGTCTCCGTAGTTGGAGACGGTGGCACCGCCGATGGTGAGGGTGCCCTCGGCATCATAGACGTCGTCGAGCGACGCCGTGCCCGTGTCGAGGGCTGCCGAGAGGGTCACGACCTTGAAGGAAGAGCCGGGGGAGTAGAGCGTCTGCGTGGTGCGGTCGACGAGCTGGCTTCCCGTGCCCGATGAGATGATGTCGTTGAGCTGGTCGTTTGAGTACGTGGGTGATGACGCCTTGGCGAGGACCGCTCCGGTGGAGGGGTCGAGAACCACGATGGCTCCCGTGTAGCCCTCGAGTGCGTTCTCGGCGGCCGCCTGAATCTGCGAGTTGATGGTGAGCACCACGGTGGAGCCCGCCGTCTGAATGCCCGCAAGGGAGTAGAGCGCGTTCTTCCAGCTCGAGTAGTCGGAGTGCCCGGTGAGGGTGTCGTTCATGGTGAGCTCGACGCCCGAGGCGCCGTACTGCGTCGACATGTAGCCCACGGTGTGCGCGGCGAGAGAACCCTGCGGATACGAGCGCACGTAGGTCCCGTCCTCCTGCTTGGTGCTCTCGGCGAGGGTGACGCCGTCGGAGGTGATGATCGCGCCACGCTGCACGTACGTGCTCTTGGCGATGGTGTGGTTGTTGGTGGGCAGGTTCTGGATGGTCGACGCGTCGATCTCCATGTAGTAGGTGAGGTTGGCGACAAGCACGGCGAAGAGCAGGGCGAACACAGTGATGAGCGCCGTGACGCGCTTCCCGAGGGCGACCCTGCCCAGGATGCCCGACTCGGAGCCCTGGGCCTCGAAGCCTCCGCGGACGTGGCTGCCGTGGATGATCTCGGACGCATGGGCGCCGTTCTGCGAGAGCGGGCTCACGTGCGCCGCCCCGAGGTCGGGAGACGCCTCGAGGAGGGACTCGCGACCCGTGCCCTCGTCGCCGGCGCGGAGGAGCAGGCCGACGATGATGAAGCTCGAGAGCAGCGAGCTGCCGCCCTGGCTCATGAAGGGGAGGGTGACGCCCGTGAGGGGCAGGAGCTTGGTCACGCCGCCCACGATGAGGAAGGCCTGGAAGCCGATGACGCTCGTGAGGCCAACGGCCGCGAAGGCGGAGGAGTCGGACTTGGCGCGCGCGGCCGTGGCGAAGCCGCGGACGCAGAAGAGCATGAAGAGGATGATGACGGCCGTGCTGCCGAGAAGGCCCGTCTCCTCGGCGATGGCCGAGAAGATGAAGTCGGACTCGACGACGGGGATGAGCGTCGGCATGCCCTTTCCGATGCCCGTGCCCGTGAGGCCGCCGTCGGCGATGGAGTAGAGCGACTGGACGATTTGGTAGCCGCTCCCGGACGGGTCCTGCCAGGGGTTGAGCCAGATGTCGACGCGCGTCTGGACGTGGCCGAAGAAGTGGTAGCAGAACACGAAGCCTATGGCGAGCAGGCAGAGCGAGATGATCACGTAGCTCACGCGGCCCGTGGTCACGAAGAGCATGATGACGAAGAAGACGAAGAAGAGCAGGGCGCTGCCCAGGTCTCGCTCGAAGACCACGAGCAGGAGGCTGATGCCCCACATGATGAACATGGGGAGGAGCATGCGGAACCGAGGAAGGCTGAGAGGCCCGAGCCGTACGGCCGAGACGGAGAGCGCCTCTCGGTTGCTCGCAAGGTAGAACGCGAGGAAGAGGACGATGAGAATCTTCGCGAGCTCGCCGGGCTGGAAGGAGAACGGGCCGATGATGATCCAGAGCTTGGACCCGTAGATCTCCGTGCCCACGAGCATGGGCAGGAGCAGGAGCACGACGCCGACGATGCCGAGCGTGTACTTATACCGCGCGAGCTCGTCGAGGTTCCTTGCGAAGACGAGTGTGGCGATCATGGCCGCGACCGAGAGGAACAGCCAGACGACCTGGCTCTTGGCGTCGCTCGGCGCGAGGCGCGTGACGAAGGTGATGCCGATGCCCGAGAGCACGAACACGATCGGCAATATGGCTGGGTCCGCCCCCGGGGCGAGTCGCCTGATGGCGAGGTGCGCCACGGCGAAGGCGGCGAAGAGTCCGATGGGCACGCCGAGCGTTGAGAGGCTCAGCTCCACGTTGGCGTTCACGACGTACATCGCGTAGAGCAGGATGACGGGAACGGCACCCAGGCACAGGAGGAAGAGCTCGGTGTTACGGCGTCCTGACATGACCTTTGCCATGTTACTCGCCCCCCTGCGGCGCGGTCGAGCCTGACGAGCTCGAGGTCGTCTGTCCGTCTGAGCTCGTCCCACTGTCCTTGACCTCGTCGGCGGTCTCAGCCGCCTTGGTCTTCTCGTCCGTGATCTGCTGGCGATAGGCCTTGATGGTCTCGCGGGCCTGGTCCTCGGAGTTCACGCGGATGCCACCGGCGAGCTGCTCCTGAACGGAGCTGGGCAGGTCGGAGATCTCGACGCTCGACGTCTCGGTGAGCTCGGAGAGCTCGAGCCCCATGAAATTGCCGGAGACGCCCTGGTAGATGCCGACGGTGTCCCCGTTGACCCCGAGGTACCACTCGCTGCGGATGAATGCGTAGAAGCAGAGCCCCACCACCACGAACGCGGCGATGACAGCGGTGAGGACGATGCCAAAGTGCTTGAGGGTGCGCTTTCGGTTGGCGTCCGCTATGCCGTCGTTGAGGACGTCGATCACGATGACGGTCACGTTGTCGCCGCCGCCGGCGGTCAGCGCCGCCGAGACGAGGTTGTCAGCCGCCTGCTGTGGCGTGACGCTCGAGACGGCGAGCGCCTCGATGCTGGCGTCGGTAATCATGCTCGAGAGTCCGTCGGAGCACACGATGATGCGGTCGCCGTCATTGACCTCGAGCGAGAAGTGATCGGCGTACATGTCGGGGTCGGAACCGAGGGCGCGGGTGATGACCGAGCGGGAGGGATGGACGCGGGCCTCGTCGGCGGTGATCTGCCCGGAGTCGACGAGCTCCTCCACATATGAGTGATCGTGCGTGACGCGCACGAGGGTGCCGTGACGGAGTAGGTACACACGGGAGTCGCCTACGTGGGCGACGGCCATCTTGTTGCCCTCGATGAGGACGGCGGATGCTGTGCATCCCATGCCGACTTTGCCCTTGCCTGCGGCGGCCCCCTCGATGATGGCTATGTTCGCCGACTCCACGGCGGCACCGAGGAGCGTGTCGTCAGCGGTCGCGGGGGCCTTCTCGCCGATGGTCTCGACGGCGATGGAGCTCGCGACCTCGCCTGCCGCGTGACCTCCCATCCCGTCGCATACGGCGAACAGCGGTGTGCGCAGCAGGAACGAGTCCTCGTTGTGGCTGCGCACGAGGCCGACGTCCGAGCGGGCGCCCCACGAGATGAAGGCGTTGCTGCCCGAGGCGGTATCGGCGCCGGCACGTCCCTCGACGGACATCTCCGCACGTCCGGGGGCGTTGGTCGGCTCCTGAGAGGCAGTGACGTTTGTATCTTCTGGCGTCATTGGCGGCCCACCCGCATGACGGCATCGCCGATTTGGACCTCGTCACCATCTCTCAACGTGACGGGCTGATCGATGGGATGGCCATTGACCATGGTGCCGTTCGTGGAGTCAAGGTCCTCGAGGACGAGAGCGGGTCCCTGGATGGTGAAGCGCGCGTGCGTGGCCGAGACGTACGGCTCGTCGACGACGATGTCCGACGAGGGCGAGCGTCCGACGACCACGGGGCCGAGGATCTCGACGTGCAGACCCCTGAGCGACCTCGTGCCCTTCTCGACATCGACGGACCAGATGGCCGAGTCAGTGCGCTGTCCCTTGACGAGACCGATGCCGGTGCGCATGGCGGCGAAGAGAAAGACGTAGAGGACGATGATCAGGATGATGCGGCCCGCAAACAGGACGAGGTCGATCATGCTAGTTCTCCCTGAACTCGAGATTCACGAGCCCGATGGTGATGAGATCGCCGTCGCGGAGGATGCACTCGTCGATGTCGATGTCGTTGACGAGCGTGCCGTTCGTGGAGTGGAGATCGATGATGTGCCAGCTGCGACCGTCGAAGGACAGCTCAGCGTGGCGGCGCGAGACGTTGGGGTCGTGAAGGACGACGTCTGCCTGCGAGCGCTCGCGGCCGATGACGAACGAGGGCGCGACGCCGGTGTAGGTGCGTCCGCTCTGACGGTCGACGAGCAGGCACGAGGCGGTCCCGGAGTCGGCGGTCTGCACGGGCGCGCTGGTACGCATGTTCACGAGCGGCGTCGCCCGACGTGCGGTCGAGGGGACCTCGTCCACGGAGGGTACCATGGGGGCCTGTCGCACGGGAACCGCGTCGAGGTTCATGACGGGCATGGGCGTGGAGGACGAGGGAGATGGAACGACTGGCACGACGCTGGGGGCGCCGAACTCGTCGGGGATGACATCGAGACCGACCTGCGAGTCACTCGGTGCGAGGGGGCTGGCGGCGGGGCTCGAGACGGCGACCATGGGGTTCACAAGTGGCGTCGCGCCAGGAACGACGGCTCCACGTGAATAGGGACGGGCGTGCCCGCCCACCGGCTGGACGAGGGCGGCGGCGCCACCCACGGAGGAGTTGCCTCCGAGGAAGGCCTTCTCCTCCTCGCGGAGGCGGTTGAGGGTCTTGGAGTCGACGTTCTCGGCGAAGACCGCGAACCTGCCGGACTTGAGCGAGGGGTCGACCATGAAACGGACGAGCGGCTTGCCGACGAAGGCGTATCCCTTGCGCTGTGCCTCCGCGATGACGAAGTCGGACGTCTCGTCGGTGATCTGCTTGTAGAGGGGGCGCATGAGGCTATCGTCAGCGGACGAGACCAGCACCGTGAAGAGCGCCGGAGCCGTGTCCACGCCGTCTATCTCGTACGTCTCGTGCTCCATCTCCTTGGCAGCGCGCTTCGCGAGCTTCTTGAAGGAGAAGGGCTCGGTGTAGCCCTGAGGTGCCATGTCAAAGACCGAGCCGATGCGATCCTCGAAGTCGTTAAGAAAGCTCATCCTGCTCCTCGCCTTCCCGGCCCCCGTCAAGCGGGCCTCTTAGGGCAGTAAGTATGCACATAAACATGCCTAAGACTACCGCAATGCTGATGCTGACCGAATCCGGAGCTGCCCATATACCGCCATTCTCCACTCCGGCGGCAAGCGCATAGGCTCCGACGAGCAGGGCGACACCGACGCACTGGCCCACGATACCTGCGGCGACGCTCCCGCGGAGGGCAATGGCGGACGCGACGAGCGCGGAGACGCCACAGCCCAGCACGAGGACCCACGTGACGGGCTTCTCGACGAGTGCGACAAAGTAGTAGGCGACGGTGTTCGCGGCGAAGCCTGCGTCCAACGAGATGGAGAAGAGGCTCCCCAACAGCCAGCCCGCAGCCGAGGTGACGAAGGCGGGGAGCGGATCGAGGGCGAACGCGGAGATGGCGGCGCCCGAGAGCGGCCAGGGAAGGCAGCAGGGAACGAGCAGCGATGCTGACGAGAGGCGCTCGAGACGACCGCACGACACCCACCATGCAGCCAACGCGAGCGTAAGGAGCGCGGCGAGGGGGAACGACGCGTTGGTCGGGTGCGTCACGGCGAGCGCCCAGACGAGGGCTGCCCCGCAGGTCGCCGAGGCGAGCGGCGTCCAAAGCGCTGCGGCGAGGGCGCAGACGACCGTCCCGACTATGACGAACTCCGAGGAGTCCCCCGAGACGACGGGAAGCACGAGATGACAGACCCACAGCGTCGCCGCCGCGGTGAGCGCGCGGTCGAACGCCTGGACGATCCAGGGGAACCTCACCCTGAGCGGAAGATGGCGCATCTCCCACGACCCTTCCTCGGGACTGTCGTCCTCGGACTGCGTGACGAGGCTCCTGAGTGACTCCGCGCCCTCCTCGGCGCTGCCGAGGTATGCGACCATCTCGTCGACGAACCCGTCGACGGAGGCCGTGCGAGACGCCACGTCCGCCGCGAGGGCGTGCATGAGGGTTTCCTCGGGGGCTCCGGCGAGCGAGGGGTCCGACTTCGAGAGGGGCGACTTCGGCCCGCGGATGATCTTCGTGAGCGATTCGGTCGCAGTGTCGCCCGAGAAGGGGTTGGTCCCCGTGAGGGCCTGCCAGGTCACCACCGCGAGCGAGAAGACGTCGGCGCGCTCGTCCACGAGCTTGCCCTCGATCTGCTCGGGCGGCATGTAGCCGACGGTTCCACCACGAGCGCCGCCATAACCTGCGGCGGAGGCGAGCGTGGCCATCCCGAAGTCGGCCAGCTTCACGGTGCCCTGGCGGTCGATCATGATGTTCGTGGGCTTGATGTCGAGGTGGAGCACCCCGTTCTCGTGCGCGTACGAGAGCGCCTGCGCGACCGACGAGAGCAGATGCGCGCACTCCTCGTGGGTGAGCACTCCTCCCTCGACGCGGGCGAGAAGCTCGGAGAGGTTGAGGCCGTCCACGTACTCCATGACCAGGTAGGCGTAGGAGCCATCGGTCTCGAAATCGAAGACGGTCACGATGTTGGGGTGGGCGAGGAGGCAGGCGGTGCGTGCCTCCGAGAGCGCCTCGTCGACGGTCGACGTGGTGACGCCGCGTGGGCCGACGCCGCCGAGGAGTGGCATGCGCTTGATGGCAACGCGACGCTGGAGGCGAGTGTCCCAGCAGGTGCAGACCATGCCGAAGCCGCCCTTGCCGCGTCGTGAGAGCACGCGGTATCGGCCGAGCAGGACCTCTTCGGGAAGGCTGGTGCCCCCCGTGTCAGGTCTCGGCCGTGCGACGGTCTGAGTGGGTCTGGTGTCGCTCACGGCGGCTCCTCGTGCGGTTAGGGTTATGGTTTCGTCTGCCGTGACGTTTGGATTATTCTAGCGCGATTGCCCGGCGGGCGCTTGGAGCACGAATTCCTGTTGTCAACCAGGCTCGGAATGCGGTACTATTTTCCCCACGCGGGCGTGGCGGAATTGGCAGACGCGTACGGTTCAGGTCCGTATGAGAGCAATCTCATGAAGGTTCAAGTCCTTTCGCCCGCACCATGACATGCAGAGGGCCCCCGGCAGACGTCGGGGGCCCTCGTTGTTTATCGGTCATGACGGCGGCTACTTGTTGTCCTCGTCGAATTCTGACCAGCCCGACTCGTCATCGTCGTCGAACAGGTTCCAGTCGCCCTCGGACTTCTCGTGGTTGTAGAACTGCTTGCGCATCTTCCGCTCGAGCACGAACGAGATGATGAGGCAGACCACGATTCCGGTGACGACGAGGCAGATGACGCCCGTCCTGTCACTGAAGAGCCACGTGAAGAAGTCGCTGATAGACTGCATGAGCATACCTTCCTGCAAGTTCTGCGTTTCGTAGCCACAAGTATATACTTGGAGGGCCGATGAAGGCCCGTGGCTCGTCAACGCCACGAGCCGCCGAGGCCGCACCTGCGACCCATCCATTGCCGAGGAGAAGACATGCTGGACATCAAGTTCGTCAGAGAGAATCCCGACCTCGTGGACAAGGCCTGCGAGTCGAGGCAGAACGCCCATTGGGACCGCGAGAGGTTCTTCGAGCTTGATGAGGAGCGCCGCTCCCTCATCGCGGAGGTCGAGGGCCTTCAGGCGACTCGCAACGCCGCCTCGAAGGAAATCGGCCAGCTCATGCGCGACGGCAAGAAGGACGAGGCCGATGCCGCCAAGGCCGTGGTCGCCGCCAACAAGGACCGCATCGCCGAGCTCGACGAGAAGCGCGGCGCCGTGGAACAGGAGCTCTTCGACCTTGTCGCAGCCATCCCGAACATCCCCGACGAAACCGTCCCCTACGGCAAGGACGACTCCGACAACCCCGAGGCGCGCCGCTGGGGCACCCCCCGCGAGTTCGACTTCGAGCCCAAAGCTCACTGGGACCTCGGCACGTCCACGGGCATGATCGACTTCGACCGCGGCGTCAAGCTCTCTGGTGCCCGCTTCTACCTGCTCGGCGGCATGGGCGCCCGCATGGAGCGCGCCCTCATCAACTTCATGATCGACCTGCATACCTCCGTCGGCTTCAAGGAGTGGTGGCCCCCCGTCATCACCAACCACGACTCCCTCTTTGGCACGGGCCAGTTGCCCAAGTTCGACGAGGATCTCTACCACGTGAATCCCGACCTCTATCTCATCCCCACCGCCGAGGTCATGCTCACCAACATCCATCGAGATGAGATTCTCGACGGCTCGTCGCTCCCGCTCTGGTACTGCGCCTTCACCCCGTGCTTCCGCGAAGAGGCCGGCTCCGCCGGTCGAGACACGCGCGGTATCATTCGCGTGCACGAGTTCGACAAGGTCGAGATGGTCAAGTTCGCCAAGCCCGAGGACTCCATGAACCAGCTCGAGAGCATGGTCGGCGAGGCCGAGAGGGTCCTCCAGACGCTCGGCCTGCCCTACCACGTGGTCACGCTCTGCACCGGCGACATCGGCTTCTCGGCGCGCAAGTGCTACGACCTCGAGGTCTGGCTCCCCAGCTATAACAACTACAAGGAGATTTCGTCCTGTTCCAACTGCTGGGACTTCCAGGCGCGTCGCGCCAACATCCGCTACCGCGACCCCGCTGAGTTCAAGGGCACGCGTCTCGTGCACACCCTCAACGGCTCAGGGCTCGCCGTCGGCCGGACCATGGCCGCCATCATGGAGAACTACCAGAACGCGGACGGCTCCATCACGGTGCCCGAGGCCCTCGTTCCCTACATGGGCGGCGTGGAGGTCATCAGGCCCGAGGCATAGCTGCTCGCAGGACCTTCTCGGCTGACGTGTTCGACTCGGGGGAGGGGACTTCGGTCTCCTCCCTTTTTTGCTGCGGGCAGTGTCCTGGCCGAGGGTTCGCGAGAGACAGCAATTTACGCACGAGGGGCCCTACTTTTGCAAAAAGTCGGAAAAAGGGCCCTTCGTGCGTAAACTGCTGGCGAGAAGAAGGCCCTTCGTCATGGCAGTTCGGTGCGAACCCCCGCAGTCTAGTTCCGCGCGACGTCGAAGTCGAACGCGTTGCTCTCGCCCCGGTAGTGGGCGATGGAGTATTCGACGGGGACTCCGCTCGCGTCGCGCGCGACCGTGTGGAAGAGGAAGAGGGGGTCTCCCTCCTCGACGTCGAGGAGGGACGCGGTCGTCGCGTCGGCCTTCACGACCTCCAGACGCCTCCTGGCCGTGGCGACGGGTCTGCCGTGCTGCTCCATGGCATCATAGAGGCGCATCGTGTTGAAGTCGCAGCTCTCGAGGTCGGGGAAGAGCGCGCAAGGCACGTAGCTCTCGACGAAGACGTTGGGCTGGTCGTCCACGTAACGGAGACGGACGAGCTTGTAGACCTCCTCGTCTGGCTTGACGTCGAGGCGGGCGATGACCTCTTCGCCCGGATGCACGCGCCTGAACAGCAGCACGTTCGTGCGGGCGTTCCTGCCGATGAGGCGCATGTCGTCCTCGAAGCTCCTGATGCTCGTGGTGAAGGACTGGTCGACCTTCGGCCGCGTGACGATGGTGCCGCGACGCTTGCGCTTCTCGAGGTAGCCGGTGCTCACGAGTATCTGGAGCGCCTGTCTGATGGTCGATCTGCTCACTCCGTAGATTCCGGAGAGCTCCACCTCTGAGGGAATGATCTGCCCCTCGGCGTAGGTGCCGTCCTCGATCTTCGCCAGGATGTCGTCCTTGATGTTCGTGTAGAGGGTCATCTTCCCGCGCCTCGCTGTCAGAAAGGAAATGCCAGACATAACCAACCGAATACTATCATTGAATTCGCAAACACGCAGTAAGCCACTACCATTTTCCAGAGTTCATTCGGTCATAAAGAGAAATATAGCCATTAAGTCTGACATATGGTAGGATAACCACACGCATCGGACGCCGTTCCAGGGAGACTGTCATGAAGCGCTACACCATCGATGACCTTGCCCGTCTCGTCGACCACACCAACCTTCACGCGGACGCGACGCGGGAGGACATGGAGAGACTCTGCAAGGAGGCGGTGAGCTACCACTTCCGCATGGTCGCAATCAACTCGGCGCAGGCTAAGCTCTGCTCCGGGCTTCTCGCGGGAACGGACGTCCACACGGGAGCCGCCATCGGCTTCCCCCTCGGGCAGACCAGCATTGCCACCAAGGTCTTCGAGACCGAGGACGCCCTCACCAACGGCGCGAACGAGATTGACTACGTCGTTAACCTCACCGAGGTCAAGGCTGGCAACTGGGACTACGTCAAAGAGGAAATGTCCTCTGTCGTCGACGCCTGTCGCAAGGCGGGCGCCCCGTCCAAGGTCATCTTCGAGAACTGCCTCCTCGAGGACGGTGAGAAGATCGGGCTCTGCGAGATAGCAAGCGAGGTCCTGCCGACCTTCGTCAAGACGTCTACGGGCTTCTCGACAGGTGGCGCGACCGTCGACGACGTGAGGCTCATGCGCGAGCACGTCGACCCCCGCGTGAAGGTGAAGGCCGCCGGAGGCATCCGCACAGCCGATGCCTTCCTCGCCATGGTGGCGGCAGGCGCCGAGCGCATCGGCTGCAGTGCCGGCATCCCCATCATCGAGGAGCTCAAGAGGCGACTTGCCGCCTCGGGTGAGGATGCCTTCGAGCTGTAAGCGCACGTCAGGGGAGCGATGACGTGCCCGTCCTCTAGTCGGTGTGGGTTCTCACCATGCGCGAGAGGGCGTCCACGGCCGCCCGGCGAACCGCCTCGAGGGCGGTCGGCTTCGCATGCGTCCAGTCGACGGGGCGGTCGACGATCATCTGACGCGCCTCGGCGATGACCTGTCGGCCAGTCCCTGCCTGGAAGGCGTCGTCGCCGGAGACGGGCAGGTTGATGTAGATGTCCGCCACCTGGCTGTAGATGCGGTCGAGCTGGTTGGCGCCGCAGCTCATCGTCCGTTTGGCGATGCTGAGCGGCGAGAGGTCCGACGTCGGCTGCGCGTGCTTGACCATGCCCACGCCCACGACGGCATCTACCTGCGAGCGGTCGAAGAGGGGCGTGGGAAGGTTCATGCGGCAGCCGCCGTCCATGAAGGTCCTCCCCAGGTACTCGGTCGGCGAGATGACGAGGGGATACGAGGCCGACGCCGTGATGCAGCGGGCGAGGTCGAGGTTGCCGGTCAGGCAGGTCCAGCCGCCGTCTGCGTCCGAGAAGAGACTCGAGTCGTTCGTGAAGACGCAGAGGTCGCCGCTCACGATGTCACAGGCGGGGAGCGCGACGGGCATCCTCATGTCGTCCATGGTCTTGACACCCGCCTCGTCGAGGATGTCGCGGGCGAAGCGTTCGAGGATGGACGAGTCCACGAGTCCATTGACGCCGCCGAGAAGTCCGATGGCCTTGAGCTTGATGTTCCTGAGGACGCCCTCGTCGACTACGCGCTGGTCCATCTTGATCAGGAGGTCCGCGATCTGTGACGCTGGGAGGCCGGCGCCCGCGAGGACCGCTACGAGGGCACCCATGGAGGTTCCCGCGACCGCACCGATGCGAATGCCGTTCCGATCCATGTCCTCGATGGCGGCCACCTCCGCGAAGGAGCGAAAGCCTCCGCCGCAGAACGCCACTCCTATGCCGTCCACTCTGGCCATACCTAGCTCCAATCCCCGCGCTTGAATATGTTCCTGATACCCCAAACGACCGAGGCCTTTCGAACTTCAGTCAAAATACGGTGGAGCAAAATAGACTAGAACATGTGTTCTAGTATCACGGCATGTGGGTATGATAGAACATGACATAGGCATAACGGGAGGGAGATTTGACATGGATGCGAAGTGCGACGCCCGTTTGGTGGCCAGGTTCTCGGAGGCGGATGACGTCCGCGAGGTATTCGTCGGCGGCGACGGCACGGGGGGCCTCTCTGTCCGCGAGGAGGTCTCAGGACCCTCTGCGCGACTGGTATACGACGAGGACAGACATGTCTCGCGCATCAGCTTGGGGGAGGCCGCGCTGCAAAGACTCGCGGAGGAGAGGCACTGGGAAGGAGACGTGCGCGGCTGCGTGGAGGAATGGCTCACAGAGAAGGACCATGCCCTCATCGATCTCATGGACATCTGTGATGCTGCCGGGGTGGAGTATGTCTACGCGACGCTCGGGAAGGATTCCGTCCTGCAGTTCCGGCCCTCAGGTTTGTGACCCTGCTAGCTCGTAAAAAAAGGAGCCCCCGAAGGGGCTCCGTCATTTGCGTGGTGCGCCGTATAGGATTCGAACCTATGACGCCCTGATTCGTAGTCAGGTCCTCTATCCAGCTGAGGTAACGGCGCGTGCAGTTAGATAAGATGCCACGTCGAGGCACCTTCGTCAAGGGTGAGCAGAGATTTCCATGATTGTCAGACACGAACGAGTTGCTCTGGCCGCCCAAGGAGGCAGCTGTGGCACCTGCAAGAAAAAAGCCCGTCGGCTGGTGCCGACGGGCTGGGTGTCCTGGCGGAGAGCTGGGGATTCGAACCCCAGATAGGATTTAGTCCTATACTCGCTTAGCAGGCGAGCACCTTCGGCCTCTCGGTCAGCTCTCCGAACGTTGTGCCAGAGAATGATACCCCCAAGCGGGTGGCATCACAACCGCCGCAGCTCATTGCGCAAGAAAATCTCCGTCCGCGACAATCTCGTTGGGACATCCCGCGAGTGCCTCCCATGAGAAGCGCGGAACGAGATCGGCGGCGCTCATGCTCTCGTCCTTCTCAGCTAGTCCCGCGGCGTGGGCGAGGATGCCCACCACGCGCTCGGGACCCTGCTCGTGCCCCCTGATGAAGCCGAGGTCGAGGTCGCGGTCTCTCTTGGAGAGGCGCCGACCGTCTGGCGCGACGAGGAGTGGCACGTGAGCGAAGCTCGGAGGTTCAGAGCCGAGAAGATGATGGAGGTAGATCTGTCTGGCGACCGAACCGAGGAGGTCGCGTCCGCGCACCACCTGCGTAACGCCCATGAGAGCGTCGTCAACCACGACGGCGAGCTGATAGGCGACCACCCCGTCGCTTCTCCGCACGAGGAAGTCTCCGCACTCCCGGGCGAGGTTTTCCTCCTGAGGACCGCAGACGAGGTCGCGGAAGCGAACCACGGCTGCGGGGTCCGTCGCGTCGGGGACGCGGAGACGCGTCGCGGGCGGGCGAACCCGTGAACGACGAGCCACCTCAGCGGGTGAGAGGTTGCGGCAGGTCCCCTGATACACGTAGGTGCCATCGGAGGCGTGAGGCGCGGTTGACGCATGAAGCTCGGAACGGGTGCAAAAGCAGGGATAGGTGAGGCCCCTGGCCTCGAGCCGAGAGATCGCCTCGGCGTAGACGTCGGTGCGACGGCTCTGGAAAAAGGGGCCCTCGTCCCAATCGAGCCCGAGCCAGGCGAGGTCGTCCATGACGAGACGAGCTGCTAGGGGGTCCTGGGCGCGCGGGTCGAGGTCTTCGATCCGCAGGATCATGCGGCCGCCGGCGGAGCGCGCCGCCAGCCATGCCAAGAGGCACGAGAATGCGTTCCCCAGGTGCATGCGTCCGGAGGGGGTCGGCGCGAAGCGCCCTATGAACTGCTCGTTTTCTGCCAATTCCGCCCCGCTCATGTCGATGTCGGGCAGTATCGTAGCGCTCTGGCAGTTGCTTGGCCATTCGCCGCCCGGGCGGTTCCGCTCGTTTTCCGCTCCGCCCCGCAGGTCTCCAGCGAGCGGGGAGGGCCCTTGCAGACCACTAGTTTGGGACGAGAAGAAAGCAGGAGGCCGGGGCTTTGGGCTGCCGGGGAGTCAGGAACCCGAGCGTTCGGCAACACGACGCAGTCGATTCGGAAGGAGGGGGCATGTCAGAGATAGCCAGCACACATGACCAGACCACGGGGGGAGGGGGCACCGGGATGAAGAAGGAGCTCACGCTCTTCAACTTCTTCACCATCGGCTTCGGGGCCATCATCGGCACCGGCTGGGTCCTTCTCGTCGGCGACTGGATGATACTCGGCGGTGGCCCGATTCCCGCCATGATCGCCTTCGCGATTGGTGCCCTGTTCCTCGTCCCCATCGGCATGTGCTTCGGAGAGCTCACCGCCGCCATCCCGATCTCCGGCGGCATCATCGAGTACGTCGACCGCACGTATGGCAGGAAGATGGGATTCTTCACGGGCTGGATGCTCCTTCTCGGCAACGCGCCGCTGTGCCCGTGGGAGGCCATCGCGATCTCCACACTGCTGACCGATCGTTGGTCGCAGCTCCCCGCGCTCACATGGCTCCGCTCGGTGAGGCTCTACTCGATTCTGGGTGCCGACGTCTACCTGTGGCCGACGGTCATCGCCCTGTGCTTCGCGGTTCTCGTCATCTACCTCAACTTCCATGGCGCCGGCGCGGCGGCAAAGCTCTCGGGCTTTCTCACCAAGGCGCTGCTCGCCGGTATGGTCCTTGCCATGGTCATCTCGTTCATGACTGGCTCACCGTCCAACGCGCTTCCCGTCTTCTCGCAGGTCACGGATGCCGCGGGCGGTAGCTCCACGGATGCCACGAGCCTTCTCGGCGGCGTCGTGGCCGTGCTCGTCATGACCCCCTTCTTCTATGCGGGCTTCGACACCATCCCGCAGCAGGCCGAGGAGGCCTCGGCCAACCTCGACTGGAAGAAGTTCGGTCTCATCCCGGCCATCGCCCTTCTCGCCTCGGGCATCTTCTACCTCGTCTGCATCTACTCCTTTGGCACCATCGTCGACTGGCACGAGTTCGTGACCCTGTCCGTTCCCGCGCTGGCCGTGCTCGAGCGCATCAACATCTTCTTCTACCTCGCGATGCTCACCATCGGCACCCTCGGCCCCCTCGGCCCGATGAACTCGTTCTTCGGTGCGTCGTCCCGCCTCATGCTCGCCATGGGTCGCAAGGAGATGCTGCCCCCGTCGTTCGCCGAGATCGACCCCAGGAGCGGCGCCCCGCGCAAGGCCAACATCGTCATGGCGGTGCTCACGCTCGTCGGTCCGTTCCTCGGCCGGAACATGCTCGTCCCGCTGACCAACGTCGCCTCGCTCGGTTTCATCTTCGCCTGCACCATGGCCGGGTTCGCCTGCTTCAAGCTGCGCAAGACCGAGCCGAACCTGCCGCGTCCATACAAGGTCAACGGCGGCATGGCGGGCATCGTCTGCGCCATGGTGGCCGGGATCATCGTCATCGCCCTGATGGTCGTGCCCTTCAGCCCCGCCGCCCTCAACGGCGTGGAGTGGGTCATCACAATCGCCTGGATCGCGGTGGGAGCGGGCGTGCTTCTCGCCTACGGCAACAAGCATGCGGATGCCGACAAGAGGGAAGCCGCTGCGAGATAACGCCTTCAGACGCGAGTGGTGTCCTCGTTTTTGAACCTGTCGCGTCGCGTGCGATAATGGGCCGTGTCGGCACCATCTGAGGGAGGCGCTCGTGGCGAGAATAGCGATCATCGAGGACGACGAGTCGATTCGCTCCGCCCTGTCGGAGATGCTCCAGAAGAACGGCCACGAGCCCGTTGTCGTCACGTCGTTCGACCGCGTGGTCGACGCGACGCTGGAGGCAAGCCCCGACCTCGTGCTTCTCGACCTCAACCTCCCCAGCCTCGATGGCACCGTCGTGTGCCGGGAGATTCGCAGCCGCTCGAGCGTCCCCATCATCGTCGTGACGAGCCGAACCGGCGAGATCGACGAGGTCATGTGCATGACGCTCGGCGCCGACGACTTCATCGCCAAGCCCTACAGCAGCCACGTCCTTCTCGTCCGCATCGAGGCGCTCCTGCGACGCGTGGGAGGGATGGCTGCGACCACGATGTCGCACAGCGGGCTCACGCTCGACGTGTCGCGGTCCACCGTGACTGCCAACGGACGAACCGTTGAGCTCACGAAGAACGAGCTCCGCATCCTCTCGCTTCTCATGAGGAGCGCCGGCGCGATCGTTCCTCGCGAGACGATCATGGTGGAGCTGTGGGACTCGGATGCCTTCGTGGATGACAACACCCTCACGGTGAACATCAACCGGCTGCGTCAGACGCTCGCCCGTCTCGGCGTGAACGACTACCTGGTCACGCACCGTGGCCAGGGCTATTCGGTGTAGGCGAGCCATGGGACTCGGAAGATACCTTCGCGATCGCGCCGCCTCCGTCTGCGTGACGCTGCTCTCCGTCCTCCTTGTGGACGTGGTCCTGGACGGCAGCGGCATGGGACGCGATGCCATCGTCTTTCTCGATCTCCTGCTCCTCGGTGCCGCGGTCGCGCGCGGCGCGCTCGACTACGGCCGCAGGCATCGGTTCTGGAGCGACCTTGCCGCCGCCACGAGTGGTGAGGACGAGTCCCCGCTCAACGCCGTCGAGCTCGTGGGGGAGCCGAGCTTCGTCGAGGGGGAGATTGCGTGGGACGCCATCGAGGCGGTCTCGCGCGAGGGTCGTGTCGAGGCTGACGCCGCTCGTGACGAGTCGAACGAGTACCGCGAGTACGTCGAGGCGTGGGTTCACGAGGTCAAGACGCCCATCGCCGCGGCAAGGATCATCACCGACAGCAATCCTGGGCAGGTCTCGTCGTCTCTCGCGCGTGAGCTCGGGCGCATCGACGGCTACGTCGACCAGGCGCTCTACTACGCGCGCTCAGCGACCCTCGACCGGGACTACGTCATTCGCGAGGTGCGGCTCAGGGACATCGTCACCGACGCGGTGAGGGGGCACGCCCGTTCCCTCATCGACGGTGGCGTGCGCGTGGAGGTGCAGGGCCTCGACGTGACCGTGTTCGCCGATGCCAAGTGGATGAGCTTCGTGCTCGGCCAGCTCGTCGAGAACGCGGTGAAGTATCGCGCCGCCGCCCCCTGCCTTGCCTTCTCCGCCCGGGTCCGGGGGCGCGGTACCGCCGATGAGTGCGTGGAGCTCGCCGTCGAGGACAACGGCATCGGCATCCCGGCCGAGGACCTCCCACGCGTCTTCGACAAGGGCTTCGTCGGGCAGAACGGTCGACTCGAGGGTCAGACGAAGTCGACGGGCCTGGGACTCTACCTCGTGAAGCGGCTCTGCGACAAGATGGGTGTGGGCGTTCGCATGGAGTCGGAGCAGGGGGGCTTCACCCGCGCGACGCTGACGTTTCCCACCAACCTCACCCAGGTGGTCTGAAAACCTGGAAAAGGGGACAGGTTGTTTTTCCATGTCAGCCGAGAAGGACGAGCGAGGTTGCCGGGGTCCTTCTCCGCACGCGTGGATGCATGTTTAACGGACGAACGCAACGTGCGATGCATTTGTCGCGAAAAAGTCGAGCCACGCGTGTGCGGAGGTCCTGCTCCGACGCCAGGCGAGAGGTACGTAATCCGTCCGCTGGAAAAATGCGGACGGCAGCCGTCGTGAGCGTCCTAGCCGATGAACGTGCCCTTGGCCCAGTACACCCACCAGGCGGGAATCTCGCGCGGAAGGGCCTGGGCCGTGCCGTCGTTCAGCACGTCCCCCACGGTGGGCACGGTCAGAACGTCCACGCCCTGGAGGAGATACATCATCTTGATGCGTGGCATGTGGTAGAAGCTGCTGGTCACGATGACGCTCTCCCACCCATGCGCGGCGATGAGGGGAACCGTGTCGGCGACGGTGGCCTCGGTGGAATTCCCCTGCGGGTCGAGCAGGACGGCGGACTCCGGAACGCCGTTTGCCACGGCATGGTCGCGCATCGCGTCGACCTCGTTGACCGGCTCGTCGGAGCCCCGCCCTCCGCTCATCACCAGCGTGCCGACGCGTCCCTGCCGGTAGAGCTCGATGGCGGTGTCGAGTCGCTCGGACAACGCCAACGAAGGTGTTCCGTCGGAGTGGACCTGAGCGCCAAGGACGATGGCGGCGTCGGATGTTCGTCGGTAGTCGGTGGTGCCAAAGAGGCAAATCTGAAGCAGCGGAAAGACCAGCGCGACCACGAGCGTGCCGATGACGATGCCCGTTCGCGAGCTGGCGTCGTCGAGTGCCACGACCTCTGAGCGCGCGACGACAGAGGAGAGCCAGACAAGGGCGGCCGCAACGAGTACGGAGAAGGGTACGGGAAGGGCATGCCAGAGCACCCCGTTGAGAAGCAGCTGCCAGTAGCTCACGACGTTCTGGGCGGCGAACACAGCCATCACGACGAGAAGAACGACAGTCACGGCGCGGCGATGAGCGTCCGTCTGCGGCCTGACGGCCCATGTGACAAGAGCGATTCCGACGAGGCATTCCAGGATGACGGCGATCTTCTCGGCGGCAGCGCCAACCCACGCCGAGAGCCACGAGAAGTCAATCCACCAGATGTTCTGGTTCGCGGAATGGCCGAGGGCATAGCCGAGGGCGTTCGCAAGGCTGAACGCTCCAATGAACAGGGCGAGCGACCTGGCGACCGTATATCGAACGATGCCGCGATGCGCAATCTGCTCATCTCGTCTTGCGTGCTTTGCCATTTCAGCTCCTCGCATCGTCGCGGACTCAGGTATACAGAACACTGCACCATTACATCACGCTGGAATCTCGCTGCGGTTTTGGCGAGAAGGAGCATGGGCCGCGTAGCGCGTACGATGCGTTCAGCTGCCCGAAAACACTACGCTCGCCGAAACCTCGGAATAGAGAACATGGAAAAACAACCTGTCCCCTTTTCCAACCTTACGAAAGTGTCACTCAGCCGTAAGCGGCTTCGATGGCAGCCCTCGCGCCCTCCGCGCACTATGGTGTCGTACCGTTTCCGAGGGAGGGAGGACACCATGAGGATGAGTCCCAAAGCTGAGAGGTTCTGGGAGGGCAACGACCGCCGCCTGCGCGGGGAGCTCACGCTTGCCGAGAAGGTCGCCTCGCTGCTCGTCAGCTGCACCCTCGGTGCCGCCGAGTTCGTGCTCCTTGTCGCCTGCCCCCGTTAGTTGACCTGCATCTGAGAGGTTCATATCATGACCAAGGCACTCCAGGTTTCCAACGTCGAGAAGGTCTACGGCGGCAAGTTCGGCAGCGCGACCCACGCGCTCGCGGGCGTCTCGTTCGTCGTCGACCGCGGCGAGTACGTCGCCATCATGGGGCCGTCCGGCTCCGGCAAGACGACGCTCCTCAACTGCATCGCCACGATTGATCGCCCGACCTCGGGCTCCGTCATCATCGATGGGTCCGACATCACGCATATGCGCTCCCGCCAGCTCGCGCAGTTCCGCCGCGAGCAGCTGGGCTTCATCTTCCAGGACTCCAACCTGCTCGACACGCTCTCGTGCCGCGAGAACATCGCCCTGCCTCTCACCATCGCCCACGTCCGCGCGTCGGAGATCGACGAGCGGGTGGTCCGCATCGCCACCGCACTCGGCGTGAATGACGTCCTCGAGAAGTTCCCCTATCAGGTGTCCGGCGGACAGAAGCAGCGCGTCGCGGCCTGCCGCGCGATGGTCACCAACCCCACGCTCGTCCTCGCCGACGAGCCCACTGGCGCGCTCGACTCCAAGAACTCCAAGCTCCTCCTCGAGCGCTTCGATGCCCTCAACGAGAGCTACGGCACCACGATCCTCATGGTCACCCACGACAGCTTTGCCGCGAGCTACTGCCAGCGCGTGCTCTTCATCCGAGACGGTCGCATCTTTACCGAGCTCCGTCGCGGCAACCTCACGCGCCGCGTCTTCTTCGACCAGATCATGGGTGTCGTGGCGACCATCGGGGGAGGTCAGGACGATGTTCTTTAGACTTGCCCTCGGCAACGTCCGCAAGTCCGCGCGCGACTACGCCGTGTACTTCATCACGCTCGTGCTCGGCGTGGCGGTGTTCTACGCCTTCAACACGATTTCCGACCAGGCGAGCTTTCTCTCCACGGACGCGCGCGAGATGGTTCAGGCGGTGGGGCAGCTCATGCTGTTCGTCACGGTCTTTCTCGCCTTCGTCCTTGGCTTTCTCATGGTCTATGCCAATAACTACCTGGTCAAGAGGCGCAAGCAGGAGTTCGGACTCTATCAGCTCCTGGGCATGACGCGGGGCCAGGTGTCCCTCGTGCTCTTCCTCGAAACGGCCCTGGCATCGCTTGCCTCGTTCGTCGTCGGCCTGCTCACGGGCGTCCTGCTCTCGCAGCTGCTCGTCTTCGTGACCGCCGCCCTCTTCAACGACCGGGTCACCAACTTCTCGTTCCACTTCTCGCCCTTTGCCGCCCTCTTCACGCTCGGCTGCTTCGTGCTCATCTTCGTCGTCATGCTCGCGTTCAACCTCCGCATGCTTCGCAAGGTCGACCTCGCCGACCTTATGAGCGCGTCGCGTAAGAACGAGCAGGTCAGGGTACGCAGCCTGCCGGCGACGATCGTGTTGGGCCTCGTGGGCGTCGGCCTCATCGGCTGGGCGTACTACCGTCTCACGCGCGACGGCCTCCCTCTCGACGGGACGGTGGAGTTCCCGCCCTTCCTCGTGACCACCCTCATCGTGTGCGCCGGCACGCTCGTCTTCTTCTACGGGCTCTCGGGACTTCTCTTCCACGTGAGTCGGGCCTTCCACGGGGCGTACTACCGCGGCCTCAACATGTTCACGGTGCGCCAGCTCTCGTCGAAGGTGAACACCGTCTCGGTGTCGATGGCCGTCATCTCGTTCATCCTCTTCCTCGCGATCATGGCCGTCTCCGGTGGTATGGGCATCTGCTCGGGCCTCGACGCCGATACCCGCAAGGCGAATCCCTACGACGCGTCGGTCGTCTTTATCTACAACCAGGGCACGACCATCGAGGAGGGGCAGGACACTCCCGCGCAGCAGGCGATGGCCAACGCAGGCATCGACTTCTCGTCATTCTCGAGCCAGGTCGAGTATCTCAATGTGTACAACCCCGGTCAGGTCGAAGGCGGGGAGGACCTCAGCGTCTCGGGATTCGCCAAGGCGTCGGGCGTCAGTCCTGACATCCCCGGCCTCTCGACCTCGACCGACTTCTCCGCGCTCACCTACTATCTCATGACGCAGTCAGACTACAACAAGCTCCGCTCGCTCAACGGGCTCGACCCCATCGACCTGGGTGAAAGCGGTTATCTCATCCTGTCGAGCGTGAATGCCTCCATGGCCAACTTCGACAATGCGGTCATGGCTGCGGGCACCCAGATCTCGCTTGGCGGCCGTACGCTGAGCCCCATCTCCAGTACCGCCGACGCCGGTCCCTCGGCGACGCCCGCCGACGTCGGCGCGTGGTTCGATGCCGTCGTCGTTCCGGACGAACTCGTCAGTGGGGCGGAGCTGGCGAACTCCATTGTCGACATGAACTACTCCGTCGACTCTGCGAAAGGTGACGAGAGGTACTTCGAGGAGACCGCGAAGCTCTCCGAGATGCCTAACACCGAAGGCCAGTATCGCTTCATCTCGTATGGAACCCGAAACGACGCGATTCAGAGCAGTCAGAAGACCTCTGGAATGATCTCGTACCTTGCCATCTACATCGGCTTCGTTCTCGTGATCGCCTGTGCTGCCATCCTCGCCATCCAGCAGCTCTCCTCCGCCTCGGACGCCATCCCGAGCTATCGGCTCCTCGCGGAGCTCGGGTGCCCCCGGAGCATGGCGCTGCGCTCGCTTCTCGTGCAGACGCTCGCCTTCTTCCTGCTGCCACTCATCGTCGCGGTCGCGCACACCGTGGTCGCCCTTCGTCAGCTCATCCGCATCATCAGTCTCATCGGCTCGATCAGCTGGACGAACGCCATCGTCACCACCGCGGTCGCCTTCGTGGCCGTCTACGGCGCCTACTTCGCGATCACGTACGTCACCTCGCGCGGACTCGTGACCATGCACAGCTCGCGTGCCCGCGAGTAGGGGGACCTACCGGAAAGGATCTATCGACATGAATCTCGAGAGACGACTCGCGGCGAGCAGCGTTCGCCGGAGTCTGAGGGACTACTCGGTCTATTTCGCAACCCTCGCGTTCTGCGCCTGCCTGCTCTACACCTACGCCTCGTGCTCCGACACCATCACCGCCCTGGGGTCGGAGGCGGCCGTGGCGAGCGGGTCGGACACGCTCAACCGCGCCACGGCCTTCATCGCACCGCTCGGCTTCTTCTCGGTTGTCGTGTTCTGCCTGCTCGCGAGATATGCCAACCGCTTCCTGGTCCGTCGTCGCAAGAACGAGCTCGCCACGCTCATGCTCGTCGGGCTCTCGCGCGGTGCCGTGGCGCGCGTGCTCCTGCGCGAGTGCGGTATGGTGGCGCTCATGGCGCTCGCGGCGGGCATGGGGGTGGGCGTGCTGCTCTCGCCTGCCTTCGGGGCGCTTGCGGCCTGGGCGTTCGCGCTGCCCTGGCGCCTGACCTTCGTGGTGTCACTCCCCGGCATCGCGCTCGCCGTGACCGGTTTCTTCCTGGTCATGCTCGTCTCCGCCATCGGAGCCGTGCGCGAGCTCGGCCGCACGAGCCTCGCCGACCTCATGAGGGCTGGCCGAGAGTCCGAGGCATCCGTCGTCCGTCCGCGCAGCGCCGTGATTCACGATATCGTGGTCGGACTCGTCTGCCTGGGGCTCGGGTATGCCATCTGTCTCTCGGTCGAGGCCTTCGTCATACTCATGGTCCCCATGATCGTGCTTGTGTGTGCGGGCTCCTACCTCGTGCTCCGCTCGCTCGCGACGGTCGTCGGCGACGCCCTGCGCGCCAGCCGCGTCGTCTACCTTCGCGACCTCACCTGCTTCGTGAGCCGTCAGCTCGAGGCGCACGTCTCCGCCAGCTGCTCCGCGCTCACCTGCGTGGCGGCGCTTCTCGCCGTGGGCGTCTGCGCCCTTGGCATGGCAATCGGAATCAGAAATGCCGCAACCGTCGAGCTCGCGAGCGTGCCCACGGAGGACTATGCCGAGGAGGTCGCGTATCTCGGCTCGTTCGTCTACATCATCCTGTTCTTCGGCATCACGTTCCTGGTCGCCGGCGTGGCGGTGCTCGCCCTCCAGCAGCTCTCCGAGGCGTCCGACAACCGCGAGGGGTACGCCGAGCTCGCTCGTCTCGGGGCGGGGGAGGGGTTGCTCTCACGCACGCTCTTCTCGCAGGTGGCGGCCTACTTCCTCGTGCCGAGCGTCGTGGTCGTGGTGCATGACGCCGTCGGCTTCGTGGTGGCGGACGCGATTCTCACCCAGGTCTTCCAGCTGCCCGAAGGGAGCGTGAGCTTTCCCGCGGTGCTGGCTTCGGTGCTGGTGGTCTTCGCGGCCTACCTCGCGCTGACCTATGCCGCGTGCCGGCGCGTCGTGCTGCCGAGGGCGGAGTAGGGAACGGGCCCCTCGCGCGTCATCGCGCTCCGCCGACGTGAGCGGGGTATGATGACGCGTGCAGCCAACGAGAGGAGACCCGCCATGCCACGCGTCACGGACCAGGAGCGCTTCACGCTCGGTACGCCAGCCCTCGTGTGCCGCTGGCGCCTCGCCTCGGGGGCGCTCCCCCTCGAGAACCGTCACCTGCGCGCCCTCGGGCAGCGGATGGTCAATGACGCCCATGTCACGACCGAGCTCGTGGCATGGGCCAAGCAGCACATCGAGTGGAACCTGCGAGACGGGTCTCATGACAACCCCGACGGCGTCCTCATGCTCATCATCGACGACGCCGGCAGGGCGGCCATGACCGTCGGCCCCTACGAGCCGCTCACCTCCGCCAGCGTCTCCGACCTCGCGGCGCGCGCACGGCTGTCACGTATCGAGGCTGACGAGACGGGCGTCGCTCCCGAGACGCTCTGGCTCGTCCGCGACGACGTGCTCGTGTGGGGCATCGGCTCCTCGACGCACCCCGCCGGCGCCGACACGCTCGTCTCGGACCTCGCCTCCGCCGTCGGCCTCACGATCGTACGAGACGATGGCCTCCCCGACTCCGTCCTCGCGGGGGACGCTGCCTATGACGAGGTGTTTCTTGTCTCCGACGAGCACGGCGTGGTCCCTGCCGCCGATGCCTCGGGAGACCGCTCGGAGCGCTTTCGCCAGGGCTACGCGAAGCTCCTCGCCTCCATGGACGCGAAGGCTCGCAGACCGCTGTAATGCCTACTGGAAAAGCGGCATTTAACCTGCGATTTGTCGGTTCGTCGATTTGGCTGATATAACGCCTGAAACCCCATGCTGGTCACGTGCGATGGGGTATCATACGTAGCGTCTAGGCATGCGTCTCGAGGGAGTGCATGGCTGTGTGACGATTTGCGGAGCCGTCGATGAGCGGCGGTCCGTGTGTCTGAAGGAGAGGATATGGCGAGAAAGTTTAAGTCCATGGACGGCAACGAGGCCGCAGCGTGGGTCTCCTACGCCTACACCGAGGTGGCGGGCATCTACCCGATCACGCCGTCCAGCCCCATGGCCGACCACGTCGACCAGTGGGCAGCTCAGGGTCTGAAGAACGTCTTCGGCAACCCCGTCAACGTCGTCGAGATGGAGTCTGAGGGCGGCGCCTCCGGTTCCGTTCACGGCTCTCTTGGCGCTGGCGCGCTCACGACCACCTACACGGCGTCGCAGGGCCTGCTCCTCATGATCCCGAACATGTACAAGATCGCCGGCGAGGGTCTCCCCGGCGTCTTCCACGTGTCCGCCCGCACGGTCGCCTCTCATGCCCTCAACATCTTTGGTGACCACTCCGACGTCATGGCCTGCCGTCAGACCGGCTTCGCCATGCTCGCCGAGGGCAACGTCCAGGAGGTCATGGACCTCTCGCCCGTCGCTCACCTCGCCGCCATCGAGGGCAAGGTCCCGTTCGTGAACTTCTTCGACGGCTTCCGCACCTCTCACGAGATTCAGAAGGTCGCCACCTGGGACTTCTCCGACCTCGCCGACATGCTCGACATGGACGCCGTCCAGGCCTTCCGCGACCACGCCCTCAACCCCGAGCATCCGCATGCCCGCGGCTCCCACGAGAACGGCGACATCTTCTTCCAGCACCGTGAGGCCTGCAACTCCTCCTATGACGCGCTTCCCGCGATCGTCCAGAGCTACATGGACAAGATCAACGAGAAGCTCGGCACGAGCTACCACCTGTTCGACTACTACGGTGCCGCCGACGCCGACCGTGTCATCGTCTGCATGGGCTCCTTCTGCGACACCATCGAGGAAGTCATCGACAACCTCAACGCCAACGGCGAGAAGGTCGGCCTCGTGAAGGTCCGCCTCTATCGTCCGTGGTCCATCAAGGACTTCGTGGCCGCCCTCCCCGCGACCGTCAAGAAGATTGCCGTCCTCGACCGCACCAAGGAGCCCGGCTCCATCGGCGAGCCTCTCTACCAGGACGTCGTCACCGCTCTCTACGAGGCTGGCAAGTCCGACCTCGTCGTCACCGGCGGCCGCTACGGCCTCGGCTCCAAGGACACCACCCCTGCCGACGCCTTCGCCGTCTACACCGAGCTCGCCAAGGACGCCCCCAAGCGTGAGTTCACGCTCGGCATCGTCGACGACGTCACCGGCCTCTCCCTCCCGCGCGAGAACAACACCAACACCGCTGCCCCCGGCACCATCGAGTGCAAGTTCTGGGGCCTCGGCGGCGACGGCACCGTCGGCGCGAACAAGAACTCGATCAAGATCATCGGCGACCACACCGACAAGTACGTCCAGGCCTACTTCCAGTACGATTCCAAGAAGACCGGCGGCGTCACGATCTCGCACCTGCGCTTCGGCGACTCGCCCATCCGCTCGCCGTACTACGTCACCAAGGCCGACTTCGTCGCGTGCCACAACCCCAGCTACATCACCAAGGGCATGCGCATCGTCCAGGACATCAAGCCCGGCGGCACGTTCCTGATCAACTGCCAGTGGGACCTTGAGGAGCTCTCGCATCACCTCAACGCCGAGGCCAAGCGCTACATCGCTGACAACGACATCCAGGTCTACATGATCGACGCCATCGACCTGGCCGCCAAGGTCGGCATGGGCAAGCGCACCAACACCGTCCTCCA
This sequence comes from Atopobium sp. UBA2090, assembly GCA_002331575.1. Taxonomy (GTDB): domain Bacteria; phylum Actinomycetota; class Coriobacteriia; order Coriobacteriales; family Atopobiaceae; genus Olsenella_D. Next base: position 51,402 of record DCZG01000050.1, on the reverse strand, counting down.
GTCCGCGTTCTTCTCGCTGGCCAAGGTGCTCCCCGCCGAGGAGGCCCTCCAGTACATGAAGGATGCCGCCACCAAGTCCTACCTCAAGAAGGGCCAGGCCATCGTCGACGCCAACCACAAGGCCATCGACGCAGGCGCCACCGCCTACACCAAGATCGACGTCCCCGCTGACTGGGCTACCGCCGAGGATGCCCCCAGCGCTCTCACGCTCGAGGGTCGCGCGGCCGTCATCAAGCAGGTCAAGGAGCTTCTCAACCCGATCGACAACATGGACGGCGACCGTCTTCCCGTCTCCGCCTTCATGGATCACGCCGACGGCCAGTGGGAACTCGGCGCTGCTGCCTACGAGAAGCGCGGCGTCGCCGTCGTCGTTCCTCACTGGGACGAGTCCAAGTGCATCCAGTGCAACCAGTGCGCGTTCGTGTGCCCGCACGCCACGATCCGTCCGTTCGCGCTGACCGCCGACGAGGCCGCCAACGCTCCTGAGAACACGCGCATGCTCGACGTCAAGATCCCGAAGGACACCGGCTACAAGTTTACGATGGCCATCAGCCCGCTCGACTGCATGGGCTGCTCCGTCTGCGCCGGCGTCTGCCCCAAGGGTGCCCTCACCATGGTTCCCCAGGCCGACGAACTCGACCAGCAGAAGGTCTTCGACTACTGCGTCGCGAACGTGGCCGAGAAGAAGGAGCTCCAGGGCAACAACGTCAAGGGCTCCCAGTTCCACAAGCCTCTGCTCGAGTTCTCCGGCTCCTGCGCCGGCTGCGCCGAGACCAGCTACGCTCGTCTCGTGACCCAGCTCTTCGGTGACCGCATGTTCATCTCCAACGCAACCGGCTGCTCCTCCATCTGGGGCAACCCGGCTGCCACCGCGCCCTACACCGTCAACGCCGACGGCCACGGCCCCGCATGGAACAACTCCCTCTTCGAGGACAACGCCGAGCACGGCCTTGGCCTCGCCCTCGGCTACAAGGCCGAGCAGGACCGTCTCGTGACCGCCGTCAAGGCCGTCGCCGAGAACGGCTCCGCCGAGCTGAAGGCCGCCGCGCAGGCCTGGATCGACGCCAAGGACTCCACCGCCGACTCCAAGGTCACCGCTGAGGCGCTCGTCGCGGCGCTCGAGGCTGACGGCTCCGCTGCCGCCAAGGCCATCGTCGCCGACAAGGCCTACCTCACCAAGAAGTCCTTCTGGATCTTTGGCGGCGACGGCTGGGCGTACGACATCGGCTTCGGCGGCCTCGACCACGTCCTCGCCTCTGGCCACGACGTGAACGTCTTCGTCTTCGACACCGAGGTCTACTCCAACACCGGCGGCCAGGCTTCCAAGGCCTCCAACATCGGTCAGGTCGCCCAGTTCGCGGCTGCCGGCAAGGAGATCAAGAAGAAGTCCCTCGCCGAGATCGCGATGAGCTACGGCTACATCTACGTCGCGCAGGTCGCCATGGGCTCCAACATGGCCCAGACCCTCAAGGCGATCGCCGAGGCCGAGGCCTACGACGGCCCGTCCCTGGTCATCGGCTACAGCCCCTGCGAGATGCACTCCATCAAGGGCGGCATGAAGAACTGCCAGGCCGAGATGAAGAAGGCCGTCGACTGCGGCTACTGGAACTGCTTCCGCTTTGACCCGTCCGCGGAGGAGGGCAAGAAGTTCACGCTCGATTCCAAGGAGCCGGCTGGCGGTTACCAGGAGTTCCTCATGAACGAGGCTCGCTACAGCAGCCTGACCCGCTCGTTCCCCGAGCGCGCCACCGAGCTCTTTGCCAAGAACGAGGCAAGCGCCATGGCTCGCTACCAGCACCTCCTCAAGCTCAAGCAGATGTACTCCGAGGCGTAAGCTTCGATAGCCTGACGTGAGCGGAGGCCCCGTACCGGAAACGGTGCGGGGCCTCTTTGTGTCTCGAGCGGTCGCTAGACTTCGATAACCCGCGACGCTTGGCGATTAAGCCTAGTTAAACCCTGTCGCTACCTGGGCAAACGTCGAGAGGGGCCTTGACGGCGCGCCATGTCCGCCTCGCAGCTGTCACAATCGTGGCCAACGACGAGACCCCATCACGACCAACATCGGAGGAAGCCATGGGTATGGCGGATCTGGTTCTCAAGAGCACTGCGGTCTTCACCGGCGACGGCAGCCAGCCCTTCAAGGGCGGCGTGGCGATTGCGGACGGGAGGATTCTCACCTGCGGAGACGAACGGCACCTCGCGCCGTTCGTCGGTCCGTCGACCGACGTCCGCGACTACGGAGACCGGCTCATCATGCCTGGTCTCATCGACTCCCACACCCACTTTGCCCAGGGTGCGATGACGACCGACCCCGACTTCTGCGTGAACCTCATCGACTGCACGAGCTTCGAGCAGTGCATGGAGCGCGTCGTGGCCTTTGCCGCCGCCCATCCCGACAACGAGTGGATTCTCGGCGTGCAGGTCATCCAGTTCCAGTGGGAGATCCCCGAGATGCCGACGGCGAGGATGATCGACGAGTACATCTCCGATCGCCCCGTGTTCCTCCAGCAGGTCGACATGCACACGTACAGCGCCAACACCTGCGCGATGGAGAGGGTCGGCGTGACGCGCGAAACCCCGGATCCCTCCGGCGGCAGGATCCTCCACGACGCCGACGGCAATCCGACGGGCGTCTTCTCCAACAACGCCGCCGTCTTCTTCCTCTCTCCCGTGTACAACCCACCGCTGGACAGGGCCAGGGAGTCTTTCGGCAAGACGGTGAGGAGGGCCAACAGCCTCGGCATCACCTCGGTCGGGGCCGTCCACCCCACCTTCGTGAGCCTCGACAACCCCTACGAGGTGTTCGCGGACATGAGCCGCAAGGGCGAGTTCCCGCTGCGGGTCTTTACCTACACCGACCTCTTTGACCTCGAGACGAAGACGCCCGACGAGGTCAGGGCGAAGTACAGCTTCCCCGGCACCACCATCGAGTGGCGCGGCTTCAAGGAGTTCGTCGACGGCGTCTGCTCCGACCACACCGCGTGGATGCTCGAGCCCTACGCCAACGCCCCAGAGACCTGCGGCGAGCCTGCCGAGAAGCCCGAGCGCGTCAGGGCTGGCATTCTCAAGGCCTGCGAGCTCGGCTATCCCGTGCGCATCCACGCCATCGGCGACCACTCCATCCGCTTCGTGCTCGACTGCTTCGAGGAGGCCGAGAGGCTCTACGGCAAGAAGGGGCTGCGTCACTGCATCGAGCACAACGAGACGATCCAGCCCGAGGACCTTCCCCGCTATGCCAGGCTGGGCATCTCGCCGGCGATGCAGCCCTGGCACATGCTCCTCGACATGGCGGACCTCGCCAAGGACGCCGCCGTCGGACCTGAGCGCGCCGCGCTCTCCTGGCCGCTCCACAGCCTTCTCGCCTCGGGGGCGAACGTCCATCTCGGCTCCGACTTTCCCGTCGTGGGCATCGAGCCCATGGAGGAGGTCTACGGGGCGGTCTATCGCATGCTCGAGGACGGCTCGAACCCCGACGGCTGGTTCCCCGCCGAGCGCATCTCGATGGCGGAGGCGCTCAGGGCCTACACCTATGGCTCGGCCTATGCCATGGGGCTCGACGACCGGCTCGGCACGCTTGCCGCTGGCAAGACTGCAGACGTCTGCGTGCTCGACCACAACCTCTTTGCCTGCAGCCCCTCCGAGGTGCTCGCGACGCAGGCGTCGCTGACCGTCTTGGGAGGCCAGGTCGTCTTCGAGGCATAGCCGCCTCAAGCTCATGTTTGCCGGGACGGGCGTCGCGTGGCGAGAAGCGCGGCGCCCGTCCTTCTCGCCACGCGACGAGGGGCGATGCTCCGCCGACGACACGAACCATTCATTGAATAGCTACCCGTATCGAAATGCCGAACGCCTAGATTGGAACGGCATCGGGGGGTCGTGAGTTCGGGTGGTCTCATTCATGGACATGGCTTGGTTCATATACACGATTTCGCTGATGCTCCTCATGATCATCGCGTGCTCGACGTGCTTCATGGTGTGGGTGCTCACCTCGCGACGGGACTGGCTCGTCGCCGCTGCCGCCTTCGTCTGCTACGTGCTCGAGATCTCGGTCATCTTCTATGGCGAGTACATGGGGGATAAGCCCTATCTCACGGGCTACTTCAATGCTGGCCTGCAGTGGCCATGGCTCACGATTCCCCTGGATATCATCCTTGTTACCTTGGTCTGGTCCTGGACACGCGAGCGTGTCCACGCTCCGCTCGGCAAACGTCAGGTGGTCATCTTCGCCGTCGTGTTCGGTGTGATCGCCGTCGCCGTCGCCCCGATTGGCAGTCTCACAGGTGCCTGGCGCAACATGCTCTTCTGGGGTTGGCGCGATCTTGGCGTCATCTTCTCTGTGTGGTTCGGATACTGGTGGTATCAGAAGCGCGCGACAAAGAACGAGAGGGTCGACATCGAGCGCTCGAAGCCCTTCTTCAGGGTGGTCGCCGTCCTGTCGCTCGTCATGCTCTGCGAGGACATCTTCTTCATCATGATCTTCCATCCCGAGACGACGGCGGGCACGCCCCTCCATTCGTTCTTCTGGCACCTCACCGAGCGCAACATGACCGAGAACGCGATCGTCATCGTCTGCGCGGTGAGGACCATCATGGGTGCGCGCGACCTCATGAGGGTCTACGCCCAGCACCCTGCCGAGAGCTCGGGCGACCACGAGGCCGATCGCTACTCCTCGGACATCGGGGCGCGCCTGCCTCGCTTCTGCGACCACTATGCCATCAGCCAGCGCGAGCGCGAGGTGCTCCGCCTCGTCCTGCTCAAGAAGAGCACGCAGGAGATCGCCAGCGACCTGTTCATCTCCACGGGAACCGTGAAGGCGCATCTGCACCGCATCTATAGCAAGGTGGGGACCACCAATCGCCAGGACCTCGCGACGGCGTTCTGGAAGTTCTAGGCCTGCCAGCGCGTCGGCCGTCCTCCAAGGAACACCAGGTCAAGCCCTGTAATCGAGAATAACCCCACCTTGCGCGGAACTAACCTCCTTATGGTCTGGCCCTCCGCTCCGCCTTCCCCGACCATGGTCGCCAAGGGGACCCACGTCCCACATGACAACCATGGTCCGAAAGGGGACGCGCATGGCAGAAGAGGAGACGCCGACCTCAGCCGAGGCCGAGGAGAGCCACGAGCTCGCGGTGGAACCGATCGGCAGGCTTGTCGGCAAGTACAGCCGCATCACGATGCAGGGCATGATCGCCCAGATCATCATGGTCATCCTCGAGGGTCTCATCATGGGTAACGGCCTCGGAGCCGAGGGGCTCGCCTGTGTCGGCATCATCATGTCGGTCGAGTACATCAACCTCGCCTTCGGCAGCCTCTTCAGCACTGCCGTGCCGACCGTCGTCGGCAACGCGTTCGGCGCGGGCGACCATGACGCCGCACAGCACGCGTTCTCGCAGGGCTTCTGGCTCACGCTCTACACCGGCGTGATCATCCTCGTGATCTTCGAGGTGTTCACCGCCCAGCTCGCCACGTTCTTCGGCGCCACCCCCGAGATTCTGGATGACTGCGTCGCCGGCATCCGCACCTTCGGCGTGCTGCTGCCCTTCACCATCATGGGACAGATGATCACCTCGGTCATGCGCGTCGACGAGAAGCCCCAGCAGTCGGCCAACATCTGGACCGTCGCTGCCATCGTCGCGATCACATGGCTCGCCCTCTCCACCTTCGTGTTCGGCTTCGGCGTCGCCGGTGCGGGCGTCTACTACGGTCTCTCCATCGGCTTCATGTCCGTCGGTCTCTTCTGGTACTTCGGAAACCGCTCCGACCTCCACATCGACGCCAAGGACGCCAGGCTCGACTGGTCGACCTGCGGCCAGATCATCAAGATCGGCATTCCGTTCTTCCTGGTCCAGGCGGGGACCTTCGTGTACAACACCGTCGCGAACAACCTCTTCGGCATCTTCGGCGGCGAGAACGCCACGACCTACCTTGCGGTCTTCGCGGTCATCTCCGGCTATGTCATCTACATCATCATGATGGTGGCCGAGTCGTTCGCCTTCGGCATGCAGCCGATCGCCGCGTTCAACGCCGGCGCCAAGGCCTTCGGCCGCCTCAAGGAGACGATCACCTCCTCGCTCAAGTACGAGATCGTCGCCGTCGCCGCGCTGACCGTCGTCATCTGGCTTGCGGCCTATCCCATCTGCTACTTCTTCAACCCCGAGGTCGCCGAGCTCGCCGCCGGCGCGACGCGCATCTCCATCGTCGCCTGCTGCCTCGGCTACACCTCGATGATGATGAGCACCTACTTCCAGACGGTCGAGAAGATCGCCCTCTCGACCGTGCTCGGTCTTTCTCGCTACGTCATCTTCTCCTGCCCGCTCATGTACTTCATCGGCTCGGCCATGGGGATCGAGGGAATGTGGTGGGCGCTCGTCGTGGCAGACGTCCTCACCGGTGTCCTCTGCCTCGGCTCTGCCGCCTGGGAGCTCAGGCGTCTCTCCGCACTCGAGAAGGAGTCTGAGTAGGGGGGTCCGCGGGCGTCGGGGTGACCAGTCCCCCGACGCCCACGCGCTTCGTTCGCCGGGCATGTCATCCTCGTGCGGCGTCGCGTCCCTACGGCGAGGTATAGTCCCCTGCAATGGCCACGCGCACGCATCGCACGATTCGTCAGGGAGGATCGCACATGCACACCATCGTCGAGTCGGAGTCCACGCCCAAGGCCGACGGGTTCTTCATGCCGGGCGAGTACGAGGAGCAGGAGCGCACGTGGATGCTCTGGCCGCACCGCTCCGACGTGTGGCGCAACGGCGCGAAGCCGGCGCAGAAGGTCTTCGCCGAGATCGCACGCACCATCGCCCGCTACCAGAAGATCACCGTCGGCGTGAACTCCGAGGACTACGCCGCCGTCAACGAGCTTCTCGGCGAGGTCGAGAACATCCAGGTTCTGCTCATGGAGTACAACGACTCCTGGATCCGCGACCCAGGCCCCGCATTTCTCGTCAACGACGAGGGCGAGGTGCGTCTGTCGCACTTCCACTTCAACGCCTACGGCGGCTTCTACGACGGCCTGTACTTCCCCTGGGACAAGGACGCCTCGCTCGGCATGCAGCTCTCGCAGATCTGCCAGGTCAAGCGCTATCGCCCCGACGACTTCGTGCTCGAGGGCGGCTCGTTCAACTGCGACGGTCAGGGCACCGTGGTCACCACCGAGATGTGCCTCCTCTCGCCGGGGCGCAACCCCCAGTACACCAAAGACCAGATCGAGGAGAAGCTCGAGCAGTACCTGGGCGTCGAGAAGGTCATCTGGATCAAGGACGGCATCGACCCCTACGAGACCAACGGCCACGTGGATGACGTCGCCTGCTTCAGCGCGCCCGGAGAGGTCTGCTGCATGTGGACCGACGACCCCTCCCACAAGTTCTACCAGGCCTGCCAGGCTGCCTACGAGACGCTGAGCACCACGACGGACGCCCGAGGCCGCAGACTCAAGATTCACAAGGTGATCATGCCGAGCACCTCCGTCTATATGACCGCGGAGGAGGCTGAGAGCATCGACCCCGTCGAGGGCAGCCTGCCGCGAACGCCCGACGACGCCTTCGAGCCGAGCTACCTCAACTTCCTGCCCATCAACGGCGCCGTGCTCGTCCCGCAGTTCGGTGACCCGAACGACACGCAGGCCCTCGAGGACATCAGGGCGGCCTACCCCGACCGCGAGATCATCGGCATCCACACCCGGGAGATCATCTACGGGGGTGGCAACATTCACTGCATCACGCAGCAGCAGCCGAAGGCTCGCGTGAAGAGATAGCCGCTCGCGACCCGGCGAGCGGCCGACCAGGCGCGCACAAGGCCCAGCTCCCGAATTAAACCCCGATAAACCCACCCCCAGCGGACGGTGGGACACAATGACACGTGCATGACGTGAGTCCGAAGCCGGGCGAGGGGAAGCGCATGGCAGCAAGGAAGCTCAGGTTCAGGGACGTCATACTCTCGATCATCTGCGTCGTCTTCACGATCGAGGCCTGCGCCCCCGCTGCCGCAATCGGAAACTCTGCCGTCTTCTGGTGGCTGTTCCTTCTCGTCACGTTCCTCATGCCCTACGGCTTCGTCGTGGCGGAGCTCGGCACCACCTACGCCGAGGGCGCTGGGGTCTACGAGTGGGTGCGCGACGCTATGGGCCGCAGGTGGGCGACGCGCGAGGCCTGGTACTACTGGGTCAACTACTTCACGTGGCTCGCGTCTATCACCGTCCTCTTTCCCACGACCATCAACGGAATCCTTGGCTTCGAGATGCCGCTCTGGGTTGAGATCCTCATCGAGATGGCCTTCATCTGGTTCGTGGTGTGGACGAGCATGCAGGAGGTCGGTGACATCTCGTGGATCATGAACTCCGGCGCCATTCTCAACGTGGTCATGGCAGTGGGCATCGGCTGCCTGGGCATCTGGTATGGATCGACGCACGGCTTCGCCGAGCCGCTGACGCCGCAGTCCATGATGCCCGACCTCACCGACGGCAACGCGCTCACGTACCTCTCGATCATCATCTACAACTACATGGGCTGCGAGGTCATCGCCACCTTCGTGGACTCGATGGACAACCCCGAGAAGGACATGCCCAAGGCCATCATCGGCGGAGGCCTCACCATCGTCGCCGTCTACCTCTTCGTCTCGCTGGGCATCTCGACGGCCGTTCCTCACGACCAAATCAACCTCGACTCTGGCATCGCCGATGCCGTGGCGATCATGGCCGGCGAGAGGAGCCTTCCCTTCATGCTCGTCTCGGTGGGGTTCCTGCTGTCGCTCTTCGCCAACATGATCAGCTGGTCCCATGGCGTGAGCTCGGTCACCAACCAGGCGGCGAAGGAGGGGAACCTCCCGCGCATCTATGCGAAGGAGGATGCGAAGGGTCGCCACGTCGGGTCATGCGTCATGAACGGGATCTGCGCAAGCGCGCTCGTGCTTGCCAAGCCGCTCCTCGAGAGCGTGGGAGTGGGCGTCTTCTCCATCGCGCTCTCGCTCGACATCGTGTTCACGCTCGCGGCGTACGTGCCGATGTTCCCCGCCTTCCTCAAGCTGCGCGAGATCGACCCCGACCGCAAGCGCCCGTTCCGCGTGCCCGGCGGACGCGTGATGACGAGTCTGTTCTGCTGGGTGCCCGTCGTCGAGCTCGTGGTCTCGATCGTCGTGGCATGCATTCCCCTCAACGGCTCCGCTGACGAGCTGAGCAAGATTCCGCTGCTCATCGGCGTCGTCATCGTCATCGTCCTCGGAGAGGTCATCCGCCACGTGAGCTACGGCCGAGCCACGACGAGGGCGGAGATTCTCGGCATCGAGCTGCCCAAGGCCAAGATGGGACCCGATGTTGACTGGCGTCGCCCGCGCCGACCCCGTCGGCCGAAGTCTGGCGACAAGAACTAGGGGAGTTGCCGCCTAAGGCTCCGCCGTGTGTCGCGCAGGACGCTTTCGGCCCCGGTTTGTGTCGCACGATAGCTTCTTGTACAAAAACCTATCGCACGACACAAATGCGCGCTTGAGTTGTGTCGCACGATAGCTTCTTGTACAAAAACCTATCGCACGACACAGGCCTTGGGGTGGCAGAATGCGACTTCAGTCTCTGGCAAATGGCCATCTAAACCAGAATCTACGGGCGCGGTCCTTCTCGCCGGCTCGGCAACTGCTGAGGTTTATCTGGGGTATAGATGCAACTTATGAGATAAATAGCGAGAAAAACTGCATATAAAATGGAAAATATTCTAGTAATATGGATACTATCCATTCATCTGGAAATGATGCCGCCCACCGTCGCCCGAGCGCGAAAGGGGCGCTCCCCCTACCATTTGTCACGTCAAACAATTCGTCACGTCGGCACAAGCGATAGGAGAATCATGGCTGAGCCAACCCGCAAACCTCGGCGCGTCGTCATCGCCCTCGGGGGCAACGCCCTCGGAGACACGCCCAAGGAGCAGATCGAGCGCGTCCGCACCGCGGCGCCCGCGCTCCTCGGCGTCATCGACAAGGACACCGAGATCATCATCACCCACGGGAACGGCCCCCAGGTGGGCATGATCCAGAAGGCGTTTGCCATCTCCTCCACGAAGGACCCCAAGGTCCCGGTCATGGACCTCCCCGAGTGCGGCGCCATGAGCCAGGGCTACATCGGCTACCACCTCCAGCAGGGGCTTGGCGCGGAGATGCACAAGACGGGCAGGAAGTGGCACGTGGCCACCGTCGTGACCCAGATCGAGGTCGACGCCGACGACCCGAGCTTCCAGAACCCCACCAAGCCCATCGGCCCCTTCCTCACGAAGGAGCAAGCCGAGTCACAGGCCAAGCAGGACCCGACCTTCAAGTTCGTCGAGGACTCCGGCCGAGGCTATCGCCGCGTGGTCGCGAGCCCGCGTCCCCGCCGCATCGTCGAGTCCGACTCGATCCTCAACCTGCTCGACAACGAGTTCATCGTTGTCGCCTGCGGCGGTGGTGGCATCCCCGTGATACGTGACACCGACAACTACGGCTGCTACAAGGGCGTGCCCGCCGTCATCGACAAGGACATGGCAGGCGCGCTTCTCGGCGAGGACTGCGACGCCGACGTGCTCGTCCTTCTCACCGCCGTCGACCACGTGGCAATCAACTTCGGCAAGAAGAACCAGAGGGACCTCACCGACATCACGGTGGCGGAGGCGCGCAAGTACGCCGACGAGGGGCAGTTTGGCAAGGGCTCCATGGAGCCGAAGGTCCGTGCCGCCATCCGCTTCTGCGAGGGTCGACCCGACCGCGTCGCCATCATCGGGTCGCTCGAGAAGGCCCCCGAGGCAGTGAAGGGCGCCTCCGGAACCCGCATCCACTACTAGGCTGATTCACCCGGAGGGGAGAAGGCATGTCCATCACCACCAGGCCTGGTCGGCCCAGGCGAATCGTCATCTCGCTCGGAGGGCTCGCCCTCGGCGACGGCCTCGACCGTCAGCTCAACCGCATCCGCGAGGTCGCGCCGCGGCTCCTCGAGGCCATCGACGCCGACGACGAGGTCATCATCACCCACGGCAACGGGCCCCAGGTCAACATGGTGCAGCGCGCCTTCGGCGTCGCCGCGCCCGACGATCCCGCGGTTCCCGTCATGGACCTCCCCGAGTGCGGGGCCATGACGCAGAGCTACATCGGCTACCACCTGCAGCAGGCTCTCGGCGCCGAGCTGCACAAGCATGGGGGCCGGCGTCACGTCGCCACCATCATCACGCAGATCGAGGTCGAGCCCGACGACCCCTCGCTCGCCAACCCCACCAAGCAGATCGGGCCGCACCTCACCAAGGAGCAGGCGGAGGCCCAGTCCGCCCAGCACCCCGGGTTCAGGTTCATCGACGACGGCCGAGGCTTCCGGCGCGTCGTGGCGAGCCCTCGCCCCCGTCGAATCGTGGAGTCGGAGAGCATCCTCAACCTCCTCGACAACGACTTCATCGTCATCGCCGGAGGAGGCGGTGGCATCCCCGTGATCCGCGACTCAGACGACAAGGGCTGCTACGTGGGCATTCCTGCCGTCATCGAGAAGGACTACGCTGCGGAGCTCCTCGGCGACGACTGCGATGCCGACGTGCTCGTCTTCCTCACCGACGTGGACAACGTCTGCCTGGGCTATGGCACGGCGAGCGAGAAGCCCCTCGGCGACGTGAGCGTGCCCGAGATGCACGCCTATCTCGACGCCGGTGAGTTCGGCAGCGACACCATGGACCCCAAGGTCCGCGCCGCGCTCCGCTTCTGCGAGAACCGTCCCGACCGCATCGCCATCATCGGCGCGCTCGGAAATGCGCCGCAGGTCGTGAAGGGTGTCTCGGGAACCAGGATTCACTACTAGAACGTGGCGTCATGTGCCGTCGGCCCCCGGACCCGCATGGGCTCGGGGGCCGACGTCTGTCTCAGGCGCGCCAGAAGTCGGTCTTGAGTTCGTCTCGCGAAGACGTCCCGGTCTTCTTCATGATGTTGTGCACGTGGGTCTTCACGGTGCCCTCCGAGAGGAAGAGCTCGTTGGCGATGGTCCGGTTGTCCTTGCCCTCGAGCACCATGCCGAGGACCTCGCGCTCGCGCGCGGAGAGCTTGTGCGTGCTCGCGTAGGCGGGCAGCTGGTCCTCGATGTGGCTCGCGAGGTCCTGCTTCCTGCTCTCTCCCGTGGTTGCCGCGGCGGTCGGCGCCTCAGAGGCGCGCAGCTGGAGCTGGCGGACGGCCTTCCTGATGCAGAGGTAGGCGACGTAGAGCATCATCGCGTTCTCGGAGAAGTTCCTCGACGCGAGGAACAGCGTGAGCCAGCTCGACTGGCTCGGGATGGGCAGCACGAGGATCACGAGCGTGTCCTCGAGGAGGATGCACCCGACGAGGACGGACATGACCACGAACGACCTGCGGTATTTCCCGACGCGATGACGGAACGTCTCGTCTGAGGACGCATGCCAGCGGACGTAGGCGTAGACGAGCATGAAGATCAGGTAGACTTGGCGCATCGAGTAGAACATCCACTGGCGGACCGGACCGACGGGCATCGCAAGGACGACGATGGCGCAGCCCGCCATGAAGGCACAGGTCGGTAGGAACTGGATTCGCCAGTCGTGCTCGTCGAGGATGTGCGTGACCATGAGCCACAGGCACTGGAGCACGCCGGCGCTCAGGAGCGTCTTCATGACGGGGCTGTCGATGGCGTAGTACTCGCTGAGGTCAAACGGGATGTTCTGGACGAGCCACTCGGACCCGAAGATGCTCACGAGGTCGAGGATGTAGAAGACGAAGAAGCCCACGCGCGCGAGCACGGTGCGCTTGAGGCAGACGAAGAAGTCAGCGAGCGAGAGGATCGCGGCGGTCACGCACACGACGATGAGGACGATGGTATAGGCAAAGACCACACCGTTCAATCGGCACACCTCCGCGTTGCGCTGAATCGTTCCCCCGTCTGCGCACAAAACGAGAGACCATACATGATAGGTACCCCAACTGCGCACATGGAAGATACGGTGCGCTGAAACGCAAGTTTATACAAGTTGTAATTCGACAAACACCCTCTAAACCTGATTATTCTGGCATCGGAGGGGGTGACGAGAGATAGTACGGTCGAAGCGAAAGGAGAGTGGGCGCCGAGTGGCGTCCACGACGCCGGGGGACCGGCAGACAGGAGCGTCACCATGGCCATGCCCAAGGACTTCATCGACACCAACGATCTCACCAAGGAGCAGATTCTCGCCATCGAGGACCTTGCCACGGCAATGAAGAAGGCCATCAAGGTCGACGGCTACTATCCCCACCTCCTTCGCAACAAGTCGCTCGGCATGATCTTCCAGCAGGTCTCAACCCGCACGCGCATCTCGTTCGAGACCGCGATGTGCGACCTCGGCGGCCATGCCGAGTTCTTCGGCCCCGGGACCATCCAGCTCGGCGGCCACGAGTCCCTCGGCGACACCGCCCGCGTCATGGGCTCGCTGCTCGACATTATGATGGCTCGCGTCGACCGTCACAAGGACGTCGTCGGTCTCGCCAAGGGCTCCGCGGCTCCCGTGCTCAACGGCATGTCCGAGTACAACCACCCGACGCAGGAGATGGGCGACCTTCTCACCATGCTCGAGAACGTCCCCGAGGGCAAGCGCATCGAGGACTGCAAGCTCGCCTTCATCGGCGACGCCACCCAGGTCTGCGTCTCGCTGATGTTCACCTGCTCCATCCTCGGCATGGACTTCGTCCAGTTTGGCCCCAAGGGTCACCAGATCACCGACGGCGGCCTCCAGGTGGGCGACGACAAGATCGACCTTCTCGCCATCGGCAAGGCAAACTGCGAGAAGTCCGGCGGCACCATCACCATCTCCGACGACATCGAGAGCATCAAGGGCGCCGACTTCGTCTACACCGACGTCTGGTACGGCCTCTACGACGCCCAGGTCGACGGCGTCTCCTACATGGACGTCTTCTATCCCAAGTACCAGGTCACGATGGACCTCATGAACTTCGCCGGCCCGAACTCCAAGTTCATGCACTGCCTGCCCGCCACCCGCGGCGAGGAGGTCACCGACGAGGTCATGGACGACCCCGAGCGCTCCCTCTGCTGGGTCGAGGCCGAGAACCGCAAGCACTCCATCCGCGCCCTTCTCGCCGCCTTCGGCAAGCGCACCCCGCTCGAGGACGAGGGCATCGAGTACTCCGCCAAGGAGGAGCTGCACGCCGCCATCGCTAAGATCGACGCGCTCCAGGCTGAGTAGCACATCGCACGAACATCGGGAGGGGCCGAGAAGGCCCTTCTCGACAGACTGATATCCATCGACGAGTTGGAGGTTTGAGCATGCGTACCATCACTGAGTCAGAGTCCGATCCACGGTCCGACGGCTTCCGTATGCCGGGAGAGTTCGAGCCGCAGACGCGCGCCTGGATGGCCTGGCCGCACCGCACCGACACCTGGGCCTGGGGCGCCAAGCCCGCCCAGAAGCAGTACGCGGCGGTCGCCCGCGCCATCGCGCAGTTCGAGCCCGTCAACATGTGCGTCAACCAGGTCGACTACGCCAATGCCAAGGCCGTCTTCGACAAGGACGAGAACATCCACGTGATCGAGATGACCACCGACGACGCTTGGGTCCGTGACACCGGCGCCACCTACGTCGTCAATGACGCGGGCGAGGTCCGCGCCATCCACTGGCACTTCAACGCCTACGGTGGCTTTGAGAACGGCCTCTACTTCCCCTGGGACAAGGACGAGCAGATCGCCCTCAAGATGGCAGAGCTCTCGGGCGTGCGTCGCTATCGTCCCGAGTCGCTGATCATCGAGGGCGGCTCCATCCACGTCGACGGCGAGGGCACCCTCGTGACCACCGAGATGTGTCTGCTCGATCCCGGCCGCAACGCCAGCGTGACCGAGTACGAGCCCTGGTCCGACGAGCTCAAGGGCTACATGGAGGACGAGCTCGAGAAGTACCTCAACGTCTCGAAGGTCATCTGGGTCAAGGACGGCATCGACCCCGAGGAGACCAACGGCCACATCGACGACGTCGCCTGCTTCGTGGCTCCCGGCAGGATGCTCTGCATCTGGTCGGACGACCCTGACTACCCGTTCTACAACGAGGCGCGCACCGCGTACGAGACCCTCTCGAACGCCACCGACGCAGCCGGCCGCAAGCTCGAGGTGACCAAGCTCGTCATGCCGTCTCAGCCCCTCTTCATGGACCAGGCGTCCTGTGACTCCATCGACATCGACGAGAACGCCGAGCCGCGCGTGGCCGACGAGCCGCTCATCGCCTCCTACATGAACTTCCTCATCGTCAACCACGGCGTCATCGTCCCGCAGTACGGCGACAAGAACGACGCGCTGGCCATCGAGCAGATCCAGGCCGCCTTCGACGCCGCCTGGGGCAAGGGCGTGTACAAGGCCGTGGGCGTCCACACCGACCAGGTCGTCTTTGGCGGCGGCAACATCCACTGCATCACGCAGCAGGAGCCGGCGCCCCAGACCAGGTAGGCAACAGGCGGGGAACGAGTAGGCGCGTCGTCGTGACGCGCGCCACGTGAACGAGGGGCGCCCCGCTGACCGGGACGCCCCGAGACAAAGGAAAGGAACGACATGGCCGAGAAGACCAAGAAGTTCAGCCTCTTTGACGCGATTCTCAACATCATCTGCGTCGTGTTCGTCGCCGAGGCCGCGGCCCCGGCTGCCGCCATCGGCAACTCGCAGTACTTCTGGTGGATCCTCCTCATCATCACCTTCCTGCTCCCGTACGGCATGATCGTCTCCGAGCTCGGCTCCACCTACCCCGATGACGAGGGCGGCGTGTACGACTGGGTCAAGCGCGCCTTCGGCCGCAAGGTCGCCGGCTTCGTCGCCTGGTGCTACTGGGTGAACTTCCCTCTCTGGATCGCCTCGCTCGCGCTCGTCTTCCCGAGCACCATCAGCCTGCTCACAGGCAATGAGCTGGGCGTCGTTCCGTCGCTTCTCATCGAGCTCGCCTTCATCTGGATCGTCGTCTTCGTGAGCTTCTCGAAGGCGTCCGACTCCGCGTGGCTCGTCAACATCGGCGCCATCCTCAAGGTCGGCATCGGCATCGTCCTCGGCATCCTTGGCTTCATGTACATGAGCAAGTACGGCAACGCGAACGCGGGCGACGCCAGCACCTATCTCCCCAACTTCAGCGACACGAACTCGCTCACGTACCTCTCGATCATCCTCTTCAACTTCATGGGCTTCGAGGTCCTCGCGACCTACACCGATGACATGGAGAACCCCGCGAGGCAGATTCCCAAGGCCATCATCGCCGGCGGCATCGCCATCGCCGTGGTCTACCTGATCTCCGCCTTCGGCATCGGCGTGGCCATCCCCGTCGAGGACCTCACCGTCGACTCCGGCATCACCGACGCCCTCGCCGTCATGGTCGGCGACACCTCGCCCATCTTCGTCATCGTCAACATCGTCTTCCTCATCACCCTCTTCGGCAACATGGTCTCCTGGTCTCTCGGCGTCAACATGGTCGCCGCCGAGTCCGCCAAGGACCACCAGCTCCCGAGCTTCATGGGCTTCGTCGACCCCAAGACCGGCATGCCCAACGGCGCCTCCATCACCAACGGCGTCGTCGCGTCCGTGCTCTGCCTGATCTCCGCCGTCACCGGCTTCGACTTCTGGGTGCTCTTCGCGGCGCAGATCGTCTTCCTGCTCCTCGCCTACGTGCCCATGTTCCCCGCGTTCCTCAAGCTCCGCAAGATCGACCCCGACACCAAGCGCCCGTTCAAGGTGCCCGGCAACGGCGGCCTGCTCAAGGTCGAGACCTACCTGCCCGTCGTCCTGCTCATCCTCTCGGTCATCGCCACCGCCGTGCCGCTCAACACCACGGCTGACGAGCTCGAGTACAAGATGCCGATCCTCGAGATCTCGCTCGTCCTTCTCGTCGTGGGCATCGTCCTGATGGCGGTCCTGCACAAGAAGTACCTCGAGGCGGAGAAGGCCACCGAGTAGGCGCCTCCCTCTCCAAGCACGGTATCGTCGGGCCCCGGACCTCAGGTTCGGGGCCCGATTGCGTCGTGGGGAGGGCGCGCCGCTTCTCTGGGCCTTTGGTGGGGTTCCCCTGGCGCCGCCGCCCGCAGACGCCGCCGTCCGTATCATGGGTGGGTCAGAATCGCTGAAGAGCAGCCAAAGGATGGCACTGTGACCACAACAGACCAGAAGACGCCTCGCTTCTACCTGGCGATGTTGGCGTCGAAGGCAGCGGTCGGAGCACTTGACCTCACGCACCACCGCGGCGGACAGGTACCCGGCGTGGTTGCCGAGAAGATCGACCCGGACTTCCTGTCGCACATCGACAAGCCCGATCACGTGGTCTTCGTCTCCGGCACCAACGGGAAGACGACCACGACGAACCTCCTCTCCGACCTGCTCGTGGACAACGGGTATGGACTCGTGACCAACCGGGCGGGCGGGAACATCTGCACGGGCATCGAGAGCACGCTCATCAAGAACGCGGCCGTCTCGGGCGCCCAGCGCGAGAGCTACGCCGTCATGGAGCTCGACGAGGTCTCGTTCAGGCCGGTCCTCCCGCGCCTCGAGCCCGAGCTGCTCCTCGTCACGAACCTCTACACGGACACCTTCACCAGGAGCGCCGACCCCGACTACGTCTTCGGGATCATGAGCAGGCACATCTCCGAGAGCACGCGCCTCGTGCTCAACGCCGACGACCTCATCTCCTGTCGCATGGCGCCGCAGAACCACAACAAGGTGTTCTTCTCCATCGAGGCGACGCTGCCCGACGACACGCCTGACCCGCAGGGCATCGTCTGCGACCTCACCGCCTGCCCCGTCTGCGGCGGAAGGCTCGAGTACGACTATTGCCACCTGCGCCACCTCGGACGCGCCCACTGCACCTCGTGCGGCCTCACCAACCCCGAGGCGCAGTACGTCATGACCTCCGTCGACCTCGACGCCCATACGTTCACGGTCGAGGAGCGACTTGTCGACGGGCATCCGCGCCACGACTATCACTTTGGCACCTATACGGTCGCCAACCTCTACAACCTCTTCGCGGCGACAGTCGCGGCGAGGGAGATGGGGCTCACCCCCGAGCAGATCGCTCGGTCGCTCGACGGCAAGGTCAACATCACCGCCGAGCGCTATTCGGAGCGTACGGTCGAGGGCCGCCGCATCGTGAACATCGCCTCCAAGGGCGAGAACGGCACGGCGACCTCGGTCGCCTTCGACACCATCCGCAAGGAGCCGGGGACCAAGGCCGTGGTCCTCATGCTCTCGGACGCCCACATGGCCGAGCATCCCACCGAGGTCGAGTTTTCGGGCTGGATATACCAGGCTGACTACGAGTATCTCGTCGACCCGCAGGTGAAGCAGGTCGTCGTGGTGGGCGATACCGCTACCGACCAGGTGCTTCGCATGTGCCTGGCGGGAGTCGACCCCTCAATCGTGACGCAGGCGGACGGCATCGCCGAGGCCATGGCCGCGGTTCGCTACGACGACGTCGACACGACGTTCATCGCATTCTGCGTCTCCAACGTGGACGTGGCCCGCGGTGCGGCCGACATGCTCGCCACGAGGATCGAGGGGGCTCACCATGAGCGATAGCGCAAACACCGTCGTCGAGGTGCTCTACCCCGAGTTCGGCAACCAGGCGGGCGACAACGGCAACGAGATGTACCTGCGCGCCTGTCTCCCCGATGCGACCTTCGTCCACACCTCGTACGGCGACAAGCCCTACTTCATGGAGAAGACGCCCTCGCTCGTGCTCATGTGCGGCATGACCGAGATGCAGCAGGACATCGTGGCACGCGAGCTCGAGTTGTATCGCGACCGCCTCTTCGAGCTCGTCGACGCCGGCGTCCCCATGCTCTTCACGGGCAGCGCGCCCGAGGTTCTCGGCACGTCCATCACCAACCCGGACGGCACGAGCGTCGACGGCCTCGGGCTGTTCGACTTCGTGACGCATCGCAACATGCCCAAGCGCTACCTCGACGTGGTCGTCGGCACCTTCGTGCCAGCGCCTGGCGACAAGCCCATCGAGGTCGTGGGCTTCAAGATTCAGTTCACGCTCATGGAGGGCCACAACGAGAGCTCGTTCTTCCTCGCGGACGAGGTCGGCTTCGGCCTCAACGAGCGGAGCAAGCTCGAGGGCTTCCGCAAGAACAACCTCATCGCAACCTGGCTCATCGGACCGCTCCTTCCCTCGAATCCGGACCTCGTGCGTTGGATTCTCGACACGATGGGCGAGAGGGACGCCAAGCTCGCGTTCGAGGACGAGGCGAGAAGAGCGCACGACGAGCGCGCAAAGACCTTCCGCATGCCGGGCATGCACATGGACATCTAGCGTCTGCTCGTACGGGGCCCGTCCCGGATTCTGGCAGGGCAGGCCCCTCGTGTTGTATTGCGTTACTATTGACTGCAGAGCCAAACATGGCGCATTCGCACGACCAGTCTCTGGAGGTTACCTTCGTGTCTTCATCAAATCCTGTCGCAGATCAGGCCACCCGCACCCGCTCCGTGGCGCGTACTGGCATGATCGCGGCGGTCTATGCCGCCCTCACCCTCGTTGCGATTCTCTTCCTCGGCTCCCTTGCCTGGGGCCCTGTCCAGTTTCGCGTCTCCGAGGCCGTCTGCGTCCTGGCGCTGTTCACGTCTGACGCCATCCCCGGTCTCGCTCTTGGCTGCGCGATCGCCAACCTCGCCAACATCGTCATCTCGGGGACGGGCACGCTCGGCCTTCTCGACGTGGTCTTCGGCTCGCTCGCGACGGCCCTCGGCGCCTGGTTCACGTGGCGTCACCGCGACAAGCCGATAATCGCGCTCGCCGGCCCGGTCATCGCGAACGCGCTCATCGTGCCCGCCTACCTCCCGCTCCTGCTCCAGGGCATCGGCTTCTACACCATCCCGTTCACCACCATCGCGCTTGATGGCGCCTACCTGCCCATGTATCTCTTCGGATTCGTGTCCACGGGCATCGGCGAGGCCGTGGTGGTCTACGCGCTCGGCCTGCCGCTCGCGCGCGCCCTCGATCGCACGTCGCTGCGGAGCTCGCTCGGTGGCCCGGCGGGCGTCAAGTAGCGATTCGGGGTCGAGGTGAATCCCGCCATCGTCATACCTACGTACTGGTCGAAGGATGCCGACCCAGGACAGCTGGGTGGCCGCGGGACGTATGACTACTCGACCCCCATCACCAAGCCCCTTCCCGAGCTCGAGAACTGCCTCTCCTCGCTCGAGCGGGTTCGCGGCGTGCTCCGGGTGATCGTGCTCGTGGTTGCGGAGACCTCGTGCGCCGTCTCCGCCCGCGCTCGCGTGGACAGCATCTGCCGTTCCCATCCAAGCCTCAACCTGCTCGTCATTGGTGACGAGGAGGCGGCGTTCGTCTCCCACGCCCTCTCGCGGATCACGCGCGGGCTCTCCGGCGAGACCGTCTCGCTGCGTGGGTACGGCGCCATCAAGAACATGGGACTCGCCGTGGCATCGATCTTCGGCCACGACTGCGTCGTCTTTCTCGATGACGACGAGGTGGCGCTCGACGAGGACTACCTCGCGCGCGCGGTCTACGGGCTCGACTCGCTGACCCGTCAGAACCTGCGCATCCTCGCCAAGACCGGCTTCTACGTCAACTTCGCGGACTCCCCATACGCGGACATCCCCTATCGCTGGAGCGAGAAGTTCTGGTCGAAGTCGAGCGGCTTCAACGAGTTCATGCGTCAGGCGCTCTTCTCCAAGACGCGCATCTCTCGGTCGACCGTCCTCTGCGGAGGCTGCTGCGCCGTCCATGCGGCCGCCTTCTCGAAGGTTCCCTTCGACCCCTACATCTCGCGCGGCGAGGACCTCGACTACGTGCTCGACCTCCGCGCTCACGGCTTCGACGTGTGGTTCGACAACGAATGGTCCGTGCGATGGCAGCCACCCCAGGAGATGGCGCCCGTGCCGACGATCTTCATGCAGGACGTCTACCGCTGGCTCTACGAGTATCGCAAGCTCGACGTCATGAACGCCCGCCAGGACCTGCGGACGATTACCCCTGGGTCGCTTGCACCGTATCCTTCGGAGTGGATCACGCCGGGCGTGCGCGGTCGCGTGTATCGCACGGCGCTCCGTCGCGCCCTCTCCTCGCGGAGTCGAGAAGAGCGCACCGCATACGTCGACATCCTCCATCACGGCTGGCGCGATGCGGATCGGGAGGCACGGGTGACCTCGTCGAGCTACCTCTCGCTCGTCTCGGTCTGGCCCAAGGTCGTGACCACGCTCTGGAATGACGCGCTGCTGCAGAACAGGATTCTGGGCACCGGAACGCCGGCGCACCGAAGGGTGGAGACTGATGCATAGTTCGTTGGACGAGCACTCCGGACTCGCATTCAACCTGTTCCTCGGAATCTCCGCCGCCGCGTCCCTCATGATCCTCGCCAGTGGCATCGCGATGAGCAACGTGGTGGCTGCCGTCATCGCCGGCGCGGGCCTCGCCGTGATTATCGTGGTCGGGGGTACCATCAACCTCGTTCCCGACAGCATGCGGTCCCAGGCGACGGAGCGCACCCTGAGCGTCGCCTCCAACACGCTCCGTCAGCTGCGCGGCGGTCTCACCCCCGCCGGCTGCGAGGCCATCTGCGCGCTCCTTCTCCCCGAGACCACGGCGATGGGCATCGCGATGACCGACACGACGCACGTCATTGCCTACTCGGGCGACTACGTGCCCGTCATCGAGGTGGGCGACTCGAACTCGGCGCCGACGCTCGAGGTCCTCTCCAGCAAGCGCATCGAGACGTTTGCCGCCGTCGACTCGGAGGACCAGCGATACAGCCACTTCATCCAGGGGTCCGCCCAGCCCGGACAGGCCTTCGGCATCATCGCGCCGCTGCTCGTCCAGGACAGGGCGGTGGGCACCCTCAAGCTCTACTATCGTCGCGGTCTCGACATCGACCGAACGCAGATCGTGGTCGCCCAGGGCTTCGCTGACCTGCTCTCCGCGCAGCTCTCGTCCTACGAGCTCGACAAGCAGGCTGAGCTCACCGCGAAGGCTGAGGTCAAGGCTTTGCAGGCGCAGATCAATCCGCACTTCCTCTTCAACACGCTCAACACCATCGCATCGCTTACCCGCACGGACCCCGCCCGCGCCCGCGACCTGCTGAGGGAGTTCTCTGTCTTCTATCGACGGACGCTCGAGAACTCCGACTCGATCATGCCCCTGTCGCGCGAGCTCGAGCAGACCAAGCGCTACCTCACGATCGAGAAGGCCCGCTTTGGCGAGGACCGCATCGTCGAGGTCGAGCACGTGGAGCCTGGCTGCGAGGCGCTGCCCATGCCCGCGTTCATCGTGCAGCCGATCGTGGAGAACGCTGTGCGCCATGCCATGAGCGACGAGGGAGCCCTGCACATAGACATCCATGTCGCGACCGACGGAAATGATATCCTGATAGCCGTTGCCGACGACGGCCTGGGCATGGGTGAGGATGTTGCCCGAAAGCTGCTCGAGCCCGCGCCGGCTTCGTCAGACGCAAAGGGAACGGGCATCGCCCTCAGGAACGTCGCCGAGCGCATCGAGAAGTTCTATGGCGTGGGCTCGGGAGTCGAGATCGTGTCCAAGCTCGACGAGGGAACGTGCGTCACGCTTCGTCTTGCTGATGCGGTATCGTTGCTGGGAACGACGGGTACGCCAGGTTAAGGTATAGAATGGTATGGTTGGCTTGCGCCAGCGTCCGGGAGATTGGGAATGTATGCTGCGAGCAATGATTGTTGATGACGAGGCGCCCGCCCGTTCCGAGCTCAAGTACCTGCTCGACGAGACCGGCCGCATCGACTCCGTCGTGGAGGCGTCGAGTGCCCGTGAGGCCGTCGAACGGCTCATGGAGGGCAAAGCCGACGTCATGTTCCTCGACATCTCGATGCCCAAGACCTCGGGCATGCAACTGGCCGAGGCGCTGCATAAGCTCAAGAACCCGCCTGCGGTCGTCTTCGTTACGGCGTACAGCGAGTACGCACTCGAGGCCTTCGACGTCGACGCCGTCGACTATCTCATGAAGCCCGTCGAGACGGACCGTCTCAACCAGGCGCTCGACAAGGTGCAGTCACGCGTCAAGCCTCAGCCGCAGCAGCACTCCTCCGTGGAGCGCATCCCCGTGGTCAAGAGCGGGCGCAAGGTCCTCGTCCCCATCGACCAGATTCGCTACATCGAGGCCAAGGACGACTACTCCTGCATCTACACCGACAACGATCGCTACCTCTCCACGATCTCGCTCGCGAAGCTCGAGCAGAAGCTCGCCCCGCATGGCTTCTTCCGCGTGCATCGCGGCTACATCGTCAACCTCGAGTACGTCGAGGACGTCGAGGTCGTCTCGTCCGGCATTCTGCAGCTTGGCGTCAACGGCATCGAGGGCAAGAAGATCTCCGTCTCCCGCAGACGCGTGGTCGCCCTCAAGCGCGCGCTCGGTCTCTAGGCGCGCACCGTGGCACGAGTGCGGTATGACATCGTGTCGGATACTCATGGTTACCTCTCGAAGGAGCTCCTCAAGGCCCTCCGGGGAGCTGACGTCATCGTCCATGCCGGCGACATCTGCTCTTCGTCCGACTATCGCACCCTCAACAAGATCGCACCGGTGAGGCTGTGCATCGGCAACAACGACTGGGCGTACGACTATGGTCCGTCCGTCAAGGCGAGAATCTCGTTCTTCTCGAGTGGCCTGCGCTGGCAGGTCTGTCACTATCGCGAGCGCCTCGACCTTCTCACCTGTGACATCGCCATCTGCGGACACACGCACCGCGCCTTCGCGGAGCGAGACGCCCGCACGGGCACGCTGGTCATGAATCCCGGAAGTCCCACGTATCCGCGCGGCAGCGGTCCGACCTTCGGGCGGATTATCTGCGACAACGGCCAGGTGGTAGAGAAGCACATCATCTACCTGGACACCGACGAGGAGTGGGACTAGCGCGGGCGAGGGTGCCTGTCTACTGCTTCTTCTCGGGCGGGGTCTCCTCCATGAGCGCCGGTGCCACGATGCGGGTGAAGAACATGAGCCACGCGAACGAGACGCAGAAGCCCGCGATGACGTCTGAGGCGTAGTGGACGCCCAGGTAGATTCTGCTGACGCCCACCATCACGATGATGACCGCGAAGGTCGCGCACCACACCCGGCGCATAACCTTGTTGGTCTCATAGCGCCAGATGAACCAGATGAGAAGCCCGTAGAACGCCATCGACAGCATGGAGTGGCCGGAGGGGAAGCTGTACCCGACCTCTGATACGAGCCGGAAGCCGTCGGGGCGCGGGCGCTGCACGATGAACTTGAGCGCCTGGTTGAGCACGAGCACGCATGCGAGGTTGAGCACGACGCACCTGCCCGGCTTCGAGCCCGGGGCGAACGCGGCGACCACAATGGCCATCACGAGGATGACGGCGGGGGAGGCGAGCGAGGAGAAGCCCTCCATGATGGGCGTGAGCCACTCGGAGCGTAGGCGCACGACGAAGAACTGGTACGCGAGGGTATCGAGTCGCAGAATCTCGCCCTCGGCGACCTCGCGGAGAATGGCGATGAAGATGACGGCCACGATGGCGAGGACGATCACGCTCACGTTCTGACGCGCAAACACGGCTGCGTCATTCAGAAAGCGCTTCGCTGAGGACTTCTCGGTCATGGGGCCTCCTCTCGATGGAACGGGGCGACGCGCATGTAGCGCGTCGCCCCGAATGATACCAGCATCACAATGGCGTCCGTGGCCATGCAGACCCGAGTCTCGTGAGACTACAGCTGAGCCTCGAGCTCGGCGACGAGGTCCGCCTTGGGCATGTTGCCCACCATGGTATGGACGGGCTGGCCGCCCTTGAACAGGATGAGCGTGGGGATCGAGACGATGCGGAACTTCGTGGCCAGGTCGGGCTCCTCGTCGACGTTGCACTTGCGAACGACGAGCCTTTCGGCCATCTCGTCGGAGATCTGCTCGACGACGGGACCGAGTGCTCGGCAGGGGCCGCACCATGACGCCCAGAAGTCGACGAGCACGGGTTTGGCGGACGACGCGAGGACGGAGTCGAACTCCGCGGTGGTGATGGGGGTGCTTGCCATATCTCCTCCAAAAGGTATCGGGCGAAAAGTCGCCCGCGTACATACTCACGCTTGGCTTATACCCGTTTACACTGGTTTGCAACGTTCGTTGGCACGGGGAAGGTGGCACATGGCATCCGAGAGGGACCTGAGGCGCAAGGCGTACGTCGAGAAGACGACGGTCGAGCTCACGGGGTTGGCCAGGCGGGGCGTCGTCATGGGCGGAAACGCGTTCTCGCCCATCCTCTTCGCCAAGGGGGAGCTCACCGAGGAGGAGGCCGCCGGTTCGGCGGAGCCCTTCTCGGGGGATGACGGCATCGCCCTGCGCGCGTCGCTCTCCGCCCTCGGCTACCAGCCGCAGGACTGGGAGACGCTTCTCGTCTGCGATGCCTCTGGCGAGAAGCCCCTCGAGCCCGCGCTTCTCCGCGAAGCGCTCTGCGCCTTGGATCCCGCGACGCTCGTGTGCTGCGACGAGGCCTCGGCGGATGCCGTCCGCGAGTCATACGCCGACGACCTCGCAGAGCTCGCCGACCTCGACCAGGCCCTGCTCGCGCCTGGCGTGGTCGCCCACGCCTGCGGCATGCGCGTGCTCAACCTCGGGGGCTTTGCCGCCGCGCTCGGGGACGTCCGTCAGAAGCAGCTCATGTGGGCGAGGCTCAAGCAGCTTCCCCCGCTCGGCGAGCCGTACTAGCCCCGATGACGGGACTTTCCATAGCCGTGGCGGCAGGAGCCGCACATCAAGTCTCGCGCGGCGGTATTCTAGGACAGTGCGGCAGTGCTGCAACGTAGCGAACGCGACCAAGAAGGAGCGTACGATGTCCAGCGTCAATCCTCCGGTGGATGCCACCAAGACCAATGCCTGGAACGACCTGCAGAAGCACTATGACGAGCTCACCAAGGAGGGCATCAGCCTCAAGCAGTGGTTCGCCGAGGACCCCGAGCGCGTCCCGAGGCTCTCCTATGACGTCAACGACCTCCACTTTGACCTCTCGAAGAACCTCGTCGACGACGAGACGGTCAAGCTCCTCTGCGACCTCGCCCGCGAGGTCGGCCTCGAGGACCGCCGCGCCGCGATGTTCTCCGGCGTGCACATCAACACCACCGAGGACCGCGCCGTGCTCCACACCGCGCTGCGCCGTCCCGCCTCGGACAGGGGCAGGCTCATCGTCGACGGCCAGGACGCCGTCGCCGACGTGCACGAGGTCCTCGACCGCATGTACGCCTTCGCCGGGCGCGTCCGCTCCGGCGAGTGGGTCGGCGTCTCCGGCAAGAGGATCCAGACCGTCGTCTCGATCGGCATCGGCGGCTCCGACCTCGGCCCCGTCATGATCTACGAGGCGCTCAAGCCCTACGCCGACGCGGGCATCTCGGTGCGCTACGTCTCGAACATCGACCCCAACGACATGGCCGAGAAGGTCAGGGGACTCGACCCCGAGACCACCCTCGTCGTCATCGTCTCCAAGACCTTCACGACGCTCGAGACCATGACCAACGCCCGCGAGGCCCGCGCCTGGCTGCTCGAGGGGCTCAAGGCCCAGGGCGCCATCGACGGGTCCGACGCGTCCGTGACCGACGCCATCAAGAAGCACTTCGTCGCCGTCTCCACCAACCTCGAGCTCGTCTCGGAGTTCGGCATCGACCCCGACAACGCCTTCGGCTTCTGGAGCTGGGTCGGCGGCCGCTACTCGGTCGACGCCGCCGTCGGCCTGTCGCTGATCATCGCCTTCGGCCCCAAGGTCTTCGAAGAGCTTCTCGCCGGCTTCCATGACATCGATACCTACTTCTGCGACACCCCGCTGGAGAGGAACGTCGTCGCCCTCATGGGCCTCATCAACGTGTGGTACGTCAACTTCTTCAAGGCCGAGAGCCACGCCGTGCTCCCGTACAACCAGTACATGCACCGCTTCCCCGCGTACCTCCAGCAGCTCACGATGGAGTCCAACGGCAAGTCCACGCGCTGGGACGGCACGCCGGTCACCACCGAGACGGGCGAGATCTTCTGGGGCGAGGCGGGCACCAACGGCCAGCACGCCTTCTACCAGCTCATCCATCAGGGCACGCGCCTGATTCCCGCCGACTTCATCGCGTTCGTCAACACCGCCAACCCGACCAGGGACGGCAGCCAGGACGTGCACGAGCTCTTCCTCGGCAACTTCCTCGCGCAGACCAAGGCCCTCGCGTTCGGCAAGACGGCCGACGAGGTGCGCGCCGAGGGGACGGCCGAGTGGATGGTGCCCGC
This sequence comes from Atopobium sp. UBA2090, assembly GCA_002331575.1. Taxonomy (GTDB): domain Bacteria; phylum Actinomycetota; class Coriobacteriia; order Coriobacteriales; family Atopobiaceae; genus Olsenella_D. Next base: position 24,230 of record DCZG01000050.1, on the reverse strand, counting down.
GCGCTGCTTCACCGGCAACCGCCCGACGACGTCGATCTTCGGCGTGGACCTCAACGCGCATGCGCTCGGCGAGCTCATCGCCCTGTACGAGCACATCACCTTCGTCGAGGGCACCGTGTGGGGCCTCGACTCCTACGACCAGTGGGGCGTCGAGCTCGGCAAGCAGCTCGCCAAGCAGATCACGCCCGCCTTCCACGACGACGCGGCGCTCGCCGGGCAGGACGCGAGCACGAAGGCGCTCATCGCCTTCTATCGCGCGAACCGCAGGTAGCGACAGGGATTAGTTCGTGAATGACGCGGCGGTACCGGTGACGGTGCCGCCGCGTCTCGTGTGTGAGGGGCTCGCCGGCTAGCAGTTGCCCACGTAGACGTGAGAGAGCTCCTCGCGGGCGACGTCGGCGAGCCGATGGACCGTCTCGACGGGCGTGGGACGGGCGTCGGACATCTTCCAGCGGGGGAAGAAGCGCGTGACGTGCAGCACGACGTCCAGGGAGAGTCCCGCGAGCCAGCCCGAGAGGGCGCGCATCTCGTCATCGCCGTCGTTCATGCCGGGCACGATGAGGGTCGTGACCTCGAGGTGGCAGGACGGCTCTCCCGCCAGGCGCGCGATCGTCGAGCGAACCGTCTCGAGGTCCCCGCCGCAGGTCTGGTAGAACGCGGGCGAGAAGCTCTTGAGGTCGATGTTGGCGGCGTCGATGAGCGGAGCGAGCTCGTCGATCACGGCCGGTGACGCGCAGCCGTTGGAGACGAGGACGTTGACGAGGTCCTTCTCGCGTGCGAGCAGGGAGCAGTCGCGCACGTACTCCCAGCCGACGAGCGGCTCGTTGTAGGTGTGCGCGATGCCGATCATGCGAGGGTCCTCGGCGCGGCAGCGCAGTGCGAGCTCCACGAGCTTGGCGGGCGAGGCCTCGCGCCAGCCGATGTCGTCGGGCCCCACCTGAGAGATCTCGTAGTTCTGGCAAAAGGGGCAGCAGAGGTTGCAGCCGTAGCTGCCTACCGAGAGCAGCGTGCACCCGGGATGGAACTCGGCGAGGGGCTTCTTCTCCACGGGGTCGACGGCCACCGAGGTGAGACGTCCGTAGTTCTCGCAGGTCACGACACCCCCGACGTTGCGCCGCGCGCGGCAGAGTCCGAGCTGCCCCTCGGCGAGCGAGCAGGCGTGCGGGCAGGTGGCGCAGGTCGCCTTGGGACCGACGGCGCTCATGCGTGCCTCGTCACGGTGAAGCGCTCGAGTGAGTAAGGATCGCGCCCGAGGTCGATCCCGCCCTTGCGAGCGGCAATGCCCACCTGCTCGGAGATGGTGTCGACCCCCTCGAGGTCGGGGAGGAGGAGGCCGCGGCGACCGTCCGCGGTGCTCACGATCACGCCGTAGCGGCGCGGGTCGAGGTCCTTCTCGCTGCCGATGGGCTCGGGTGCGGAGAGCACGTCCACGTCATAGACGAGGTCGTCGAGCTCGTCGGCGCTCACCTGCGGGAAGCGCGGGTCGTGCGCGGCGGCCGAGATCGCGTTGGTGCAGATCTCCTCGGCAAGGCTGGCGCGGCAGGGGAGGATGGTGCCGATGCAGCCTCTCAGCTCGCCGAACTTCTTGATCGAGACGAACGCGCCGGCCCGCGTGTCGTACATCTCGGCGGGCAGACCCTTGGGCGGACGGATGCGCTTGCCGTCGCGCACGTACGCCTCGAGGGATGCCCTCGCCAGCGAGACGAAGGGGTCCTCGTCGAGCTTCCTGGAGAGAAGGTCTTCGGTCCTACGCGCCTCGAGCTGGTCGCGGAACGCGCGGCTCTCGTCCGCACCCTCCTCGCCCACGGGCGAGAAGCACGCGACGCAGTAGCCCACGCCGAAGGGCCCCTCGTGCGAGAGGACCTCGGGCTTAACCGCCGTCCTGTCGAGCGCGCCGGCCATGATGTGGAAGCTGCGAAGCCCGCACTCTGCCGCTCGCTCGGCGAACCCGCGGTCGATCTCGAGCAGGTCGAGGAAGTCCGCAGACGAGAAGTCCTTCTCGATGCGCTCGTCGAACTTCGGACCCTCTGCGGCAAAGCCGTAGGGTCCGCTCTCGAGGAGCTTGTGCGAGAGGTCTCCCGACGCGACGAAGACGACGCGGCGGCCGAGCTTCCTCGCCGCCTCCTGCACGAGCTGTCCGAGCTCGTAGTGGTCGGCGGGGGAGAGCTCCGAGAGCCCGATGCGGACGACCTTGAACGCGGTGTAGTGGCGCTGGATAAAGTGGAGCGGAATCATGGTCGCGTGGTCGAGCTCGGGATCGCGTTCGCCCTCGGTGCCCGCGGGCAGGCCGTCACGGTCGGCCAGCTGGCAGATCTGCTCGACGAGGTCGACGTCGTAGTCGCAGGAGTAGCGCGCGTCGCGAGCGCCGAAGCGCGCGAAGCTCCCGCTCGCATACGACCCCGGCGAGATGTGCAGGTAGTCGTAGTACATCACCGAGTGCGGGCTCGAGATGACGATGGTCTCCGGCGCGAGCTCCGAGATGCGGCGGCCGACCTCGTCATAGGCGTCCACCGTGTGCTGGATCTGGTGCTCCTCGCCGGGGCTGACCTCCGGGATGATCAGGGGTGGGTGCGGAACCGCGAACGCGCCGACGATGCTCATGGCAACCTCCTTGACGGGTTACCTTTAACATACCCCGTGGCCGTTAGCCGCCGAGGTCGATTCGCCGAGCGTGCGATGGCGCAGCTACTTGGAGAGATGGTTCCTGAGGAGCACGACGAGGTTGTGGAAGCGGTTCTCGCTCATGGCGGAGCGCGGGAAGAAGGCATAGTTCTTGTTGCCGAAGTACGCGAGGCAGATGCTGTCATCGGCATCAACGCGGCGCAGGTCGGAGAGGGGGAACGTGGCCTCGTAGCTCTCGGGCCCCTCGATGGCCACGAAGTCGTCGGTCACGACGACGTGGCGGCGGTCGTCGCTGACGCCGCGGATGCCGAGGTTCGAGCGACGGGCGAACCACGACTGGATCTGGTGCCAGTTGGTCGCCGCCGCGGACGCCGCGATCGAGACGCCGACCATCACGAAGGCGGGAACGAGTGCCTTTGAGTCGTTGATGAGGATGAGAATCAGGAGGAGAAGGGATATCGCGGAGGCGCCGAGGACGATGTTCTTGGACTTCTGCCCGCCGAGGAAACCCGCGGCTTGGTCGATGGAGTACTCGTTGACCTCGTAGGTCACCGAGTAGAGCACATGCCCGTACTTAGAGTCGTCGAACTTGGAATTCTCGACGTCAACGCGCTTGACCGCGCTCGACTTCCTTGCCATAAGACCTCCCACCGTCCCGATGAACACGCGGTCAATCCTACCGCGAATGGAGGTCCGAGGGGCACCCTGTGAAGGAATTGTTCCCGCCGTGCGCTTGACCTGTGAACCAGACCGCTCGCATGTACGGAGCCGCACGCGGAGGGCGTTTGGGGAATGATGCAGTCGTGCAGGGAGCGAGAGCACGACGGCTTCTCTATTCCGTGCCATCGCACTGTGTAGGCTGATTCAAGGCTTGGCAGCTGCCAAAGTGGGGACCTTCGGGACGGTCGTTCCGGGGGTCCCCGTCTAGTTGAAATGGGTCGGGTCCCGCGTGCCGGGCTTCTCGCCAGCCGATTCCTCGTGGGTTTGTCATGTATGCGGCCCGTCTCTGCTAGGATGTCATAGAGCACGTTGGGCGGGTTCGGGTGACGCAACACCTCGAACCTGGTCAGGACCGGGAGGTAGCAGCCATAAGGGGCCTCTGGCGGGCACCCGTTCCCGCCGAGCGCGCTCACGACGTCCCCAGGCCGACCTTCGGCCCGAGGACGTTTTCATACACGTCGCGAGATTGGTGCACATGGGCTTCGTAGACCTTATCGTCAACCTGCTCCGAGATCCTCGCACGGCCATCGCCGGCTGGATCGCAGCCGGTCCGTTTGCCGCCTACGGCTGCATCTTTCTCATCGTCTTCATCGAGACGGGCGTCGTGTTCTTCCCGTTCCTCCCCGGAGACTCCCTGCTCTTTGCCTCGGGGTTCTTCGCGCAGGGCGGAGGGTTCAACATCTTCCTCCTGCTCGGCATCGCCTGGGCGGCCGCGATCATCGGCGACCAGTGCAACTTCATGATCGGGCATTTCTTCGGCACCAAGATCGTCGCGTCGGGCAAGGTCAAGGCCATGACGCCCGAGCGCATGGCCAAGAGCGAGGCCTTTCTCGACAAGTGGGGTCACCTGGCCATCTTCCTCGGCCGCTTCTTCCCCTTCATCCGCACCTTCGTGCCCTTCATCGCGGGCATGGGCGGCATGAAGTGGCATGACTTCGTGGTGTTCAACATCCTCGGCGGCATCACCTGGTCCACGATGTTCACGCTGCTCGGCTACTTCTTCGGCGGCATTCCCGTCGTGCAGGAGCACTTCGAGTTCCTCATCGTGGGCATCATCGCCGTGTCGCTCGTCCCCACCGTGATCGGCCTCGTCCGCAGCAGGAAAAAGAAGGGCGGAGCCGAGAAGGCCGAGTAGCCCCCCGGCACCGCTCTCGATTGGCGACATGCCTCCGACTACGCGAGCTCCGCCGCGGTCGGGGCGTCGTCGTTCCGCTCGCCCACGTGCGCGAAGAGCGTGCGGAACGTGAGCCGGCTCAGGGGGCCGGCGGCGAAGAGGTTCCAGAGCAGTGCCATGGGGAAGTTCTTGATGACGGTGCCGACCCAGATCGCGGGCAGCTGGCCCACGGGGTTGCCTGCGAGAATCACATTGAAGAGTATCGACGCGACCAAGCTCATCGTGGGGCACATGACGAGCACGGTGCAGCAGGCGCGCACGGTCCCGCAGACGAACGGGTTGTCTTTTCCGGGCGTGACGTAGCGCGACGCCATGAAGGAACCCAGACGGTTGCCCCAGAGGTTCGAGAAGAGGAACACGAAGAGCCACATGTAGGCGGCCTCCGCGAGCGCGGCGAGAAAGACGTCGTTGGTCATGTTGGAGAAGCCGCCGGCCATGACCGGGTAGCCCAGCTTCCATGCGACGTTGTAGACCTCCATGCCGTACGCCATGGTGACGGACATGAGGATTCCGAAGATAACTCCCTGAGCGCGGTTCTTGGGCATGCGATGCTTCCTTTCGACAAAAAAGGCGCGTGGCACCCAGTGGGAACCACGCGCCTTGCCTCTGCACTTTTCATCCTGTGCGCTACACGCAAGGACTCACTCTACCACCCGTGGCATGGCCGTTGAGAAAATCTCCGCAATCGAGCCGGGGACACTGGACGGTCCGCGGCGAGAAATCGTTCGGTACCGTGGAAACTCCGTGTCGTTTCTCGCCAGTCCATCCCATGCACGGGTATACTTCATCTGTCAATGAGCTGCCTCGCGCGTAAGTCCGATTGATTCATCTCGGCTGCCTGCAGGCTCGTGGCTCTGCGACGTCCCCTTCGGGCGGCCTTTCGTCTCTGTCGTTCGAAAGGTCTCTTCATGTCAGAAAGCAGCACCGCAGTCGTCGGGCAGCCCGCGGATCTCAGGTCCGGGACGAGGCTCTGGACCCGCGACCTCGTCCTCATCATCCTCGTGAACCTCTGCGTGTTCACGAACCACATCATGAGCCTCGCCACCTTCCCGTTCTTCATCCAGAGCCTCGGTGGCACGGAGGCCGTCGCGGGCATCTGCGCCGCGGTCTTCTCGTTCATCGCGGTCATCGTGCGACCCTTCGTGGGCTGGTGGCTCGACAACGGAGTCCGCAGGATCGCCCTCGTGATCGGGCTCGTGCTCATGGGCCTCGCCCCGTTCGGATACGTGTTCGTGCCGATGATGACCCTGGCCATCGCCCTGCGCATGGTCCACGGCATCGGCCTCTCGTTCTCAAACTCCACCACGGCGACGGTCGCCTCCGATGTCATCTGCAAGCCGCGCTTCGCCGAGGGCATGGGCTACTTCGGCATGGCCACGGCCCTCGCCTCGGCCATCGCGCCGGCGCTCGGGCTTTCCCTCATGGAGGGCTTCGGCTTCAAGGTGCTCTATGCCGTCGCCGCCGCCATCGCCGTGGTCGGCCTCGTGCTCTTCTCGTTCGTCGGCGCCCCTCGCGTCGACGTGCCCAGAAAGAAGCTCGACCTGCGCACGATCATCAACCGAGACAGCCTGCCGGCGTCGGTGACCATGCTCGTGTTCATGTTCACCTTCGGCGCACTCGAGAACTTCGTGGCCATCTACGCCTCCGAGAACGGTCTCCCGTCGGGGTCCATCTACTTCCTCGTCATGTCCGGCATGCTCCTTCTCGTCCGCGTGACGCTCGGCAAGCTCGTCGACGAGAAGGGCGAGGCGATCTTCGTCTACACCTGCAACGCCGCGATGCTCGTCGCCTTCCTGCTGCTCGCGTTCGCGCCCAGCGTCGTAACGTACGTGCTGTCCGCCGTGCTCGCCGGCTATGCGTTCGGCGGGCTCGAGCCCTCGCTCCAGTCCATGGCCGTCCATACTTCGACCGACGCGACGCGCGGCTCGGCCAATTCCACCTTCCTCTGTGGCTATGACATCGGCTACGGCCTGGGCGGGGGAGCGGCGGGCGTGCTCATCTCGAGCCTGGGCTACTCCGCCATGTGGGCGATCGTCAGCCTGGCCTGCGTCGTCTCCGTGCTGATCTACGCGCTGTGGGCGCGTCACTCGGACACGAGCTTCACCAAGCGGCTTGCCGGGGCAGGGCGCTAGCGCGACGTAACCCGGTATTCAGCTCAGCCCGAGACTGGTCCTAGCTGAAAGTTGCATCACGAGGGGCGGTATTTGTGCCGACGAGGTCGATTTTGCCTCGTTCGTGATGCAATTTTCAGCTTCGGACGAGAAGGGCGTGGAGCTTTGCCCGCCGCTCCAGCTGAAGAGCCGAGGCTGTCGAGGGGCTCTGCCCCAGCAGGACGGCGAGCTGCCTGGCGACAAGGTCAAAGCGGACAAGGTTCATCGCCTGCCTGCGGCGCACCACGATGACGTGACGCCCGGCGGCGACGAGCGAGTTCGCGCGTTCGGCGTCGTGCGCGAGCTTCTCGCCATTCATGGGAGACGGACCCTCTTCCCCGTGGTGCTCCCTGCTGTCGTATTCGAGCACGACCTCGCGCTCCGGCCAGTAGAGGTCGGGAAGAATCTCGCGTTGGCTCGACGTGTCGTGGCGCAGCTCCGTGCCGGACAGCCGCACGTTGAGGATCGGCTTCGACAGACCGTAGCCTCCCAGGTCCGCGGGAAGGGTCAGCATGAGCGCAATCGCGGTCTCCATGGGCGAGAAGGACCCGTCCATCTGCAGCCCCAGCGCTCGTCTCATGAGCGTGATGCCGCGGTTCCCGCCCGCCGACTCGCAGAATCGAGTGAGGGCGTCGTGACTCGTGAGACGTGGAAGGCCATACCTCGTGGGCTGGCGTCGATACGTTCCCGTGAACTCCATCATGAGCAGCGCAAGATCGACGGCGCGCCTGTCGCGCGCCCAGGCGCGAGGGTCATCGAGCTCCCACGCCGGGTCGTGCGTCTCGGTCGCAGCGTTCGGATATGGGGGTCCGGCGAGTTGCAGGAGGGTGAATTCCGGCGAGGTCACGAGGACTCCTCGTCCGCCGGTGGCGAGGAGGGCTTCTCTCGGCAGGGGCTCTGACCAGACATGTGCCGACATGTCCCTCGCGTGGGTCCTTGCACTTCTGGAACGGGAGAGGACGTGCAGGGGTTTGCTGACCTCAGGCGAGAAGCCCTCTGCGTGCAGGCGACTCGTCGAGGTGATCAATTCGTCACGAGGCTCCAGCGCGACCGCCGGTAGGGGAGGCTCGTTCATCGAGCGATAGAGCTCGACTGCAGACTCACGGCAGAGCGTCACTACTGTGGGCATCTCGTCTCCGATCGCGCGCGGGGCATTCACATAACGATGATAGGCGACGCTTGGCCGGCGGCTACTCCGGGAGCGGGAGGATGACGTCGAGCTGACCAGGTCGCACGGAGACCGAGCCGCCGTAGCGGGAGGCAACGGAGTGGGTCTCGTCGAGCGGGCCCGTCTCGCCCGCGCCGTCATGCTCCACGTGAATCGACGCCACGCCGATCGTCTGCCGCACCACCAGCGAGACGGACGTGGGGCCGAGTCCGATGACGGCGTCGAGCACGTCGTCGAAGAGGGCGTAGAGGTCGCCCGCCCCCATGAAGTCGAGCGCCGCGCCGTCCGCCACGCAGGTGAGCGTGATGCCGCTTCGCTCGCAGAGCAGCCGCCTCTCGGTGAGGACCGTGTCGAGCGCGACGTTTCCGGTGCGGATGCGCGTGTCGTACACGCTGATTTCCCGCGCCACGCTCGCGAGGAGCTCCCGGTCCAGGTCGACGTCCGCCCGATCGAGCTGGCGCAGCACCTCGTGACGCACGTCGTGCAGCTTCGCGTTGACGGCGTCGATGCTCTGCCGGCTTGACTCGTACTGATGGTCCTTCTCGACAAGGAGCCGCTGCGTCACGGCGACGTCGGTGGCCAGACGCTGGCGGTAGAGCAGGGTGTACTCGAGCCAGAGCGTGAAGGCGCAGGCCAGTCCATGCACGCCGCGCAGGGCGATGACCGACCCCAGGGTGACGCCGGACTCGCCGGTGAGTCCCTTGATGACGAGGTCGAAGCCGATGACGACGAGCATCACGAGCGCCATGACCACGACCATCGACCGGTCCTCCACGCGCTCGAGTCCCGCGCGACGCACCGCTCGCACGAAGGTGAGGTAATACGGGACGTAGATTGCTACCGTGACCAGCAGGAACACCATGAGCTGCTCGAGGTCGACCGGATGGATGGCAGAGGCCCCCCGGCATATGACGGAGACGAACTCGTCGGTCCCCGACGCGAGGTTCTGGATGGTGTAGCCCGCGGTGCTCACGAAGAGGGAGACGAGCCACGAGGTCTCGCAGAGGAAGTGCACCGCCGCGGCGCAGCCCACGAGGAGCAGCGAGAAGGAGACCATCTGCACCACGTAGTAGGGAGTGCCGTTATGCCAGGTGACGGTTCCCGCGAAGAAGAGCGACGTGCCCGCTACCAGGCACGCGATGACGACGCAGGCCCGGAGGACGGGACGGCTCCTGGTCGGGAGGCCTCGTGCGAGAAGGAAGACACCAAGGGCGAGACGGGCGACGATGAGTCCGATGGTGAGGTAGGCAATGAGCAGCACGGACGGGGAGACTCCCGACAGCGGCAGCTGGTCGAGGCTGACGCCCATCAGATGCTTCCGCCGATGTACGCGGAGAGGGTCTCGAGCGCCTGTCGCTTGCGCGACCGTCCGAAGCCGATCTCCTCCCCGTCGCTCATCTCGACGGAGCCTGCCCGCACGCGCGTGACCTGCGCCATGTTCACGAGGTGGCTCGCCGAGACGCGCACGAACCCCTCGGGAACGAGCTGCTCCTCGAGCTGCGTGAGGGAGCCGCGGTTGCGCAGCACCTCTCCGCCGGTCACGTGGTAGTAGAGGTCGTGACGAAGGATGTCCACGTAGAGCACGTCGCGCAGGCCCACCACGCGCAGACCGTCCGCGGTGGGAATCGTGAGGCTCTTGCCCGCCCGTCGCTGCACCACGCGCATCGCCCGGTCCATGCGGAGCGAGAAGTCCGCGTACTCCACCGGCTTGACCATGAAGTCGAGGGCGTCCACCCGATAGCCGCGCACCGCGTACTGGGCGAGGTCGGTCACGAAGACGAGAGGCGTCTCGGTGTCGTAGGTCCGCAGGAGCTCGGCCGCCTCCATGCCGTTGATGCCGGGCATGTTGATGTCCATGAAGATGAGGTCGGCGACATGGCGCGTCTCGACGAACTCGAGGGCTGAGGAGAGCGTCTCCACCGAGAAGGACGTGTCATGCTCGCGCGCATAGCGGTCGAGGTGTCCGCGGAGCTTGGCCGCCTCGACGGGGTCGTCCTCGACGATGAGCACTCGGTGCATCGTTCCCCCTGACATCGAATGAGTCACGGCGCACGTCGATTGAGTCAACTCCACCACTCGTGCGCCTCCCTGAAGTATATCCAAGGTGGCAGATGGGCTCCCCAGGTCGCTGGGGAGCGGTAGGGCCTCGAGACAACCCTGTCGTCGCCTCGAGGTCGGGAGAAGGAGGAGAAATGGCAAAGGATCCGAACAAGAAGGTGAAGCGCCCCAAGAGACTGCTCTTCGTGCTCTTGACCATCGTCTCCGTGATTGTCGTCACACTCACGGCTTTGGGCTTCGGCGTGGCGGGGCCGTACTCTGGCCTGCTCAACACGTTCATCAACAGCGGGACGCGGGCGTCCACCGACGAGGCGGCAGCGGCGAGCACGCAGACCGCCGCCGTCACCGAGGAGGTCGAGGGGGAGGGCGTCATCCTGCTCAAGGACGACGGAGCGCTTCCCCTCTCCGGCACCACCAAGGTCAACGTGCTCGGGTCGACCGCCGGCAACAACTTCTCGTACGGCGGCACGGGCTCGGGCTCGGGTGACTCGAGCAAGAACGTGACCTTCTACCAGGGCCTCGAGAATGCAGGTCTCGAGCCCAACCCTGACCTCGAGAGCTATTACGACGAGAACGCGACCTCGGCGGAGAGCAAGGGTCTCGTGGGGACCGACTGGAACCTCTATGAGCTCGATCCCTCGACCTATGCCGACAAGATCGCCGACGCCAAGTCCTACTCAGACGTCGCCGTCGTCGTCATCACGCGCAAGGGCGGCGAGGGCTCCGACCTCCCCATGGACATGGCGGACTACACGGGCTCCGCTGCCGGGCGCAGCTATCTCGAGCTCACGCCCAACGAGGAGTCGCTCCTCTCGATGGCCAAGGAGAACTTCGGCACCGTCGTGGTGGTCCTCAACAGCCCCAACGCCATGGAGCTCGGCTTTCTCGAGGACGAGGGCATCGACGCGGCGATCTGGGTGGGAACGCCCGGTTCCACGGGCTGCAACGCCATCGGCAGCGTTCTCACCGGTGCCGTGAACCCCTCCGGCAAGACCGTCGACACCTTTGCGTATGACCTCACGAGCGCGCCGAGCTACTACAACTTCGGCTCGTACGACTACACCAACGCCAGCTATTCCGACACCTCGATGTTCTCGGGCACGGGCTCGTCTGCCTCGGGCACGAACCCCTACCACTACGTCGAGTACCAGGAGGGCATCTACGTCGGCTATCGGTACTACGAGACGGCGGCGACCGACGGCTACATCGACTACGGCTCGACCGTCCAGTACCCGTTCGGCTACGGCCTCTCCTACACGAGCTTTGACGAGAAGCTCGACTCGGTGACCGACGACGGGACGACGATCACCGCCAACGTGACCGTCACCAACACCGGCAGCGTGGCAGGCAAACAGGTCGTGGAGATCTACTACTCGGCGCCCTACACCAAGGGTGGCATCGAGAAGAGCTCCGTGGTTCTCGGCGGCTTCGACAAGACCGGGCTGCTCGAGCCTGGCGAGTCCCAGAGCGTGACCGTGAGCTTCGCCAAGGAGGACATGGCGAGCTACGACTACGCGGGCGTCAAGGCCCAGGGCGGTGCGTACGTGCTCGAGGCGGGCGACTACCAGATCAGCCTGAGGACCGACTCGCACACCGTGGTCGACTCTCAGACGGTGACCGTCGACAAGGACGTCATCTACAACGACGAGAACGACGGCGCGCGCAGCTCCGACGACACCGCGGCCACCAACCAGTTCGACGACGTGAGCTTTGGCGACGGCATCACCTACGTGAGCCGTGCCGACTGGGCAGGCACCATGCCCACCGCCCGCGCCGCGTCCAGCAAGGCGGCCACCGCCGAGCAGGTCGACGCCCTCGAGAACCCCACGGAGCTCGACTACTCCTCCGACGAGGACGTGACCTTCGGCGCCAAGAACGACCTCACGCTCGCCGACATGAAGGGCCTCGACTACGACGACCCCACGTGGGACTCGCTTCTCGACCAGTGCTCGCTTCGCGAGATGGAGCTTCTCGTCGGTAACGGCGGCTGGACCAACATGAACGTCAACTCGGTGAGCAAGCCCGCGACCACGGAGTGCGATGGCCCCAACGGCATCAACAACATCATGGCGGGCGTCACGGGCACCCAGCTCACGGGACAGTCCGTCCTCGGTTACACCTGGAACAAGGAGCTGGCCCAGCGCGTCGGCGAACTTCTCGCCAACGAGGCCAAGGCCATGGGCATCAGCGGTCTCTACGCGCCGGCGGTGAACATCCACCGGAGCCCGTTCGGCGGCCGCAACTACGAGTACGTCTCCGAGGACGGCCTTCTCTCTGGCGAGATCATCGCCTCCGAGATCAAGGGCCTCGAGGGCAACGGCGTCTACGGCTACCTCAAGCACTTCGCCGTGAACGACCAGGAGACCAACCGTGACAACGGCGGCCTGGTCACGTGGTTCAACGAGCAGGCGCTGCGCGAGATCTACCTGCGCCCCTTCGAGATCTGCGTGAAGGAGGGCGGTACCACCGCCATGATGAGCTCGTTCAACCGCCTGGGCACCACGCCCTCGGCCGAGAGCTCGGCGCTGCTCACCACCGTCCTGCGCGGCGAGTGGGGCTTCCACGGCACCGTGATCACCGACTGCACGATGGCCTGCACCACGAGTGACGTCAACCGTGCGCTCTATGCCGGCAACGACCTCGAGCTCAACATCCTGCAGGACACGCGTCTCAGCAAGAGCACGACCGACACCGCCAAGGGCCATCAGGTCCTGCGCCAGGCGACGAAGAACATCCTGTACACCGTGGCGAACTCCGACGCCCTCGACACCGCGACGCCCACGCCGTACGGCTTCCAGATCGCCTTCTGCGCGATCCAGGGCGTGCTTCTCGCCCTCCTCGCGACGTACTACGTGCGCCGTCACAAGAAGATGCGCCGCTGGCGCGACCAGCAGAACGCGGGAGAGTAGAACGACGGCCCCGCATCGGCAACGGTGCGGGGCCTCTTTTCAGCCTGCCAAAGGTGCCAACGCCCTTTGGCAGCCAAAGGGACACCCTACGACGAATTCCGTTGGCCGAGCGGAGCCCCTCGACGGCATGCGGCCTACTGCGCGACGGGCATCACGATGTCGAGCTGACGGGCATCGTCGTCGGCGCTCGTCTGTATAGACCCGCCGTACCCTGCGACGATCGAGCGGAGCGTCTTGTCGCCGATGCCGTCATGTGGCTGCTCGGAGCCGTCCGAGTAGTACTCCAGGTGGGCGGTCACCATGTCGCCCACGCACCTCACGACGAGCGAGATCGCCCTGCGTTCCACGTCGCCAATCGGTCTCACGGAAGAGATCGCATCGTCGAGGGCGGTTCCGAAGATCGCGTAGATGTCGGTCGGCGGCATGAAGCGGAGCGAGGGACCGTCCGCGATGCAGCTCAACGTGATGCCCTCGTTCGTGCAGACCAGGCCCTTCTCGGAGAGGATCGTGTCCAGCGCATCGTTGCCGGTCTTGATCGTGGAGTCGTAGATGCTCACCTCGCGCGCGATGATCGCGAGCGCGTCGGGGTCGAGCGCGTCCGAGACGCCTGACTCGTGCGCCAGGCGGAAGATCTGGTGACGAATCTGATGGCAGCGGGCGTTGATGGCGCTGATGGTCTCGCGCGAGATTTCGTACTGCTGGCGCTCCATGGTGCGCATCTGCGTGATGGCGCTGACCTCGAGCTCCATGTGCCGGTTGTAGAGAATCTCGAACTCCATGGCGAGGGTGAAGACGCAGGCGACGACGTGCACCACGCAGAGGATGCGGAAGTAGCTGCGGGGTATGTCGTAGACTCCGAGGTCGCGGACCACGAGGTCGAACACGATGTCAAAGAGGACGACCGCCGCAATCATCAGAAGCATCGAGCGGTCCTCGATGGCGACGAGACGGTTTGCCTCGAGTTTACGAACGAGCACCAGGTAGCAGAGGCCGAACGACACGAGGGTAACGGATATCTCAACTGCGATGGTGAACTCGACGGACGCGAGGACGTGTCCGGCGGCAGACGAGAGCACGTCAGTTGCCAGGCGGTCGAGACCGCCTGCGAGGCTCTGGAGCGCGTATCCCGCCGAGCAGCAGAAGAGCGACGTCCAGATTGAAACGTCATAGGGAATCATGAGAAGAACGACCGCGGCACCGAGAACTGCGACGAACTGCAGGATGGCGATGAGGAAACTGCTGTCGCCTTCGATGGTGGGGAAGATCGAGAAGCCGAGAAGAACGGCAGCGGTCGCGAGTGAGGCCACGCCCGCAAGCACGGCAGCAGAGAGCCCGGCGAAGGGCTCTCGTCGGGGCAGCATGCGCGCGAAGAGCCAGACCGCGAGCACAAGGCGCACCATCGAGGCGACAGAGTTGATGGTTCCGAGGCCAGACATCAGATGCTTCCTCCGAGGTAGCGGGTGATGGTTCCGACGGCCTCCCGCTTCATGGAGCGGCTCATGGGATACTGCGAGCCGTCCCGTAGGGTCACGGCGTCGCCGCGAAACGCACGAATGTGGCCCATGCTCACCATGCAGCTCTTGGACACCCGGACAAAGCCGGCGGCGAGAAGACGTTCCGCTATCGCGCTGAGCGATCCGTGCACCGCGAGGTTCTCGCCGCCGTCGAGGTGGTAGGTGAGGTCATGGTTGGTGACCTCGACCGCCGCGATGGAGGAGAGCGAGATGACGCGCGTCTCCTCGCGGGAGACCTGCACGGCGAGACTCTCCTGAGACCCACGCGCCACGTAGCGCATCGCCTTGTTCATGCGCAGCCGAAAGCTGCCATAGGTGACGGGCTTGACCATGAAGTCGATGGCCTGCACCTCGTATCCCCGCACCGCGTACTGCGCGAGGTTGGTCACGAAGATGAGGGGCGTCTCGGTGTCGTAGGTCCGCAAGAGCTCCGCAGCCTCCATGCCATTGATGCCGGGCATGTCGATGTCCATGAAGATGAGGTCGAAGGGCTGCTCGCCCCCCGTGAGCTCGAGAGCGCTCCGATACCAGGTGACGGAGAACTCCTCGCCTCGCTCCTCGGCGTAGCGGCGCGCATGCTCGCGAAGAACGTCGGCCTCCACGGCATCGTCCTCAATCATCAGCAGCTTGTACATGGCGTCTCCTCTGCGGGTTGAGGGGATTGTATCGCGACGGCGAGACGGGCAAGGGGCGTCCGCCGCGAACGCCACCCAGAGACGCTTTCGACATCTTGCGCGGCAGTCTGAACCTCTCGCGCTCGATTCCGGGCTCGCGGCGCGCCGGGCAGGAAGATGCAGGCTAGCAGAGGTCCGCAGGCAGGAAGGCCGGCGGACAAGGGGGATACAAAGGAGAAGACATGAACGCAAGCGTTTCTCGCAGGAACTTCCTGCTCGGCTCCGCCGCGACGGCAGGCCTCATGGGCCTCGCCGCCTGTGGGACCGGCACGGGAACCAGCACCAGCAGCGCTCCGGCTGCCGACAAGTACCCGATCGATCCGGACGGCGACGACGTCAAGGCCAAGTGGACCTCCGAGGAGACCCGCGACGGCTGGACTCGCGTGACCAACCCCGATGGTGGCGCCACGCTCGGCGTCATGAGCGAGGACAAGATCATCCAGGTAGACGGCCTCGCCTTCAAGGACTCAAACGGCGACGGCAAGCTCGACCTCTTCGAGGACTGGCGCCAGACGCCCGCCGACCGTGCCGCCGCCCTCGCGTCCACGCTCACCGCCGACGAGATTCTTCCGCTCATGTGGCACAACGGCTTCACGAGCATGGCGACGCCGCTCGACGACGACTCCGTGACCATCCTCACCGACGGCATGCGCGCGGGCGTCTCCCGTGCGAACTCCGACATCGACTCCTATGCCACCGACATCGCCTGGGTCAACGCCATCCAGGAATGGTGCGAGGAGAACGACAAGCACGGCATCCCCTACATGAACTCCACCGACCCCTATCAGCTCTATGACATCCCCGATCCCCACTGCCTGACCTCGACCTTCGACCCCGACGTCTGGAAGAAGTCCGGCCACTACATCGGTCGCGCCTGGCGCTCCGCGGGCTTCCGCGTCGACCTCGGGCCGCAGGTGGACATCGGCTCCAACGTCATCTACACGCGTCTGGGCGGGTCCATGTGCGAGGACCCCGCCACAAACCGCGACCTCACCCAGAAGTACGCGGGCGGCATGCAGTCCACCTGGGGCGACGATGACCTCACCGACGACCAGAGCTGGGGCGAGGATTCCGTCGCCTGCATGCTCAAGCACTTCGTCGGTGGTGGCGCCGTCGAGGGCGGCCGCAACGACCATAACGACGCAGGCAAGTTCGACGTCTTCCCCGGCAACAACTTCAACGCGCATCTCATCCCGTTCCTCGACGGCGGCATGAAGCTCGACTCCAAGACCGGCGAGATGGCGGCAGTGATGCCCAACTACGGTATCGCCTACTCCGAGGACGAGGAGTACGGTCCGCTCTGGGGCGGCGCCTACAACGCGCGCAACATCGGCATCCTGCGCAACGCCGGCTGGGACGGCATGATCACCACCGACTGGCAGATCCTGCGCGCAACCGATTACGGCGATCGCGCCCACGGCGTCAAGGACATGACCGAGGACGAGCGCTTCGAGAAGCTGCTGGAGGCAACCGTCGATCAGATCGGCGGAGACTGGGCGCTCGACATCGCCAAGGCCGGCTACAAGCTCTACGAGAGCGACTACGGCGAGGACGCCGCGCTCACCCGTCTGCAGGACTCTGCCCGTCGCATCTTCACGGTCATGAACCAGGTCCAGCTCTTCGACCAGCCCTATTGCGACCGCGAGCATTGCAAGGAGGTTCTCGAGGACGAGGCTGCCGCGGAGTTCGGCCAGGAGGCGTCCAACAAGTCGATCGTCATGCTCAAGAACGCCGGCAAGATCATTGCCAAGGGTGGCATCACGGGCAAGCCCAAGTGCTACATCCCCAAGAAGGTCGAGCAGGCCAACGCATTCGCCGTCATGATGGGCGGCAGCGCCGACCCGACCATCTCGATGGTCGTGGACGAGCAGTACGTGAGCGACGTCTTCGACGTCGTCACGGATCCCGATGACGGAACGACCGTGACCAGCCTCACCGCCGACGAGCTTGCCGGCTGCGAGTACGCAATCTTCAAGATCGCGAGCCCCGACACCGGAGCGGGCGAGGGCGGCTCGATGTTCTCCAAGGACCCCGTTCCCGACGACCAGAAGTACCTGCCCATCTCGCTCCAGTATCGTCCGTACACCGCGACGACCGCCCGTGACCCCTCCCTTGCGGGAGACATCGTCAATGGCGTGAAGGAGAACCGCAGCTACCGCGGCAAGTCCATCACCGCAAGCAACGAGTCCGACCTCGACGCGCTCATCGCACTTCGTGCCGCCATGCCCACCGGCAAGATCATCCTCATCGTGGAGGCCACCAACAACGCGCAGTGCTTCCACGAGATCGAGCCCTACGCCGACGTCATCCTGTGGAGCTGGGCGAGCTCCGGCCGCGCGTTCGGTCCCGCGTACGGTCGCATCCTCTCCGGCGAGGTCGAGCCCAGCGGTCTTCTCCCCTGCCAGATGCCCATCAACATGGAGACGGTCGAGGCTCAGGACGAGGACGTCCCGCGCGACCTCGCGTGCTACACCGACTCCGAGGGCAATACCTACGACTTCTGCTTCGGCCTCAACTGGTCCGGCGTCATCGACGACGACCGCGTCTCCACCTACTCCGCCAAGGCGCTCACCCAGCCTGAGACCGAGGTCACCCCAGGCGACTGGGTCGAATAGCCGCCCTTAGCCAGCCCCCTTCCCCCTCCTCTTCGGCCCTGCACCGGTAACGGTGTGGGGCCGATTGTCGAGAGACGCTTTGCGCGCGAGGGCTCCAGAGCGACGGCGAGACGGGCGAACGGGCGTCCGTCGCGAGCGCCGTCCAGAGACACTTTCAGCATCTTGCGTGTTTCCTGGAACCTCTTGCGTTCGAAAACGCGCGCTCTTCTCGCCAGGCCAGAAGATGCCAGTCAGTAGAGGTCTGCAGGCAGGATGGCCTGCAGACAGGGGGATACAAAGGAGAAGAACATGAACGGAAGCGTTTCTCGCAGGAACTTCCTGCTCGGTTCCGCTGCGACGGCAGGTCTCATGGGCCTCGCCGCCTGCGGGACCAGTACGGGAGCCGGTACCAGCACCAGCAGCCTGCCGTCTGCTGACAAGTACCCGATCGATCCGGACGGTGATGACGTCACGGCCAAGTGGACCTCCGAGGAGACCCGCGACGGCTGGACCAAGGTCACCCAGGATGGCGGCGCCACGCTCGGCGTCATGGATGCCTCGAAGATCATCCAGGTCGACGGCCTTGCCTTCAAGGACATGAACGGCGACGGCAAGCTTGACTTCTACGAGGACTGGCGCCAGCCGGTGGCAGACCGCGCCGCGTCTCTCGCCGCCCTGCTCACCTCCGACGAGGCGCTTCAGCTCATGTGGCACGGCGGAACCTCCGACAACTCAGAGGGCGCGACAGACCCCGACTACGGCCTCGTGACCAAGGGTTCGCGCGCCGGCGTCTCCCGCCTTCAGTCCGACCTCGACTCGTATGCCTCCGACATCTCCTGGATCAACACGGTCCAGCAGATGTGCGAGGAGAGCACCTACGGCATTCCGTATCTCAACTCCACCGACCAGTACCAGCTCTATGACATCCCCGACAACGTGTGCCTCTCCGCTTCCATGGACAAGGACGTCTGGCGCAAGGCCGGCATGTACCTTGGTCGCGCCTGGCGAGCGACGGGCGTTCGATGCCTGCTCGGGCCCCAGGTCGACGTCTACTCCCAGATCATCGGCTGCCGTCTCTCGGGCTCCGTCTGCGAGGACCCCGCAGTCAACCGCGACTTCACCAAGGCATTCGCCGGCGGCCTGCAGTCGACATGGGGAGACGATGACGCCACCGACGACAAGGGCTGGGGCACCGATTCCGTGGCCGCCATGCTGAAGCACTACGTGGGGGAGGGATGCTCCGAGGGCGGGCGCAACGACCACTCGCAGACGGGTGAGTACAACGTCTTCCCGGGCGACAACTTCGACGCCCATCTCATCCCCTTCCTTGACGGCGGTCTGAACCTCGACTCCACGACGGGCCAGATGGCCGCGGTCATGCCCTGCTACGGCATCGCCTACTCCGAGGACGAGAAGTACGGCGAGAACGTCGGCTCGGGCTACAACAAGCGCAACCTCGGCATCCTCCGCAACGCGGGCTGGGATGGCATGTTCACCACCGACTGGGGCATTCTCACGAGCCAGACCTACGGTGTGGCGGACCTGACCGAGCCCGAGCGCTATCAGAAGATGATCGAAGCGGGCATCGACCAGTATGGCGGCGGATTCGACATGGAGGTCGGCGACGACGCCTACAAGCTCATGCAGAGCGAGCTCGGCGATGACAAGGCGCTCGCGAGGGTGCAGGAGTCCGCGCGGCACATCATTGCCGTCATGATGAACGTCTCCCTGTTCGAGCAGCCCTACTCCGACCGATCCTCTGCCAAGGACGTGCTCGAGGACGAGGCTGCCGCGGAGTTCGGACTCGAGGCATCCGAGAAGTCGACGGTCATGCTCAAGAACTCCGGCAAGGCAATCGCCAAGGGTGGCGTCTCCGGAAAGCCGAAGGCGTACATCGCGCAGAAGCTCGTCACGGGCAGCTTCATGTCGACCGACCCCGCCCACTTCGAGATGGCCATCGACGAGGACGCGGCAAAGGAGCTCTTCACCGTCGTGACCGACACCGTGGGCGAGCCTACCGGCACCTCGACCAACGCGTTCACGGGCGAGACGACCACCGGGGTCTACCAGGCGAGCGACGCCGCCATGCCTTCCGACGAAGACCTTGCCGGCTGCGAGTGGGCAATCGTCCGCATCAAGAACCCGCAGGACGCCAAGGACGGCGTCACCGGTGGCTCTGGATTCGGCGGCGTCGATCTGACGACGGTCGAGTATCTGCCGATCACGCTGCAGTACGAGCCCTATACCGCCACGACTGCTCGCGATCCCTCGATCGCCGGCGAGATCCTCGCGGACGGCACCAAGGAGAACCGCTCCTACAAGGGCAAGAGCTCTGCCGCCACGAACCTCTCCGACCTCGAGCTCGTCAAGACCGTGCGGGAGAAGTGCCCCAACGCCAAGGTCGTCGCCATCGTCGAGGCGGGCAGGCCGATGGTGTTCTCCGAGCTGGAGCCGTTCTGTGACGTGGTCCTCATGAGCTTCGCCTTCATGGGCACCCCCTCGTCGAAGGCCTACGCGAACATCATCGGAGGCAAGACCGAGCCCTCCGCCGTGCTTCCGTTCCAGATGCCCATCAACATGGAGACCGTCGAGGCGAGCTACGAGGACGTTCCGCGTGACGTGACGCCCTACACCGACTCCGAGGGCAACGCCTACGACTTCTGCTTCGGCCTCAACTGGTCCGGCGTCATCGACGACGACCGCGTCTCCACCTACTCTGCCAAGGCGCTCACGGAGCCCGATACCGAGGTCACCCCAGGCGACTGGAAAGAGTAGCCACTAGCATCGAGCCCCTTCCCCCTCCCCTTCGGCCCCGCATCAGCAACGATGCGGGGCCGTCTGCCTTTCAGCCTGCCAAAGGTGCCAACGCCCTTTGGCAGCCAAAGGGACACCCTCCGACGGACGTCACAAAAGACGCGGAGATTGTCGTCTTTCGGGCATGTGCCAGTACCGCCGTCTACCGAAACGGATTTTGGATGCCTAGGCGAGGTGCTATCAATCCTTCCCACAGACGAAAGGGGGAGGGATGCCAAGGTCACCACGGAGCATCTCAGAGTCAGGCTATTATCACGTCGTTATGCGAGGAAACGGCAGGCAGATTCTCTTCGAGAATGATGCGGATAAGGGGGAGTTTGTTGAGGTGCTCGGTCGTGAGACCAAGCTTCATCACATCAAACTTATCGCATGGTGCCTCATGGATAACCACGTTCACCTGTTGCCGGTTGATCCCGACGGACTCCTGAGCGATGCCATGTGCAGGATGGAGTCGAGCTACGCTCGGTACTTCAACGAGCGGACGGGACATGTTGGCCATGTCTTCCAGGCCCGCTTCGCAAGCTTCCCCATCGAGGACGAGGAGTACCTGCTCGGAGCGGCGCGATACATCCACAACAACCCACGTGACCTTGGCTTCTCTGCGGAGGAGTATCCGTGGAGCAGCTACCACGAGTACGTCGGCACGCCGAGACTGACCGACACGTCCATGCTCTTGGACCTTCTCGGCGGAAAAGCCGCGTTCTCATGGTTCTGCGAAGACAAGACCTATCCCGAGATGCCCTTCGAGGGACGGCAGAGAGTCACGACATCCGAAGCTCACGAGATTGCGGTGCGCGTGCTCGGCGGAGTGGATCCTGCCCAGCTCAAGGGCACTCCCATCGATATGAGGAACAAGATGCTGCACTCGCTCTGGAGCTGTGGGTTCTCCATCAGGCAGATTGAGCGCCTTACCGGGATTGGCAGATGGACGTTGAGCGCCGTCCTGACGAATAGCTGACACCCCCGTTCGCCGATTGGACGTAGGGTGTCCCTTTGGCTGCCAAAGGGCGTTGGCACCTTTGGCAGGCAGGCACCTTTGGCAGGGGCTATCCCTCCTTGGGGACCGGGATGAGGATATTGAGGTAGAAGGTCTGGTCCTCGGTGCCCATCGTGAGCGACCCGCCGTAGCGCTTGGTGATGAGCTGCATCGACTTCACACCGTAGCCGTGATTCTGCTTGTCGGCCTTGGTGGTCACGGGCGCACCGTTCTCAAATCGCACGTTGCCGGAGTAGTAGTTCTCGATGTGGATGGAGACCATGCCGGCGGCCCTCTTCACGAGTAGCGAGATGTTGCGCTCGTCCTCGTCCTCCAGCCCCCGCACGGCCTCGAAGGCGTTGTCGAGGGCGTTCCCGAAGAGGGAGTACAGGTCGGTGTCGCTCATGAAGTCGAGCGCCTGTCCGTCCACGATGCAGCCGAGCGTGATGTGCTCGCGCTCGCCGAGCAGGCTCTTCTCGGTGAGGATCGTGTCCAGCGCGTCGTTTCCGGTCCGAACGGTGGAGTCATAGATGCTCACCTGGTGCGCGATGTCGGCGAGCACGGCCTTGTCGACGACCTGCGCGCCGTTGCTCCCGTCCTCCAGGTGGCGAATCTGGTGGCGGATGTCGTGGCACTTGACGTTGATCGCCTCGATGTTCTCGCGCGAGAGCTCGTACTGGTGCTCGCGGTCGTGGAGCATGCGCTCGGTCGTGGCCGCCTCGAGCAGCAGGTGGCGGTTGTAGAGCATCTCGTACTCGAGCATGAGGGCGTAGAAGCACACGGCGAGCTGAACGATGCGGAAGATGAGCGTGAAGCCGGAGGGCACGCTGTAGGCGCGGACGTACTTGATGGACATGTCAAAGACGATGTTGATGAGCACGACGCCAAAGACCAGCAGAAAGCTCGTCTTGCTCGGGTCGATTTCGAGCGCTCTGTCCCGTCTTCCGCGAATGACCGCGAAGTAGAACAGCACATAGGTGATCACGCAGCACAGCACCATGCGAAAGAACTCGTTCCCAAAGAGCCCGATATTGAGCCGTCCCATGCGGAGGAGCTGGCCGAGAAGCTCCCCGAGACCGGCGCCGAGGTTCTCGACGGTGTAGCCGACCACGGCGCAGAAGGCTGCTGCCCAGAGGGTCGATTCGGTCACAAAGAGAACCATGCCGAGAAGCAGGGCGAGAATGACGGCGAAGTAGAGGGCCATGATCGAGAACACCTCGAAGGTGCCCCCTCGCATGAGTCCGGAGAACGGGTTGGAGAGGTAGAAGATGACAAGCGCGATGGAGAGGGCGACGCGGGCGTAGTAATGGGGGCGCCTGGGGAGACGCGCCGCGAGCATGAGCGCGGGGATGGAGAAGAGGAAGCCGTTGACCACGTAGTTGAGCATGGGACCGAGAGCCATCAGCGGTTTCCCCCGTAGTAGTCCGCGAGCGCCTCGAGCGCAGCCTTGCGCTTGGTACGGCTGATGACGAGCTCATCTCCGCTGGACATGCGCATGGTCGGGCCGTCCACGGTGCGGATGTGGTCGGCATTGACGAGGCAGCTGTTGGAGATGCGCACGAAGAGGCTGGGGTCGAGCTCCTCCTCGAGCTGGGCGAGGCTACCGCGCAGTTCGACCGGTTCCTTCTCATCGGTGAGGTGGTAATCGAGGTTATGGCCATGCACCTCAATGTAGATGAGCGTGGAGATGGGGATGATGCGGGCGCCGAACTTGGTGGTGATGCAGATGCTCTTGCCCTCGCGCCGTCCGAGGATGCGCATGGCACGGTCGAGTCTCATCGAGAGGTTGTGGTACGAGACGGGCTTGACTACGAAGTCGAGTGCCCCGACCTCGTATCCCTTTACGGCGTACTGGGACAGGTTGGTCACGAAGATGATGAGGGTCTCATCGTCGTAGGCGCGCAGCAGCTGGGCCGCCTCCATCCCGTTGATGCCCGGGAGGCCGATGTCCATGAAGACGAGGTCGTACTTGACCTTGGACTCCACGAATTCGAATGCCGTCCTGACCCAGGTGATATCGAAGTCGAGTCCATGGACCTTGGCATAGCGGTCAAGGTGGCCGCGAAGCTCCGTCGCCATGTCTGGCTCGTCTTCGATGATGAGAAACCTGTACATAATCTGCTGCCTCCCCCTCGCCAAGTCGGCAGAATGCGGCCCGTGGTCGCTCCTCCACGGTACCAGTTTTCGAGCCGTACTTGTGAGGGGAACCAGTCCGTTCGAGTGACGCCGCATGCCTCGGCGACAATTCGCGTCACGAGTTCGACTGCTTGCGCTCGATCGCTGGACGATTCGGGCGTGTCGGGTAAGGTGGTTCCAGTGAGAATGGCTGCCAACGCGGCCGAATGGGCGGTGGGAACCCATGTCTGCTAAGGAGATCATCATGAACAGGAACATCGTCATGGCCGGCCTGCTCTCGGTCGCGCTCTGCGCGCCTCTCGCGGCGTGCGGCTCGTCGAGCAGCTCGACGGGCACCGGCTCGGCCGCCTCGAGCTCCAGCTCGGCCGCGACCACGAGCACGAGCTCGAGCTTCGACGCCAACAAGTTCTACGCCGGCCAGTGGAGGGGCTCGGTCGAGATTACCGGCCAGACCGTCTACGGCACCGCCGGCGGCAACGAGCAGATGCTCGACGTCATCCTCAACGACGACGGCACCTGCGAGGTCAAGCCCCTCGAGGCCCACGCCGACCTGCTCACCGACACCGGCACCTGGGAGGGCACCGAGTCCGACGTGACCCTCACCCTCTCCAAGGGCACGACCATCAAGCTCACGGTCGTCGACCAGGCGACCCTCACCGGCAACGCAGCCGACTTCGGCATCGCCGACTTCGACACCATCAACTTCGACTTCTACGGCTAG
>DCZG01000051.1:3847-10534 GCA_002331575.1 Atopobium sp. UBA2090 | reverse complement strand
TCATCGACGTCGTCCACCAGTCCGGTGCGCGCGCCATCCTCGACACCTCGGGCGCGCTCCTCGAGCGCAGCATCGATGCCAAGCCCGACCTCGTCAAGCCCAACTCCGACGAGATCGGCGCCCTTCTCGGCCGCAAGGTGGAGAACCCGGACGAGGTGGCAGACGCCGCCGTCCAGCTCCATGAGCGCGGAGTCGCGCAGGTCGTCGTCTCGCTCGGGTCCAAGGGCGCGCTCATGGCCTGTGACGAGGGCGTCTTCCTCGGCACTCCCCCTCGCATCGAGGTGGTGAACCCCGTGGGCTCCGGGGACACCATGGTCGGGACCTTCGCCGTCGCTATGGCACGCGGCATGGAGCCGGCTGACCAGCTCCGCTTTGCGATGGCCTGCGCGACCGCGAACTGCCTCTCGGCGTCCACCGGCCACTTCGAGCTCTCCGTTGCGGAGAGGCTCGCACCGGAGGTCCTCGTGGAGCGCGTCAGGTAGGTCCGACCGCGAATCCAGACAACTGCATGCCACGGCCGAGAAGGACGCGCGGAAAGCCGGCACGTCCTTCTCGCCATGACGCAGTCCTCTCGCCTTCCCTCACATGAAGTTGCACAGGTGCGGAAGGGCCGTCTCGACGAAGCCCATCGACTCGGCACGCGTCTCCCGGCCGTCGCAGACGTCGAGGACGTTCTCCCAGAGCTCGCTGGCGAGCGCGTCCATGCTCCGAGGACCGAAGATGGTCTCGGAGCAGTCGTAGTCGGTGTTGTCTCGCATGCATCGGTAGGTGTCGGGGTTCGCCGTCATGCGGTAGACGGGCGCGATGGGGTTGCCCGTCGGGGTCCCTCTCCCCGTCGTGAAGACCACGAGCTGGCAGCCGCCCGCGATGATGCCGGCCATCGAGGTCGGGTCGTTTCCCGGCGTGTCCATGACGACAAGACCCTCGTGACGGCCGATGGGCTCGGCATACTCGTAGAACGCGTTGATCGGGGCATGCCCGCCCTTGTGAATGCAGCCGAGAGACTTCTCCTCGAGGGTCGTGATGCCGCCCGCGACGTTTCCTGGGCTCGGGTTCCCGTCGCGGATCTCCTCCCCAAAGCGATGCGCGTAGTTCTCCCAGCCTCGCACCGCCTCGAGGATGCGCGTCGCCACCTCGGGAGTCGCGGCTCGACGGGCAAGCACCTGCTCCCCGCCGACGAACTCGGTCGTCTCGCAGAGGACCGTCGTCGCCCCGGCGTCGACGAGCATGTCGGAGAGCCGTCCGAGCAGGGGGTTCGACCCCAGGCCGCTCGTGGCGTCAGATCCTCCGCAGTTGGTGCCGAGGACGAGCTCGGACACCGGACATTCCACGCGCTTTGCCTTCGCCGCCCGAGCGGCGAGTCTGCGAGCCAGTCGCACGCCCTCGTCAACGGTGGCGATGGTGCCGCCGACCTCCTGGATGACGAGGCATTTGATCGGCTTGCTCGTTCGCTCGCGAATGGCATCAGCGACGAGACTCGCCTGGCAGCCCTCGCAGCCGAGGCCGATGACGAGCACGCCAGCCACGTTCGGGTTGGCGGCATACCCCACGAGCACGCCCGTCGTGAGCGCCTGGTCGCAGGCGAGCTGCGAGCACCCGGACTGGTTGTGGAAGGTCACGCACCCCGGGACGAGACGGGCGACCTTCTCCGCGACGTCGGAGGCGCAGACGCTTGTGGGGAGCACGAGGACGTGGTTGCGCACGCCCACGCTCCCGTCCTCGCGCCGGTATCCCCTGAAGACGTCCCTTCTCATCGCGCACCTGCGCTCTCGCGAAGCGCATCACTGCTCGCGACGTTGTGGACGTGCACATACTGACCTGCATGGATGTCCGCCAGGGCGACGCCGATGTACTCGCCGTACTTGATGACCACGCCGCCCGCGGGGATGTCCTCGAGCGCAACCTTGTGGAAGCACGGGACGTCCTCGACGACCGCGAGGCGCAGAGGCGCACCCGTTGGTGCGGTACCGAGCGCATCGCTCCCCGCGGCAAGATCCCTGACGGCCACCGCCACGTTGTCCCTCTCGTCAATCTGGACGAAGCCGCGCATGCGTACCCCTACCGTACGAGGTTCTCCGCGACGACGCGGTCGACGACTGCCGCGGCATCCTCGGAGAGCGGCAGGAAGGGCTTGCGCAGACCGCCGACCGCCATGCCCTCCTCGTTGAGGATGTGCTTGATGGCCGGGAAGAGACCCGCCGACATCAGCGCCTCGAGGATGTTGTTGGCCTTGACCTGGAGCTCCCTTGCGGTCTCTCCGTCTCCCGCGAGATAGGCGTTGAAGATCCTGAGGTAGTGCGGGAGCATGAAGTTGAACGTCGAACCGATGAAGCCGTCGCAGCCCATGGCGAGGAAGGCACACATCTCGTTCTCAAAGCCGCCGAAGCACTTGAGGCTGGGGTTGATGCTGCGCAGGCGCTCCATCTGGTAGATGTCGAGGTTCGTGTGCTTGACGCCGGCGATCGAGCCCGATGCGAACATGGCACGGATTTCGGTGTTGTGCAGGTCGATGTCGTAGTGGGTGTTCGATGGGATGTTGTAGAGGAAGACCCCCTGGCCCGCCGCTTCGGCGATGTCATCGTAGTAGGCCGCGACCGCCTTTGCCGGGTAGCCGTAGTAGATGGGGGGCGTCGCCGCGAACCGCTGGAATCCCAGTTCACGGGCTGCCTTGGCATAGCGGACCGACTCCTCGGTACCGCACGACCCCACATGAGCGAACATCGTGCACGATCCCAGGTACTCGGCGAACACCTCAAAGAGGTGGATGCGCTCGCTTTCGGTGAGAAGGAAGCACTCGCCCGAGCTGCCGGCCACGAAGAAGCCTGCCGCGCCCTCGGACAGGTTCTTCTCGATCATTGCCCGGGTCGCCGCGTCGTCAATCGACCCGTCCTCCTTGAACGGCGTGATCGCCGCGACGTACAGTCCCTCAGGTTGTGCCGTGCCCATGTGATGCTCCTTAGAATCCTCTGCTTTATCAAGGCGACGCCCCTCCCCCCGGCTCGGAAGGAGGGACGTCGGTGTCAAACCTGTCTGTCAGGTATCTGCCGCTAGTCGAGGTGGTAGAGCTCCTCCATCGGAGTCCAGGTCTCCCCTGCCTTGAAGGGGTTCATGACCGGATCGACGGCAGCCCACCAGCGCTGCGTCGTGGCGTCGGCGGCCATCTTGGCCATGTCGGCCTCGTAGTCGTCACCCACGTAGTCGAAGTACGAGAACAGCAGACCGTCGTAGTAGTAGATCGAGTAGTTCTGGATGTTGCACTTCTTGATCATCTCGTTCACGCCGGGGAAGGGGTTGGCGTGGAACTTCTTGTAGGCCTCGTAGCCCTCCTTGCCCTTGGTGCGCGAGATGGTACCGTACCTCACGGGCTTCTTCTCTGACATCGAAGTCGTTCCTTTCCAGTGGGTTGCCTGCCGGGCAGGTGCCCCGGCTAGGCTCTGATTCCGTAGGCGTGCATCGCGTTGGTCTTGAAGAACCGCTCGTCGTCCGAGAAGGACTTGCGCAGGACGCCGAGGTTCTCCTCGAACGTGGAGTAGAGCTCGACCACCGGCCAGTTGGATGCGTAGAGCAGACGTTCGGATGAGAAGGTCTCCCGCGCAAAGCCGAGCAGCTCGTCCACGAAGGCATGGTCTCCCGTCGGGAACCCCGAGACCTTCACGTAAAGGTTCGGCAGCGTGGCAAGCCTGCGCATGGCAGTGCGGTAGTCATCGTCGAGGTTCTGGACGTTGCCCAGGTGGTTGAGGATGACGGTCTCCTCGGGAACCCGTGCGAGCACCTCGTAGAGGTCTCCCAGCTCCCCGACGCGGTTGCATGACTCGAAGGGCAGTCTCCTTTGGGCCAGAACTCGAAGCCCCTCGACGAAGCTCGGCTCGAGACAGCGCCCGCGCGGCGACGAAGGCACGTGGAGCGGCTCACGAACGCCGGTCGCATGGATCGGGACGCGCATCCAGGGACTCACGCGCGAGCGGAGCATGAGGGCGAGGACCTTGTCGCGAGGGAAGCCCCAGGCGATCTCATCCTCGAGCTGAGGGTCGTCCGAGTTGACCTCGACGTAGACCCCTCCCAGGAACGTCACGTCTCCGACCGACTCGTAGCGCGAGACGAGCTCCTCGATGGTATAGGTGCGCGTGATCGCACCGCTCGTCTCGGCAAGCCAGGGGAGATTCTGCCGCTCAAGGTCCCACACGTGGAAATGGGAGTCGATGATCTCGAGCCTGCCGTCCATTGCCCCGCCTCTCCTTCGGTCTTGCCGGCCATGGACGCACCATGGCCGGCCCCTTCTCACACGGTACCGCGTTCGGTCCTACTCGTACTCGACCGGGGTCTCACCGTGAGCGCTCGACTCGTAGCAGGCCTCGCAGACGCACATCGTCTTGTAGGCGTCGTCGATGTTGTTGATGTAGTGGTAGTTCGGGTCGGCGACCTTCTTCATGAGGCCGCCCATGGTGCCCACGAACGCCTCGGGGAACCAGCTGCCGTGCACGTCGAGCGTCCTCCAGCCCTTGCCGTCCTCGAGCAAGTTGTACTTGAACACGTCGGGCTTGCCCTTGGGGTAGTCGAGGTAGACGCCCGTGGTGACCTTGATGCAGCCCTTGGTGCCCTCGATCTTAATGAAGCACTCCTGCTCGTCGAGGCCGTACTTGTGGTTGTGGTTGGAGATGATGCCGGCGCGCAGGTAGTCGCCGTAGTCCATGATGATGTTCGACTTGACCTGCGCGAGACCGTCCATCTCGGGGTGCTTCATGGTCTTGCACCAGACGCCCGTGGGATCGCCGAGGAAGTAGCGGATCATGTCCACCCAGTGGATGGAGTGGTAGTTGATCTCCATGCGGTCCACCTTGTAGAGGAAGTCCCAGAGGTTCCAGGGCGTGAAGACCGTCTCGCGAACCTCCATGTCGACGATCGTGCCGAGAAGTCCCTTGTCGACCATCTGCTTCGCCGCGATGATGTAGGGCGCGTCGCGCAGCTGGAAGTTGATGCCGGCGGTGAGGTGCTTCTCGTGGACCATGTCGAGAATCTTGCGTGCCTGCTGGATGTTCTCGCCCATCGGCTTCTGGATGAGGGTCGCGGAGCCGTCGGGGATGTGTTCGAGGACGGACGGGATGCGGGAGGCGGGAACGGCGATGTCGAAGATGGCGCCGTTGTCCTGGGCGAGCTTGACCGCGTCGTCGATCGTCGGGCAGACGGTGGGCACGCCGAACTTCTCGGCCATCATCTGAGCGCGCTCGGGCTTGAGGTCGAACAGACCGATCACGCTATAGCCGGCCAGCTTGTAGGCGGGATAGTGGCAGTCGTTCACGATGCCGCCGGCACCGATGGAGACGATCGGACGCTTCTCCTCCTCGGTCGGGTGCACTGGGCAGAACTTCATCTCATCAAGCGAATCAACCATGTGTATCTACGCTCCTTCTCCTTGTGCCGCCGCAGCGGCCATTGCGTATGAGGCCGTTCGAACCGAACCAGTCGTGCCTAGAGCGTGTTGGAGATGCCGAGGATGACCAGCGACACGACGAGGATCGCGTCTGCGCTGAGGAGGAACTTCTTTGCCTTCTCGAAGCCGTCCCACTCGCCGTCCTTGAGTCCCCAGGCGTTCGCGATGATCAGTCCGAGCGCGTTGAAGCCGATCCAACCGACCACGGGGCCGAAGCCGCCGAGAAGGACGGTCGCGATGCCGTAGACGCCGAGGGCAGCGTACCAGGCGATGCCGGTGAGGGCGCTCTTCGCGTAGCCGACGCCGCAGCCCTTGTCGGTGTAGTTGTGGAAGTTCTTGTTCTTGGCGAGCAGGACGAGCGCGTAGCCGATGTTCGCGATGAAGCCGCCCATGGAGACGACGACGATCCAGGGGATGACGGCCGCGTTGGTGGCGCTCACGCCATTCGCGACGGCGAGCTGGCTCGTGACGCCCGCATAGGTGAAGCCGATGTTCTGGGCGGCGCCGCCGAGACCGGAGACGAACGCGAGGATGAGGCCGGTCTTGAAGCGCGGGTCGCGACCCTTCTCGGTGTTGGCGCCCTGCGCGTCACGCAGGAGCCCGGCCTTGGTGAAGAGGACGAGGCCGATGACGAGGAGGACGATGCCGATGACGAGGCCGGTGACGTAGGCACTGCTCGGGACCTTGGAGCTCAGGAACAGCGGGACGAGGGCGCCGACGATGCACGAGACGCCGTAGGCGATGCCGTTCGTGAGCGAGATGCCGATGTAGTCGATGGCCTTGCCGAAGCCGATGGCCGAGACGCCCCAGAAGAACCCGCAGAAGGCCGCCATGAGAATCGTCTGGGCAGGTGCCGCGGCGATGTACTGGAAGAACCCGGGAACCGTGATCGACGCCCAGACGCACGGCGTGATGACCATGCCGACAATCGAGAAGACCGCCCACATGGCCTCCCAGGAGAACGGCTCATACTTCTTCATCCCGAGTCCGTACGTGCCCTGGAAGAAACCAGCAAGAACGAGTACTGCAATGCCTCCTGCTAACATGCCATCTTCCTCTCTATGCCTGGGTATACTGCGCCGTGCTATAGTTCGTATATGTGAACGTAGTTCTTTATTTCGAACTACAAGCGGAACTATAGCCTGGAAATTCGAAGATGTGCGGAGAGACGGCGGTTTGGAAGCGAACGGCGTGTTTCGCATCGCGAACGGCGTTCGTGTATTTGTGCATCATCGTACGCCGGAAGGTAGATGTGGCCC
>DCZG01000051.1:0-3841 GCA_002331575.1 Atopobium sp. UBA2090 | reverse complement strand
GGGCCACATCACGCATGCTGTCGCAGGAATTGCCCCCCGATGTTCTCTTCTTAGAAGAACACCGCCCCAGCAGGCTTGAACTCGTCCACGCACGCGAAGGACGAACCGTTCGTCTCCATGCGTGGCATCTCGGCTCGTCTCAGGCGAGCGAGGTCTCGAGCCTCTCTTTGGCGGCAAGCAGGATCTCCTTGACCGACTGCTCCTTCTCGGCCGTATAGCGGAACGACGGAACGGAGACGCTCATCCCGTAGACGACGCGGCCGCACACCTTGATGGGGATGGCGAGGCAGTCCACGTCCTCGGTGACCTCCCCGGAGTCACGCGCGATACCCGTCGCGCGGACCTCCTCAAGCTGACGCGCGAGCTGGGCGTACGTCGTGACGGTCTTGCTCGTGATCCTCTCGTACCTCTCTCCCACCAAGCCCTTGACCTCGTCCTCGCTCATCTCCGAGATGAGCGCCTTGCCGATGGCGGTGCAGTAGAGGGGAAGGCTCTTGCCGACGTCGGACTTGAGGCTGATGGCCTCCGTCGAGTCCACCTTCGCGATGTAGAGCGCTCGGCCCGCGTCGAGAACTCCCAGCTGGCAGGTCTCGTTGCACTGGTCGACGACGGTGCGCATCTCGTCGGTGACGACCTTCATCGCATGACCGGCCGTGTCATAGGCCATCCCGACGAGGTAGGTCTTGAGTCCGACGGAGTAGCGCGACGAGGCCTCGTCCAGCTCCACGAAGCCGTAGTCTGCCATCGTGTGGATGATCGGGGAGACGCTGCTCTTGGGCGCCCCGAGTTCGCGCCCAAGCTCCGAGAGGGTCATCCCGGACTTGTTCTGGGCGAGAAGCTCGAGAATGGTGAGCACCCTCAGCGTTGAGCGATGCTCCGTGCCGCGTCCGGCACCTTCTTCAGACATCATTGATTCCCTTCTCGCCGGGTCGGGCACGAGATTCCCGCTCCGAAGACATAGTAGGCCTTCTCGGACCGCAAACCTCCCGCGCCACAAGGCCAACCGCCTGTCGGTTCTCAGAGAATGCCGTTGACTTTCCCACATCTGCGGTCTACAGTATCAGCCGTATATGTGAACTGTTTTCGTATATAGGAACACTTTACCACAAGAGACGAGCTCCGACATCGCGTCGGGGCGGAAAAGGATGTGATATCGCCATGGGAGCTGTCACGATACGTGGCATCGAGGTCGAGGACAAGCGCTTCGCGCTCGAGGATGGCGCGGGGTCGGACGCGGTCCACACCGTCCCCCAGTACGCCTATGCCGTCTGCAAGCTCAAGACCGACACCGACCTCGAGGGAACGGGCCTCACCTTCACCCTCGGCTACGGGAACGACCTCGTCTGCAAGGCAATCGGCTATCTGTCAGACGTCCTCGTCGGGCAGGACATCGAGGAGCTCATGTCCCACTTCGGCGAGACGTTCGCGAGCATCACCGACTCCCCCTGCTACCGCTGGCTCGGCCCCCACAAGGGCGTCGTGCACCTGGCGCTCGCGAGCATCACCAACGCGTGCTTCGACCTCTGGGCCAAGTCGCGCGACGTGCCCCTCTGGAAGCTCCTCGTCGACCTCACGCCCGAGCAGGTCGTCGCCCTCTGCGACTTCCGCTACGTCGAGGACGTGCTCACCCGCGACGAAGCCCTCGCCATCCTGCGCGAGGCGCAGCTCACCAAGGCCGACCGCATGGGCATCCTCGACACGGGCTACACCGGCTACGACACGTCGGTGGGCTGGTTCAACTACCCTGACGAGAAGGTCGTCGCAAACGCGAAGCAGGCCGTCGAGAACGGCTTCACCGCGATGAAGCTCAAGATCGGCTCCCGCGACCACGAGCGCGACATCCGCCGCGCCCTTCTCATCCGCGAGACCGTCGGCGACGACGTCACGATCATGCTCGACGTGAACCAGCAGTGGACCATGTCCGACGCCATCGAGGTCATCCCCCAGATCCGGAAGATGAACCCGTACTGGATCGAGGAGCCGACCGACCCCGACGACGTCCTGGCGCACCAGACCATCGCCCGTGCCTTCTCGCCCCTCAAGATCGCGCTCGGCGAGCACGTCCCCAACAAGGTCATGTTCAAGAACTACCTGCAGGCCAAGGCCATGTCGTTCAACCAGGTCGACGCTCTTCGCGTGGGCGGCATCTCCGAGTGGATCCTCGTGAGCCTCATGTCCCGCAAGTTCGACGTGCCCGTCATCCCGCACGTGGGCGACATGGGCCAGATTCACCAGCACCTCGTCCTCTTCAACCACATCAGCGTGGGGCATCCGGCCCTCTTCCTCGAGTACATCCCGCATCTCGCGAAGTACTTCAAGGACCCGGTCATCATCCGCGACGGCACGTACGTCGTCCCGCAGACCCCGGGCTCGACGTCGGACTTCATTTAGCCCGACTCCCGTATTGCCGCTATCATAGGGGTGCTGGCACTGCACCGACTTCTAGGAGGAACCATGGCAAATCGTTTCGTTCTCAACACCATCTCGTATCACGGCTCGGGCGCCATCCAGGAGATTCCCGGCGAGATCACGCGCCGCGGCTTCAAGAAGGCCTTCGTCTGCTCCGACCCCGACCTCGTGAAGTTCGGCGTCACCTCCAAGGTGACCGACCTCCTCGACGCCGCCGGCATCCCCTGGAGCCTCTACTCCAAGATCAAGCCCAACCCCACGATCAAGAACGTGCAGGACGGCGTCGCCGCCTTCAAGGAGTCCGGCGCGGACATGATCGTCACCATCGGCGGCGGCTCCTCGATGGACACCGCCAAGGCCATCGGCATCATCGTCGAGAACCCCGAGTTCGCCGACGTGGTGAGCCTCGAGGGCGTCGCCGACACCAAGAAGCACGCCACGTTCACCATCGCCGTGCCGACGACCGCCGGCACCGCAGCCGAGGTCACGATCAACTACGTCATCACCGATGAAGACCGCAAAGTGAAGATGGTTATGGTCGACAAAAACAGCTTGGCGAAGATTTCCGTGAACGATCCTGAATTGATGTTGACGATGCCGAAATCATTGACTGCAGCGACCGGAATGGATGCTTTGACGCATGCGATCGAATCGATGGTAACGCCGGGCGCATACGCTGTGACGGAAGTCTTGGCAGCCGGAGCGATCGAATTGATCCGCGAATACTTGCCGAAAGCTGTCGAAAACGGCACGGATCTCGATGCGCGCGATAAAATGGTCAATGCCATCTTCTTGGGCGGAATGGCCTTCAACAATGCCGGCCTTGGCTATGTGCATTCGATGGCTCACCAATTGGGTGCCGTCTACCACTTGCCGCACGGCGTTTGCTGCGCGATGTTGTTGCCGATTGTGGAAGCTGAAAATGCCAAATTTGCACCTGAACGTTTCCGCAAAGTAGCGAAAGCATTAGGCTTGGCAGTAACGGCTGACGTATCCGATCAAGCCTGCGCGGATTACACGGTCGAAGAAATCAAACGTTTGTCCAAAGTCGTTGGTATTCCAACCTCATTGAATGAGTTGGGCATCAAGGAAGAGGAATTCGATTACGATTACCTGTCCAAAAATGCCATGATCGATGCCTGCGCACCAGGAAACCCATTCACGCCGACATTA
Source organism: Atopobium sp. UBA2090 (assembly GCA_002331575.1). Lineage (GTDB taxonomy): Bacteria > Actinomycetota > Coriobacteriia > Coriobacteriales > Atopobiaceae > Olsenella_D. Next base: position 259 of record DCZG01000051.1, on the reverse strand, counting down.
GAAGAAACGATTGCGATGTACAAAAAGTTGTTCCAATAATCCACACCTGAGCTAAAATTACTAAGTTTTCAAAGAAATGCAGATAATCCGAATTTGTCCAAAATAAGATTGTCGACAATAAAGAAGAGCCGCCTCGATTTTTGAGGTGGCTCTTCTTTGTTGGTTTGCCAAAAGCCGACTATAGAACTGAGTGTCGGCTGTTCAGAGTGCCATCAATAACGAACAGCCGACAGAGTACCGGACTCTCGGCTGATTGCGA
>DCZG01000152.1 GCA_002331575.1 Atopobium sp. UBA2090 | reverse complement strand
GCTCCTCCTCTGCGACGAGCCCACCGGCGCACTCGACTACCAGACAGGCAAGCAGATCCTCCAGCTCCTGCAGGACACCTGCCAGGGGGAGGGCATCACCATCGTCATCGTGACGCACAACGCGGCGATTGCCGGGATGGCCAACCGCGTCATCCGCTTCAAGAGCGGTCGCGTGGTGGACGTGGGCGTCAACGAGAGCCCGAGGCCGACCTCCGAGATCGAGTGGTAGTCGGATGGCGCGCGTGACGTCGCACAAGATGTTCGACATCGGCATCGCGCGGACCATCCGCGGGACGCTCAAGCGCTTCGTGGCCATCGCAGTGATCTGCGCCCTCGGCGTCACCATGCTCGTCGGGCTCAAGGCTGCCTGCGTCGACCTGCGCGAGTCCGCGGACGAGTTCTTCGACGCCCAGTCGCTCTTCGACGTCCGCGTCCAGTCGACCCTCGGCCTCACGCAGGATGACGTTGACTCGCTCGCCTCCCTCGACGGGGTCGAGAAGGCCGTCGGAGGCTGGACCGAGACGGACTACACGACCGTGGGCTCGGGTTCGTCGAAGGTCGACGTGCGCGCCCTCTCGGATACGGGCATCAACGAACCCGAGGTCGTCGACGGTCGTCTTCCCCAGACGGCTGGCGAGGTCGCCGTCACCGAGCGCTACCTCGCCGACTCCGGCGCCTCGATCGGCGACACCGTGACCTTCCGCAGCGAGGCGGACGAGGACGCGCAGGCGGCCTCCGACGACGACCTCGTGGACGTCGGCGACGACTCGGCGGTCTTCGAGCGCAAGGAGTACACGATCACAGGCGTCGTGCTCGACCCCATGGACATCAACGCGGGCGGCCAATCCATGTCGTTCCGCTCCACGGGAGGCGCCGACTACGCCTTCTTCGTGCTTCCCGACGACGTTCTGGTCGACACCTTCACGGTCGTCTACCTGCGTGTCGACGGCGCCTCGGCGCTGCTGTGCTACTCGGACGGATACGACGGGCTCGTGAACGCCGTCAACGAAGAGATCGAGCAGATTCGCCCCAACCGCGAGGATCGGCGCACGAGCGAGGTCCGCGATGCCGCCAATGCGAAGATCGACGAGAAGGAGCAGGACGCGCTCTCCGAGCTCGCCGACGCCGAGGGCGAGCTTGACGACGCCCAGGCCCAGATTGACGACGGCATGGCGCAGCTCGAGTCCGGGCGAGAGGAGCTCTCGCTCCAGGAGACGCTGGCGAGAAGTGAGCTCGCCTCGGCACAGCAGCAGATCGACGACGGATACGCCCAGGTCGCGTCAGGGGAGACGGAGCTCGACTCGCGCGAGGCGGAGGCGAACGACGGGCTCGCCCAGGTGGACGACGGGCTTGCGCAGCTCTCGGACGCCGAGGCAAAGACCACGTCCGACATCTCCGCGCAGCGAGACGCGCTCGACGCCCAGAAGGCGACGCTCGCGGCGAGTCGCTCTCAGCTCGAGGGGGCAGCCCAGACCGTGGCCACCGCCCTTGGGAGCGCCTGGCCGGCCGACGCCTGGACGACGCTCACGCAGACGGGCGACGCCACCTCCCAGGCGGCGGTCGACGCCGCCACGTCCGTCTATGTCGCGTCGGCGGAGGCAGCCATCGACGCCGCCGAGGCCGGTCTCGACCCCACGACGACAGAGGGTGCCGCAGCCATTGCCGAGCTCGAGGCGCAACGCGCCCAGGCGCAGGCGGCAGCCCAGCTGGGGCCGTCCATGGCGTCAGTGGTGCAGGGCGAGGCACAGCTCGCGGACGGCTACGCCCAGCTCGACGCCGCACAGGAGGACGCGCTCGCGCAGATCGCCGACAAGCGCCAGGAACTCGAGACCACGCGCTCGACGATCGTCTCGGGCCTCGACCAGATTGCGGCGGGACGCGAGCAGCTCGCCGAGACCCGCGCCACGCTCGACGAGAGCGCGGCGACTCTCGCCGACCAGCGCGCCTCGACGCTCTCGCAGCTCTCGAGCGCCCGCGACGAGCTCGACGCCAACGCCGTCACGCTCGCGGACTCCCAGGCGGAGCTCGACGACGGCCGCGCCGAGTACGAGCAGAATCGCACCGACGCCCTCCAGAAGATCGCCGACGCGCGCGGCGAGGTCGCGTCCATAAGCGATGCCGTGTGGTACGTGCAGGACCGCTCGAGCCTCTCGAGCTACGCGAGCGTGGAGTCGGACGCCTCGGCCATCGAGGCCCTCGGAACGGTGTTCCCCGCGATCTTCTTCCTGGTCGCCGTGCTCATCAGCCTCACGACGATCACGCGCATGGTGGAGGAGGAGCGCGAGCTCATCGGCCTGTACAAGGCCCTCGGCTACGGTCGCGGGCGCATCCTCAGCAAGTACGTCGTCTACGCGCTCTCCGCCTGTCTCGCGGGCGGAATCGCGGGCAACGTCCTCGGCTTCGTCGTCCTCCCCGAGATCATCTTCGTGTTCTTCCGCATCATGTATGCCCTGCCCTCGTTCACCCTCCACTTTGACCTCGCGAGCGCCGTCCTGGCGGTCGCGCTCTTCGCCGTGGGCGTCGTCGGGGCAACGGTGGTCACCTGCCGTGGCGAGATGCGCGAGAAGCCCGCCTCGCTCATGCGCCCCAAGCCCCCGCGGGCCGGCTCGAGGATCTTCCTCGAGAACATCCGCCCGCTCTGGAGCCGCATGTCCTTCCTCAGCAAGGTGACGGCGAGGAACCTCCTGCGCTACCGGCGGCGCTTCGTCATGACCGTCTTCGGCATCGCGGGCTGCACTGCCCTTCTCATCTGCGGCTTCGGCATCCGCGACACGGTCATCTCGCTGCCCGACCGTCAGTACGGGGCTGGCGGCGTGACCCAGTACGACCTTCTCGCCGTGACCTCGTCTGACGACCTCGACGGCCTCGCGTCGGACCTCCAGGAAAAGGACGGGGTGGATGACCTGGTCAAGGTCTACACGGACAGCGTGACCGTCGTGTCCGGCAGCGACCGCGAGAGCGCGCAGCTCGTCGTCGAGCCCGAGGGGGAGTCGCTTGACGGCTTCGTGAGCCTGCGTGACGCGAGTGGCGCGAGCGTCTCGCCGACGGATGACGGAGCGCTCGTGACCGTCAACGCCATGCAGGTCATGGGCCTCTCGACGGGCTCCGCGATCACGGTCGAGAACAGCCGTCTTGACAAGGGTCCTACCACCGTGGCGGCGGAGGTCACCAACTACCTCGGCAACGCCGTCTATCTCACCGAGACCGGCTACGAGGACGCGTTCGGCGAGAAGGCCGCTTCGAATGCCGTCCTCGTCCACCTGAGCGGGAACGCGGACGAGCAGATCGCCTTCTCGGAGGAGCTGGCCAAGGACTCCCGCGTCCTCTCAGTCGTCTGCACGCAGAAGTACGTGCGGGACTTCTCGACCGCCTTCACGCTCATCAACCTCGTCGTCTATGTGCTGCTCCTGCTTGCCGCCGCGCTCTCGTTCACCGTGGTGTTCACGCTCTCGAACACCAACATCTCCGAGCGGGAGCGCGAGCTCGCCACCATCAAGGTGCTCGGCTTCAAGCGCCGCGAGGTGCATCGCTACGTCAACAAGGAGACGCTCGTGCTCACGGGCATCGGCGTGGTGGTCGGCCTGCCGCTGGGATACGCGCTGGCACGATGCCTCACCTACGTGCTCGCGATGCCGTCGCTTTACTTCGACGTCACCGTGGCGCCCGTCTCCTACGTCGTCTCGGCGGCGCTCGCGATCCTGTTCACGCTCGTGGTCAACGTCATGACCGACCGCTCCCTCGACCGCATCGACATGGTCGGCGCCCTCAAGAGCGCGGAGTAGCGGGGCCGGATAACGCCTTGTGGTCGACGATATCGCGAACATGCGCAATTTTTCGGTGACCGCGATGCCTTACTTTCTCCTTACATTCGGAGTTTGCCATCCCCTTACAATTGGGGGAACCATACGTGCCCCTGTCGGCACGTGGAATGAGAGGCATACCGTATGATCTCGTTCTCGCAATTTCTCGGCATGCTCGCCGAGAACCCGTTTCTCGTCGTCGTGATGGCTCTCGTGCTGGGCACCATCTTCGTCAACGGTGCCACCGATGCGGCAAACGCCATCGCCGAGGCCGTCGGCACGCGGTCCATCGGCATCGACGCGGCCATCGTCATGAGCGTCATCTGCAACTTCGTCGGTCTCGTCGTCATGACCTTCATCTCCACGGCCGTGGCCGACACGATGTCGGGCATGGTCGACTTCGGGGGAGACACCCATGCGGCGCTCATCGCGCTTGCCGCCGCGACCGTGGGCATCGTCTCTTGGGGCCTGGGCGCTTGGGTCTTCGGCATTCCCACGAGCGAGAGCCACGCCCTCATCGCCGGCCTCACGGGCGCCGCGCTCGCCGTCCAGGGAGGCCTCGGCGGCGTCAACTGGAACGAGTGGGTCAAGGTCATCTACGGGCTCGTCCTCTCTACGGTCCTCGGCTTCGCCGCGGGCTGGGCGGTTGCGGCGCTCATCCAGGTGGCCTTCCGACACTCCGACCGACGAAGACTCGATGAGGGGTTCGGCAAGCTCCAGGTGCTCGGCTCGGCGTTCGTGGCGCTCATGCACGGCGCGCAGGACGGGCAGAAGTTCATGTCCACAGCCATGGTCGCAATCGCTCTCTCGATGGGAAAGACCATCGGCGAGATGGGTGGCTTCCCGC
>DCZG01000039.1:1049-2946 GCA_002331575.1 Atopobium sp. UBA2090 | reverse complement strand
GGATGCCTCGGTGGTCGCCGGGCTCATCACAGGGAGAGAATTCCTCGCCTTGTTCCCTGTGGTGGCATTCGCGTTCTTTGGCGCAAGCGCGATCTTCTCGCTGCGTCTCTATGACAGTCGAGACCTGTAGTCTCAAAGTTGCGCTTGCATCGCCTCTCCCCCGCGGTTAACGTGGAGAGGTCGTCGTGATGGCGAGAGGGAGAAGGCGTGGACGAGCAGAACGACACGCACTCGAACGTGAGACCGGACGGGCAGCGCGAGCAGCCCGCCGAGGATTGCTCAGTCCCCTCGTCAGACCTGCCGCTCAAGCATTTCGCCCTGCTCTACTGCCTTGCGATTGCCGCCATCGCTGTGATCATCGTGCTCGTGACGACGCTTCCCGTGCCAGGGAAAAAGGCCGAGGAGGAGTCGCCCTCTGCGGAGAGGACGACCGTCGTCGAGGAACGGGAGCCTTCGTCAGCCGACTAGCCCCTCCTATGCCGCGAGCTCCGTCGGCCAGACGCAGTCGGAGGGCATCGTGGCGTTGCCTGAGGCGATGTCCGAGGGGATTGAGTCATCCGCTGCCATGAGCTCGTCAAGGGTCACGAACGTGTAACCGTCGTTCTGGAGCGCCTGGATAATCTGCGGCAGCGCCTCGACGTCCTCGTCCCTGTTGCCGCCACCGTCGTGCATGAGGATGATTGCGCCGGAGTACGCGTTGTTGACGACGTTCGACACGATCGCGCTAGATCCCGGAAGGCGCCAGTCCTCGGAGTCAATGTTCCAGATGAACGAGGCGGAGATGCTTCCCTGGGTGAGCAGCCAGGTGTCGTCGGTGAAGGAGCCGTAGGGCGGGCGAATTATCGTGGTGCTCGTACCAGATGCGCTGTTGATGCTCGCGAAGGCCTTCGTAATCTCGGAGTAGACGTCGTCTCCGGAGAGGGCCGTGAGCTGCTGGTGGTCATAGGTATGGCTCGCCACCTGGCAGCCTGCGCTGATGCAGGCCTTCTCGAGGTCCGGATACGTCTCAGCGCTCTGCCCGAGGTTGAAGAACGTCGCCTTGGCGCCATACTGCCCGAGGATGTCGAGATACTGCTGGGTGTACTTAGAGGGGCCATCGTCGAAGGTGAGCGCGATGAGCTTTCGGCCGTCCTTGAAGTTGAAGTTGTGCTTGACGATGATAGCGTCCTGGGCCTCCGTGACCACATCGACGTCGACCGTCTCGCCCGAGGTCGTTCCTACGTTCACATGCTTCTGTCCGACCTTGCCCCACTGCGCGACATAGGTGATGGCGCCAGCGGTCCCCTGAACCTCGAGCTTGGGTTGGACGTCGACGAGCTGCACCTCGTAGCCCTCGGTTGTGTCGGATCCGTTGGAGAACTCGTAGGACTGGCCGTCGCTCACCCTCGTGGTGCCGATCTGGTCTTGCGTGAGCGAGACGCCGTTGAGGCTCGCCTCGTAGGGATCGCCCCCACCTTCGGTGATCACGTTTCCGCCGACGCTCATGAAGTTGCCTGGCGTGAGCTGGAGGCCCGCCGTCGAGACGAGGTCGTCGAGAGACGAGCCGACCTTGATCGAGACGCTCGATTCATTGACCATGACGTCGACGGAGCGGTTGTTCCAGACGTGGAGGCCCACGACGCCCGCTATCACGAGGACGACGAGAACGATGACGCCAACGAGCGCATGCTTGCTCGAATGCCACGGAGTGAACTCGACCTCAGGGGAATACGCCGAGACGTCCTCTCCCGAGATGAGGGAGAATCCCTCGCGCTTGGGCTTGGGCTTGGACTCGAACCGCGGCTCTGGCTCGAACTTCGGCTCGGGTTCGGGCTCTGGCTCATGGTTCATCTGCTCGAAATCCTCGCTGTGCCGCGCGCCCGAGTGCCGTGGCGCGGAGTGCCGATACGACGCCGGC
>DCZG01000039.1:272-1022 GCA_002331575.1 Atopobium sp. UBA2090 | reverse complement strand
CGTCGGGAACGTCGACTCGTGGTGGATGGCCTGGTCCCGGGCAGTGCCCGCCAACCTGACGGAGCCCCTCCTGCCGACGACCTCCGGAACGCTAGAGCGAGACGTCACCGGCAGAGGCTCCCTCGACGTTCCGCGTACCTGTCGGTTGGCTGGCATGGCTTCATGCTCGGCAGGCTCCTCGGCACGAGACTCGACAGGGGAGTTCTCGTTGCTGGATGTCCTGGTATTTGCTTTTTTCATCCACCCTGGGACGTCAGACGTCGAATGATGGGAGTCACTTCTCGGGGTTCCGGAGCGAGGCGTGGGACGATTCTGATTCATGTGTGCTGCGCATCCTTGTAACGCTTTTTCTACTACTAACAGTTATACACGTGTAGGGCAGTAGCGTTCCCCTGCAAGTCAAGACCTGAACAGAGGTTTGACAATTGTCAAGTCATCTGAAAAGGCGGCAAGGCCGTTATCCAGGGCTTCTCGCCAGAAATAGCAGGACCCACCCCTCGGGTCTTGGCCCGTGACCTTTGGGGCAAAATCGGAAAACCTGGAGAATGAACCTGTCCCCTTTTCCAGGTTTCCCTGCTAGTGACCCTTGATCGACTCGAGGAACTCCTTGGCGCGAGCGGTCTGGGGATGGTCGAAAAACTCGTCGGGGGTGTTCTCCTCGAGAATCTGACCGTCCGCCATGAAGACCACACGGTTGGAGACGCGACGCGCGAAGCTCATCTCGTGCGTGACCACGACCATCGTCATGCC
>DCZG01000039.1:0-179 GCA_002331575.1 Atopobium sp. UBA2090 | reverse complement strand
TGCTGGCCGCCCGAGAGCTGAGCGGGCACCTTGCCCGCCTGCTCGGCCACCCCGACGCGCTTGAGCAGCTCCATCGCCTCGGCCTCCGCCTGCGCCTTGGGCACGTGCTTGACCTCGGTGGGGCCGAGCGTCACGTTCTCGAGGATGCTCTTGTGAGCGAAGAGGTTGAAGCTCTGGAA
>DCZG01000082.1 GCA_002331575.1 Atopobium sp. UBA2090 | reverse complement strand
CACTCGGAGAGGTACTCGTCGGTGAACTCGGCGCGCGCGCCCTCATGGGCATCGAGAGCCTCGGCGACCAGCTGGTCGAGATAGAGCACCTCGACGCCCTCGTCACGGAGCATCTGCGCGAAGCGGTCATGCTCGGCCTGTGCCACCTCGAGGAACGGGATGTCGTCGAAGAGCAGCGGCGCGAGGTTATCGGGCGACAGGTTGAGGAGCTCCCCGCCCGGCCGATGCAGCATGACCTTCCTAAGCGTGCCGATCTCAGAGTGGACGTTCAACCCCAGTGGCATGGAACCTCCTTGGTCGTGGAACGAAAGCTCATCCGTAAAACCTTACCCTACGCGGACCGAAATGTCATAGTCTGGGCTGGTATCATCTAATTTGTACGTATTGCGACGAGAGCGTCCGGCTCGGCACCGGAACGTCTAAGGGGCACCATGAGCAACAAGGACAAGGCCGCCGAGGCGGTAAACCCTGTCGAGGACGCGGCGAAGGGTGAGCTCGAACCCAAGAAGGCTGACGAGAAGAAGTCTTCGGAGGACAAGAGGTCGACAAAGGGAGAGGCCCAGGAGACGCAGTCGGCCGATGACGCCGACCAGGAGCGCGACTTCTCCTATACCCAGAACCGCGAGATCAGCTGGCTCCGCTTTGACGACCGCGTCCTCGACGAGGCCTTCGACGAGTCCGTCCCGCTGTTCGAGCGACTCAAGTTCTGCTCGATTTTCGAGAGCAACCTCAACGAGTGGTTCATGATTCGCGTGGGCGGTCTCTCGGACCTCGCGTCCCTCAAGAACCAGCCCCGTGACAACAAGTCGAACAACACGCCCTCCGAGCAGCTCGACGACATCTTCAAGGTCCTTCCCAAGCTCGTCGACCGCCATGAGCAGGCGCTCTCGCTCGTGGAGGGCGAGCTCGNNCAAGGGACTCATGCGCATCCCCCCCGACGCCTACACCGAGGCTGACCGCGCGGCACTCTCCCGCCACTTCGCTCGCCGGCTCGCACCGATCATCTCGCCCCTCATCGTCGACCCGCGCCACCCCTTCCCGAACCTCAGGAACGGTCGTCTCTTCGTCGCCTGCTCACTCGACGGCCCAGCTGAGTCGGGCGTGCTCGGCGTCATCGAGGTGCCTGCGTCGGAGCCGCGCGTCGTCGCGCTCCCGTCGGCAGACAAGGTGTTCCGCTACACCCTCGTCGAGGACGTCCTGCGCACCTTCATCGACCAGTGCTTCGGCGACTACGTCCCAAAGCGCTCCGCGATCCTTCGCGTGACGAGGAACGCCGACATCGACCCCGACGGCGAGGGCGTCGAAGAGGAGGAGGACTACCGCCAGCACATGAAGAAGGTGCTCAAGCTGCGCCAGCGCCTCCAGCCGGTGCGTCTCGAGATTCAGGGAAAGATCGGCAACAAGCTCGAGACCTTCGTCGTCTCGGAACTCAAGCTCGAGGACAGGCGCGTCTTCCACATGACCCGTCCGCTTGACCTCGGCTACGTCTTCGGACTCGAGGGCAGCATCCCCGACTCCACGCATGCCGAGTGCGTCTTCGGCCCCTTCGAGCCTCAGGCCTCCCCCATGGTCAAGCTGTCGAAGCCGGTCCGTCCACAGGTCGAGGACCACGACGTCCTTCTCGTCTATCCGTACGAGAGCATGGACCCCTTCCTGAGGCTCGTCCGAGAGGCGTCCGCCGACGACGCGTGCATCTCGATCAAGATCACCCTCTACCGCGTGGCGACGCGGTCACACCTCTGCGAGAGCCTCATCGCCGCGGCGGAGGCAGGCAAGGAGGTGACCGTCCTCATGGAGCTCCGCGCCCGCTTCGACGAGGAGAACAACATCGCCTGGGCGGAGCGCCTCGAGGACGCCGGCTGCACTGTGATCTACGGCTCGGAGGGCTTCAAGTGTCACTCCAAGATCTGCCAGATCACCTACCACGACGGCGGTGAGATCAGCCGTCTGACCTGCCTCGGAACGGGCAACTTCAACGAGAAGACCGCGCGCCTCTACTCCGACTTCCTGCTCATGACCGCCAACCCCGGCATCGGCGAGGACGGTAACACCTTCTTCCGCAACCTCTCCCTCGGCAATCTCCGCGGCACCTACAAGAACATCGGCGTGGCTCCCATCAGCCTGAAGCCGCTCGTCATGCGCGGGCTCGACCGTGAGATCGAGCGGGCGCGCGCGGGACGGCCGGCTCAGGTCTTCCTCAAGATGAACTCCCTCACGGACCGAGACGTCATCGACAAGATCTCGGAGGCGAGCGAGGCGGGCGTGAAGGTCCTCATGATCGTCCGCGGCATCTGCTGCATCAGGGCCAACGTGCCCGGCAAGACGGACGGCCTCGTGGTGCGCGAGATAGTCGGGCGCTTCCTCGAGCATGCGCGCGTCTACGCGTTCGGCATTGACGCCGACACGATCAACCTCTCGAGCGCCGACATGATGACGAGAAACACCGAGCGTCGCGTCGAGATCGCCTTCCCCGTGACCGACCCGACCTGCCGCTCGCTCGTCACGACCTTCATCAACCTCCAGCTCGCCGACAACGTCAAGGCACGTGAGCTCACCTCCGAGGGAACCTGGGGGCCCGTGGCCTCCGACCCGGATGCCCCGCGCGTCAACAGCCAGGAGGTCCTTCTTGCCATCGCCTACCGTCGCGCGCACCTCGGCGACGAGGCGCTCTCCCTCACCCCCGTCTCGAGGATCCTCCCCGACCTCTCGGGCGACGAGCTCCGCGCGATCATCTCCGCCCCCGCGGTCACTACGTATGCGGCCGACGACCAGCCCGACCTGGTCGCAGCCGAACCGTCGGACACGGCTGAGCAGACGGCGTCCGACGAGCCCGAGGTCGTCGTCGAGGAGGCGCCCCTCGCCGAACCCGAGCCCGTGCCCGAGGCGCCCGCACCGGAGGCCGTCGAGCCGGTGCGGGCCGCGCCTGCTCCCGAGCCTGCGGCGAGCGCACCCGCACCCCAGCCCGTCAAGTGCCCCGAGCCCGAGCCCCAGCGCCATGCCGGAAGGATCTCGACCGCCTTCTCGCTCATCGGTCGCGGCTTTCGCACGCTCTTCACCGGCAGGTAGCGCCGATGGCAGACACGACAGCACTCCAGCTCACCGTCGAGCGCATGAGCTACGGCCCTGACGCCATCGCCCACACGTCCGAGGGCAAGACCGTCTTCGTGGGAGGCGGCGTCCCAGGCGACGTCGCCCTGGTGACGATCGACAGCGACGGCCCCTCCTTCTCCAAGGGACACGTCGTCGAGGTCGTCGAGGCCTCCGCCGACCGCGTCGCGCCACGCTGCCCCTACGCCGCCCTCTGCGGCGGCTGCCCCTGGGCGCAGCTGTCCTACCCAGCGCAGGCGTCAGCAAAGCGTGCGGGCGTCGTCGACGCTCTCACCCGCATCGGCCATATGCCGGCGGACGTCTCCGAGGCGCTCGTCGCCGAGTGCGTCTCGCCGAGCGAGCCCTGGGGCTATCGCAACAAGATCGAGCTCGCCTTCTCCCGGCAGTCGGGAAAGCCGCTCGTTGGCATGCATGCCGCCGGAGGCACGGGCACCGTCAAGGTGACCTCGTGTCTGCTCCTTGACAAGACCTACGCGAGCTCCGTGAAGTCCGTCGCCGGCGCGGTGTCGTATCTCGCCGGCTCGCGCAGCCTCGGCTTCGAGCGTATCGGCATCCGAGCTTCCGCGCGAACCCGCGAGCTCGAGGTCTCGCTCTGGGACGCCCCCGGAGGCTTCCCCCGGGCTCAGGCGGCACGAGTCATCTCAGACGCGACCAAGGCCACCTCGATCGTCCGCGTGATGGAGAAGGGGCCGGCCAAGGCCCGTCGCATCGCGGGCGTGGAGGCGCTCTCAGGAAGCGGGAGCTGGGGCGAGATAGTGGGCTCCGAGCGCATGCGCGTCTCTGCGCCCTCGTTCTTCCAGGTGAACACCGCAGGGGCCGAGAAGCTCGTCGAGCTCGTCATGGACGCGCTGAGCCCCGCGCCTGACGACGAGGCGATGGACCTCTACTGCGGTGCCGGAACGTTCACGCTGCCCCTCGCGAGGCGCACGAGCTTCGTCTCGGCCGTCGAGTCGTACGGCCCCGCCGTCCGCGACCTCCGGCGCAACATCGAGTCCGCCCGTCTCGACAACGTCGACGTGGTCGGCGGCGACGCGGGACGCGAGTTCCCCGACACGGATGCCGACGTGATCGTCGTCGACCCTCCGCGAGCAGGGCTCGACGCCGACGTAATTCGACGTCTCTCCGAGCAGCCAGCACGTGCGATCGCCTACGTGTCCTGCGATCCCGCCACGCTCGCACGCGACCTCGCCCGCTTCGTACAAGCCGGCACCTTCCGCCCCGTGCGTGTCACACCCGTGGATCTCTTCCCCCAGACCTTCCACGTCGAGACCGTGACCCATCTCGCTCGCTCGTAGCCCGGACACGCCACTAGGCGCAATATCATTGCCGTACAGGAAGTAGTTGGCACCTGGAGGGCCCAGAGTCGTACAAAGGGACGCGAGAGCTTGGGTAAGGGAGCCCAGCGCCTAAAGAGAGGACACCGTCATGAAGGCTTTCGTCAACGATGACTGCATAGGCTGCGGCGCCTGCGAGGGCATCTGCGAGGACGTGTTCACGCTCAACGACGATGACGTCGCCGAGGCGATCGAGGACGACATCCCCGAGGAGCTCGAGGACGACGCCCGCGAGGCAGCCGAGAACTGCCCCGTCTCCGCCATCACCCTCGAGTAGCACACGCGGTTCGGCCAACACCTACAATGGGAGAGCTGCCCCGGCGGCCCTCCCATTGCCATGAGAGTCGCAGGAGTCTCCACGCGCACCCGTCATCAGGAGTCCCCATGATTCTCGCATCACAGTCACCCCGCCGACGAGAGCTTCTCGAGGAGGCGGGANNGGGCTTCTCGCTCGAGGTGCTGCCCGCGGACATCGACGAGACGCGCCTGCCCGACGAGGCGCCAGAGACGCTCGTGGGGCGTCTCGCCCGCGAGAAGGCCGAGGCCACGCGCCTCCTCCTCAAAGGCAGTACGACCGATCCCCTGCTCGTGGCAGCTGACACCATCGTCTGGACGGACGACGGCGAGGTACTCGGCAAGCCCGCGGACGCCGACGACGCCAGACGAATGCTCGAGGGCCTCTCGGGTAGGGTGCATCACGTCTCCACTGGCGTCTATGTCATGCTCCTCTCCCCTGCAGCGTCCGTCGAGAAGACGACATCGTTCGTGGAGACCACCGACGTCGAGTTCTATCCCCTCACGAGCGGCGAGATACGCGCCTACGCAGACTCGGGCGAACCGCTCGACAAGGCGGGCGCCTACGGGATACAGGACAGGGGCAGGCTCTTGGTGCACGGCATTCGAGGCGACTACTTCAACGTGGTCGGTCTGCCGGTGGCGAGGTTCGTCCGCGAGATGGGCAGGCTGACGGGTTCGGACGCTACGCTCGGCCCCCTGGGAGGTTAGTCATGGCAGTCATCAAGAGCATCACGCAGATACCCGGCATCTTCGCCGCGCACGCCACCGACGGCGACGCGGGAACCGGCTGCACGGTCATCATCTGCCCCGAGGGCGCCACCGGTGCCGTCGACGTGCGCGGCGGGGCCCCTGCGACCCGCGAGACGGACCTGCTCCGCCCGGAGGAGACCGTCCAGGTCCTCAACGCCGTCGTTCTCTCGGGGGGCAGCGCCTACGGCCTCGCGGCCTCATGCGGCGTCGCCGACGAGCTCGAGCGTCACGGCATCGGACTCGACGTCGGCGTGGGGGTCGTGCCCATCGTCTCGGGCGCCTGCGTCTTCGACCTTGCCTGCGGCAGCTCCGCGGTCAGACCGACCGCGGAAGACGGCGCCGGGGCGACGAGAGCCGCCCTCGAGGGTGACGGAACTCCCCTCGCGCGCGGCAACGTGGGCGCGGGTGCGGGATGCACGGTCGGAAAGCTGGGAGGGCTCCAGCGGGCGATGAAGTCCGGCCTCGGTGAGGACGTCGAGGAGGCGGGAGAGCTCGTCTGCGGAGCCGTGGCGGCAGTGAACGCCTGCGGTGACGTCGTCGATCCCGACACGGGCATCGCGATCGCGGGCATGCTCACACCGGACGGCGACAAGGTCGCCTGCACCACNNGCGCTTCTCGCCATGCAGGCGAGCATGCCCCTCGAGCGGACGAACACCACCATCAGCTGCGTCGTCACGAACGCCAGGCTCACGAAGGCGCAGGCCACGAAGGTCGCCCAGATGGCGGCAGACGCCTACGCCCACGCCATCCGACCGACGCACACCACCAACGATGGCGACTCGGTCTTCGTGATGGCCACCAACCAGGTCGAGGCGGCGACGGACGTTGTCGCCACGCTCGCCACGAGGGCGCTCGAGCGGGCCATCGCTGACGCCGCCAGGCAGGCGGAGACCGCCTACGGCTACGTGGCGGCACGCGACCTGTAAGGAAGCCGCCGCGTAGCGACGGAACCCGCAGGGCCGAGCTCTAGTTGAACTTGACGATCTTCTGGGCGGCGCGATAGATGAGGATCGTGATGTCATTCCCCACCTTGCCGGGCAGGTTGGACGCGAGGCCGATGACGCCCTCGCGCGCACGCCAGAACATGCGACGGTCGTAGGCTTTGAGGTCGGCCCAGAGGCTCGTCATCTGCTCCTCGGCGTCCGGCCTGTCGGAGAGCTTCGAGAACACCGAGCAGATCGCCATGATGATCGTGAGGTAGCCCATCATGTAGGTGCGGAGCTGGAGGGAGTCCACGTCGTCGTAGATGTGGTAGGCCTTCATCATCACGCGCGCGACGCGCCAGTAGTGGTCGATGCGGCTGATGAGGACCTTCTCGTTGACCGACTGGTCCTCCCTGCCGATGAAGTAGCGATAGAGGTCCGCGTCGAGGTAGTAGAGCGACTTGCAGTGTGGGAACGGCACGTAGGCGTAGATGTTGTCCACGTAGAAGGTGTGCGCGGGCATCGTGAGGTTTGCCTCGCGGAGCGTGTCGACGCGGTACGTGAGGGCATGCATGAGCAGGTACTGCGACTTCTTGAAGTGGCGGATCTCGTCCCAGCCGAAGACCTTTCCCACGGGCAGCACGCGACGGTAGTCGACGACGTGGCGCTTGCCGTCCTCGACGTGCTCGTAGACGTAGTTCGAGATCACGAGGTCCACGCGGACCCCCGTCGAGATGAAGGTGCGGAGCTGGGCGAGAAGCGCCTTGAGCGCGTCCGCGTCCACCCAGTCGTCAGAGTCGACGTTCTTGAAGTACACGCCGTCGGCGTTGGCGAGGGCCTTCATGACCGCGACGCCGTGTCCACCGTTCTCCTGGTGCACCGACTTGATGATCGAAGGATAGCGTGCTGCCCACTCGTCGGCCTTGGCAGGCGTGTCGTCCTTCTGGGACCCGTCGTCGACGATGACGATCTGGACGTCCTCCGCGTACCCGGAGCCGACGAGAATCGACGTGATGCAGGCGTCCATGTAGTCGGCGGAGTTGTAGCAGGGAATACCGAAGGTGATGGTCTTGTCCATCGAGCAGGTTCCTCTCATGCAGGGGGCTGGTCGCGGACGAAGCCCCTCATGGTGTCAGTTGTGCGCGGAGATGATCTCGTCGGAGAGGTCGAGCGCCGACGAGACGACACCGTCCATGTCGTAGTAGCGATACTCGGCGAGACGACCCACGCAGTGGAAGTTGATGATGCCCTCGACGCGCTCGCGATAGCGCTTGTAGAGCTCGAGGTTCTTGGGCTCGTTGATGACGTAGTACGGGGTCTCCCCCACGCCGGGGATGTAGGTCCTCGAGTACTCGCGCAGGATCGTGGTCTTGCCCGGCACCACCTGACCGGTCATGTTCTTGAACTCGGTGATGCGCGTGAAGTTCTCCGAGACCGTGTAGTTGACGGTGCCGACGGGCTGGAACTGGTCTTCGTCGAGCGTCTCGAAGACCATGTCGACGGTCCTATACGGCAGCGCTCCGAGGTCGAAACCAAAGAGCTCGTCGAGAGCGCCCGTGTAGATGACCTCGCCACCATAGGGCTTGCCGCAGACCGTGACCCCAGAGTCGCCTACTTTGAGGAGGTCACGGGCGTCGACGCCGAGGAAGACCGAAACGAGGTCATGGTTGAGCATGTGCTCGAAGAGGTCGGTGTACGAGACCTTGGGCATGCCCTGGTGCGGGGCCTGCGGGAAGTAGCGGTCGTCATCGCCCACGAAGATCGGCACGCGGCCCATGACGGCGGGGTCAATCTGGTCGGGCGTCTTGCCCCACTGCTTCATCGTGTAGTGCAGGAAGACGTTCTCGTAGACGTAGTCGGCGACCTCCGAGAGCTCTGGGTCGTTCTTGTCCCTGAGCTCCATGATGGGGACCTTCTTGTTCTCCCCGAAGGTCGCGACGAGCTTCTGATAGAGCCGCTCGCCCTTCTCGTCACCGAAGGCGAGCTTCAAGGAGCTGTGGTTGAACGGCACCGGCATGAGCGTACCATGCACGTCGGCAAGCACCTTATGCTGGTAGGGAGTCCACTCGGTGAACCGTGAGAGGTACTGGTCGACGCGGTCGTTGAAGGTGTGGTAGATGTGGGGACCGTACTTGTGGACGAGCACGCCGGCCTCGTCGACGTAGTCGTAGGCGTTGCCCGCGATGTGGCCACGCCTCTCGAGGACGGCGACCTTCATGCCGCATGACTCAGCAAGGCTCCTCGCGCAGACGCCGCCGGC
>DCZG01000144.1 GCA_002331575.1 Atopobium sp. UBA2090 | reverse complement strand
CTCACAGTAGAGCTGGCGAGAGCCGCAGTCGAGACGGAGTGAGCCGCCTGCGCCGCCCCTGCGAACACACTCGCCGGTGAGCCGAGGCCACCGTGGATGCCGTAGTAGTACCAGCCGTAGGTCGGACGCATCCTCACGTCGTCGAGAATCTCGGGTGCCACCATCTTGAGCTGTTCGATGACCTCGTTAGCGACCCCGAGCACGACCGCCATGACGANNGAGGACGACGTCTCGGGGGACTGCCTCCTCGAGCCTTGTGAACTCTCTCAGCCAGCGCTCGAGCGCGTCAAGCTTCGCAGCGACCTCGACCCCCTCCTGGGTGAGTGGCCTGAGCTTCTTCATCGAGACAATCGCGATGATGCCACAGGCCTCAAGCGCGGCGACGGTAGCGAGAATGACGTACCACGGTAGGCCGATGACGATGAAGAAGAACCATAGCAGGATGGGCAAGACGAAGCAGTCGAACGCGAAGATGGCACCGAGCTTGCCGCGGCCCGTGCCCTTCGAGCTTCCGCTGAAGCGGCTGATGTACTGCCCCTCGATGGTGTTGCTCCAGCTGCTGTACGCGTCCGAGTACTCCTCCGGATTGCCCTTGGCGTACTCCTCGATGCGAGAGAAGTAGAGGTGGGACCCGTTCCCCCGGGTTCCCGACGACTCGCTCGTGGCGGGNNCTCGATTTTGTCGAAGAGCATGTGGAGGGCAGCCTCGTCGATTCTGGCGGCGGCCTCTCCCTCGGGAGTGTTCGTGTCGTTGTCAGGCACGCCCGTCAGCGTGAGGCGATAGTCCTCCTCGACCTTGTCCCTGAAGAGACCGTCCTTCTTGATCTTGACCTTCTCGAGCTTTACGACGCCCTGGTCCGTGAGACGCATGAGCGTCGCAGTAAAGTCCTCGACGTCTGCGCTTCCACCACGATGAAGGGCACCGAGAACCGCGGGATGATCGGCGGTGGGAACGTCACGGAAGTACTTGTCGTTGAACACGGGAGTGTGATTACGACGATAGTTTCTCCGAATGAGGATGATGGAGACAATCGAGAGCACCACCACCGCCACAGCCACGATGATGCTGACAACCTCCACTATCCGCGCCTGCTCGCGCTTTGCGTTCGCCTCGTCCGCCAACTGCTGCTCCTCCGAAAGGATCGAGGAGAGCTCGTTGCCCGAGGTGATCTCGCAGTCGGAGATCCACGAGGTCGGAAAGGTGATGCGCGCCTCAGCGTACTCGTCGGTTCCGACACCGGGCACGGAGTAGACGATGTCATTGCCATCGAATGCCACCGACGCGTCGAGCGGGCCGTGGCCCCAGGCGCGAACGTTCACCTCCGGGGTGACGGACTCTCCTGAGGGGACGGGGAGCGACACGGTGCAGGTTACGTTCTGGGACTCCACGTCCCAGCCGTCCGACACGAACTTCCAGTAGAGCTCGCCGGTGTCATCCCAGCGGGTCACGATGCCCGAGGCACCATACGAAATCACGAACCGGGCCGTCTCGTCCTCGTGCGCCGAGTAGAGCTTGACTTGCTCGTAGCTGCCGTAGTCGTAGACCTCGTAGGTGCCGTCCGTCTCCGCGTTCGAGAGCCCGAAAGGCTGGAGCTGGCCGTTCTCGTACACGCCGACGTAGTTGATGGTGATGTCCACTTCCTTGCCGTTGCTCGAGTTGTAGCCCTTGGGTATCTTCCAGTACACGCCGTGGAACGACCCGTCGAAGTTGAAGTCACGCATCTCGGTGACGGAGAGGGTGCCGTCCGAGTTCACGGCGGCGGCGATGTTCACGGCATCGATTGAGTAGTCTTTCGCGAGAGCCGGGGTGGCGAGGAAGAGCGATGCGAGAACCATCGCAAACGCCCATGCAGCCACCATCAACGAACGACGAGCGACATTCCGATAGGCTCCCGCCATGTGGCACCAATCCCTCGAACGGTTCTGCGCTGTCCATGAAAGGATACCAAAGAGAGACGCAGGCCGCCCACTCCAGGCCGCGGACGACGCCCCTCCTCATGACGCACCACCGATGACCGTGATGAGGGAGCCGCACAGCGAGACGGTCTCCCCCGTGGCAACCTCGACCGAGTCCTCGATGTCTCTCCCATGGAAGAGCGCGGGGTTGGTGGCACCGAGGTTCTCGGCGACGACACCACCTGGCAAGGGCACGATTCTGAGGTGACGTCGGGAGACCGCCCTCGAATGGAAGACGATGTCCGACGAAGGATC
Source organism: Atopobium sp. UBA2090 (assembly GCA_002331575.1). Classification (GTDB taxonomy): domain Bacteria; phylum Actinomycetota; class Coriobacteriia; order Coriobacteriales; family Atopobiaceae; genus Olsenella_D. The sequence continues at coordinate 39,822 of DCZG01000144.1, read as the reverse complement.
ACGACCGATGACGACCCCAGAGGCGGGAATGGGCACGCACACGTCGAGCGTCGACGTCCGAATCCACAGGGCGGGAACGTCCTGGGCGGCACCGAGCACCTTCGCGCATTCTGCCATGTCGAGCGTGTCGTCCTCGTTCCACTCGAACTCCGCAGGCGGAAGGCCGTCGTCCCAGCCATCGTCCCGCACGAGGGATGAGTCGGGCAGTTGCGGCAGACCCGGCACCGGTCGCCTCTCATGGGAGAAGTCGTAGAGACAGCCGTAGCACGTGTCCATATCGGCATAGAGCGTCTCCCCGCATCGGGGGCACACCTTGGTTGCACGCCCCCTTGCAGAAGCCCGAGCATCTCCTCGGCCACTCATAGGACACCTCCGTTTTCCTCGCAGATGTAATCGGACTCCGGCACGATGATTGCGGCAACTCCCGCGGAGTCGCCTTCCTCGAACCACGGCATCTCCGATGCCGGCCGCTCGAACACGCAGTACGCATGTGGCGACGAGAGCAGCCTTCTCGGGACGAGCGCCCTCGCCGACCTGAGGACTCCACCATGTTCGTCGACGAACGCGACGTCGATGGAGTATCTCATGCCGAAGGTATGGATCGAGCCACACCTCGTGAGCATCACGGGGTCCGCGTCCGCACGCGTGCCGAGAAGCCCCCTCAGCCTGTCAACCCACGTCGAGAGCACCACGAACGTCACGTCCTTGTCCCCGCGCTCGGAGACCATCCTTGCGAACACCATCAGAGCACCACCCCCGGCCGATAACGGTCAACGACTAACGTTCTCTCATGCCTCAGACTCAGCGGCGCCTGATAGGTGATTCCAGGCATCCTGAGCGACGTCGGCCACGGTCTGAACACGAGCGTGCACGAGAAGCGTGTGAGGTGCGAGGAAAGAGAGAAGGTTCCCTCGCCCTCGTCCGCAAGGCCCTCGGCCGACACCTCGACCTCGCAGCTGTCATCGTCGAGTGCCGTCTCGACGCTGCTCCTCACCTCCTCGACTGCGGTGATGCCCGTCTGCTCTCCAGCCGGCGCGACACCGTGCGCGATCACGGCATCGAGGCTCGCCCTGTCGAAGACCGCACACGCCCCCACGAAGCGCATCAGATTGAGGGCGGTCAGGGCGACGACGATCGCTACGGGCACGAGGACCGCAAGCTCCACCGCCATCTGTCCAGACTCGTCCGTGACGAGCTTCGGGTTCCACGGGCCTCTCCCCCTCATGACGCACGTCCGAGTCCGGAGAGATCGATGGTGAGCGGAATCGAGATGTCCGTCCCAGGTATCGTGAGCTCCGCCACGGTGTACTCCCCGTCGACAAGTTCGGAGAGACCCCATGCCCCGATTGCCGTGACGTAGTCTGTCGTCGTCCCGGACCTGGGCAACGAGCTGATAAGACCACGGACGGTCTCCTGGGAATCGTTGCCTGCCTTCTCGAGGACGTTCTCGGTACTCGTGAGCACGGGTTTTCGCAGGCGCATGTCCACGGGTTCGAAGCCCGTCGCGCGAATCACCTCCCGAAGCTTGTCGCGAAGCCATGAGCCGACTGTGCCCCCGAACACCCCGTCAAGCCCGTCGAGAAACTCGGTCGCATGGGTCGAGACGTTTCCGTAGGCACTGCCATATCCCACGAGCAGCTTTCCCCAGAGGCCCATGACGGAGTCAGCGACACCACCGGCGAGCGACCCACGCTCGACGAGGCCATCGAAGAAACTCGAGAGAACGTTGTTGTCGGCTGTGGACTCGTCCGGGGCGAGCACCGCCGCCGAAACGGCGCATCCCGCGGGCAGCTCCGCTGATGAGAGGAACGAGCTCGTGAGCTCGGTCGGTACGGATGCGCCGTCACCCCTCCAGACCACGGAGACGCACCCCCACGCACCTGGAGGGCAGAGCGTCGGGCGCACGACCCCGAGCCGATCGATCGCCTCCGAGAAGACGTCCTCGCTCTCGTCGGCCTTCTCGCGCGCATCCGACTCGGCCTCAGCCTGCTCGTTCCTGGCCACCTCGTAGTCGCGAGACGCCTCCACGACGATTCTCCAGTAGTGCTCGTATCCATTCTCGGTCGAGGTGGAGGCGGAGGCCACATGCCCCATGACGTCAACGTCCATGCCACAGACGGGGCACCTGGAGACGGAACCGCCATCAATCTGGGAGAGCGAGGCAAACCCTGCGGAGGGCCCCAGCGCGCCGGGACACGAGAGTGACGAGTGGAGCACCACTCGGCCATCCTCGGTGGTGCTGGGCCACATCGCCTGCGAGTAGAGAATGGTCGATCTCGTCTCGTCGGCATTGTGCGGGAGACTCGGCAGCTCGAGGTCGACCGACCCATCCGCCGACTCCGCATAATGACCGGAGCGGACCTCGTCGAGAGCGAAGCGATAGAAGGCGAATCGAGCCGCTGAGTCAGTGAGCTCCTCGATTCCGGTTCCGGTTGGCCCTTCGGCCTCGGCACGTCTCGCGTAGTAGGCGCGAGAGCGGGCGAGCGGCACGCCGAAGTTCCACGTCGAGGGCGTCGGGTGATACGGGTTGAGACTCTCCGCCAGACCAGCAAGCGAGGACGCTCGCTGCCATAGGCAGTAGGGGGTGTCCCCACAATCCGCCATCCAGCCACGCTCACGCGCGTCGTCGGCACGCCCCTTCGCATCCGCCACTCGCTCGCTCGCGTCGGCGAGGTCCTCGGCGGACTTCTTGAGGTCTTCGTCGTCCACGTCCTCCTCGAGCGAGGAGAAGTCCGAGGCAGATTCGATCGGATAGGGCACGGCACAGCCGTAGTACTCGATGCCGCCGTCCGAGTTCGCCGAGACGCACGCCGAAGAGTTCGCCACCACAAGCGCCGGTAGCACCTTCTCGAGCCGCTGCAGGCCAGCAGCGGCACTCGTCGAGAAGCTGCGCCGCGAGTCGAGCACGTCGCTTCCCGCCTTGACGATCGCCTCACCTGCTGGACCTGCCCCAGGCACGCATGAGATTACCAGCCCGGCCCCGTACGTTACGATGCCCGCGAGACCCATGCTCAGAACGCAGGCATCAACGACCTGGGCAATGGTCGAGAAACCCGCAACGGAATTCTCGCCCGCCATCGCAGCTGCGTCTGCCACCTGCTGGACCTCCGACGAGCGCGCCATGACCCATTCGGCCGAAGCGGCTGCAAAGACCAGCGAGAAGCTCACGAGGAGTGCGAGTGCGACCGCCACGGACGTGTATCCTCCCTCGTCATCGATGAACGTCGACACGCCCAGGAGGGGCACGAACGCCCTATCCCCAGATTCCGACCCAGTTCCCATAGTCTCCCCCCACCCAGCTCGAGCGTACGTCCTCCTCGACGCGAACCCTCAATACCACGCCCTCATCCTCACTCGTCCCGAGAGCCGACACGACGGCACCGAAGAGCGGGAGCGGCCTCACATGCCCCACCACCTCGACGCTCACCCTGTCCCCGTCGTCGCTGCGGGACGCGTGCACATCCCAGTCCTCCGCGCCTCCCGCATGGAAGACGGACAGAGAGGGCACCGCCTCCAGTCGCCGCAGGACGTATGCCTCGCAGACCTCCTCACCGCCGACGCCCGCCGCCATCACGCGCGCCCCCTCGGCGGCGCCCGCCCCCATCACGGAGCGCGTGTAAAGCAGGCAGGCAGGCTGGAGGAGCAGCGCCAGGATGACCATCACCGTGGGGAGAAGGAGCGCCGCCTCGACCGTCGACTGCCCCGACTCGTCCTTCGTCCACGTCTCCATATCAGAACGCGAGGACGTCTTGAAGGGCGGCCACGAGGCCGGCGGACAGCGAGTGCGACGCAGCGTCGACGGCAAGGCCGAGGAGCCTTCCGTCTCGTGCCGCACCCCACAGCGCGGCGAGAGCCCCGACCAGCGCGAGGAACGAGAAGAGCACGAGAGCGTACTCCAGCGTCGACTGGCCGCGATCATCGAAGAGCGCTAGGGCTCCAGCTCCCTCGCGACATCGTCGGAATCCATGTGGATGACCGAGAGCGTGCTTCCCTCCCCATCTCGTCCCTCTTGAACGACGCATATGTCGACCCATCCCTCCCCTTGAATGACGCATCCCCATGACCTTCCGAGAAGGTCGAGGTAACCTGACTGCGCGAGCACGCAGCCACCACGAGCCTCGTACTCCTCGAGCACCTCGACACCCTCCTCGGCGACGCCGAGGTCGAACGACGTCATCTCCACGTCCGAAGCCGAGACCGCTCCGGTGACGACCGTCCCCTGACCATCGGGGACGCCGAGAGCGTCGGCGTCCACGCCTTGAGACTCGAGCCATTCCAGCCCGCTCGTCTCGGCGACATCACCCGCGCTCGACCTTGACGCGGCGCAACGTGACACGGACAGGACGGCGAGGAGGAGGGCTGAGCAGGCAGGAGCCACCCATGCCCGCCGACGTCTCACAGCGAGTTGATGCCGTCCGCGATGGCGCTCCAAAGCTCGGAGACCTTGTCTCTGAACGCCAGGATCGCGACGATCGCAATGACCACGAGCACGCCGACGAGAATCGCGTACTCCGTGGTTCCCTGTCCCTCCTCACCTGCCAGCACCTCTCTCGCGTGACCGCACAGCATCCCCACGACACCCTGTCTTCTCATGATCCGAACTCCTCTCTCTCACGTCGTTCAACCGATAGTCGCCGCGGACCCCAGGAGGGGCCCGAGTATCGCAATGAGCATGGCGGGAACGATGAGCGTGCCGAGGGGGACGAGCATCTTCACGGGCACCTTCTCGATCTGTTCCTCCACCTCGGAACGTTGCTGGTCGCGGATGAGCTGCGCCTGCCGCTCGAGCGACTCCGCGAGCGGCGTGCCGAAGGTCAGTGCCTCCCCGACCACGGACGAGAAGCTCCTCAGCGCCGCCACGTCGAGTTCGTCCGCCATGGAGGTCAATGCCTCTGATCTGCTCGCCACGCCTATCCGCCATTCGAGCATCGCCTCGTCGAAGCGTCGGGCGAGCAGACCGTCGCTCTGGCGACAGTAGAGTTCGAGCGATGCGTCGAACGAGAGCCCGGCCGAAAGGCCGAGCGTAAGGATGTCTATCATCGTGGGCATCTCGCGAAGGCACTCCGACCGGACCCTCTCGGATGACCTGCCCGAGACGGAGATGCCTGCGAAGAGCCTGGCGGCCATCTCATGGGCGTACTCCCCCAGTCTTCCGAGGCCGAGGCCAGTCGCACCCTTGCGCTGGCCCCTTCTTCCGGGCATGAGCACCGCCCCCGCAAACGAGGCAGCCCCGACGCCTATGACGAGCAGGGAATCCACGTTCATCACAGCACCCCCCTGAGCAGGCTTCTGACGATGACCAACGCGATTCCGTCGAGGGAGAGCGCGATGAAGACGCTCGCGATGCCCACGGGCGTGGCGAGTCCCGACTGAAAGTCGGGAGATATCAGCGAGAGCAGCACGACCATCGCGACGGGCAGTGCGCAGACGATGCGAACCGAAAGACGTGCCTGAGCCGTCTTGACGGACAAGAGCCTCTCGAACTCGCCCTGTCGCTCCACGAGCCTGGCGGAGCGAAGGAAGAGACCTCGCAAGGGACTCCCGGTTCGATGCGATATGACGAGTGCCGTGGCGAGAAGCCCGACGCCGGGAGCGTCAAGCTCATGCGACAGCGTCTCGAGGGCCTCGTCCGCCGAGGCGCCGCAGCACAGACGCAATGAGGCGCGCGCAAACCCCTCGCCTGCCGGACCCGCTTCGTGCGACCCAACGTACTCTATTGCCTGGGCGAGTGTCTGACCTGACCCCATCGCGACGGAGAGCGTCCTGAATATCGACGGCATCTCGCGAGTAAGCTCCTCAGAGCGACGACGATTCTCATGGGATACGTAGAGCGGAACGAGCGACGGCAGCGCAATGCCGGTGACCACCGCGGGCACGAGAGACCCGAAGAGAACCCCCATCAGAGCGGCGCAGAGTGCCATCGACATGACCAGGAGCGAGCAGGCATCCGACCTTCCGAGACGCCCCGATATGGTCGAGAGCCGCGACGAGAGCTCGTCGGAGGCGACCTGCCATGACCTCTGGGAAAGGAGGGCGTCGAAGAGTCTTGCCCGTCCGATCATCGCGAGCAAGGTACGTACGTGTCTTCTTATCCCATGGATCAGTCGCGAGGTGAGCATCGTGGTGGGAACGTCGCCCTGCCACATGACCATCGACGCCGTCCAGGCTAGGCCGCCGACTCCGACGAGCAGCAGTCCCTCCATGCCTCCACCTCCTCTGCGTCGAGAACCCCCTCCGAGACCGCCCTCCGCACGAACGAAGGCTCGCACTCCACACGCCACGTCCGCGATGTCAGGTCGAAGGAAACGCATTCCCTGAGACGAATCCCACCGTCCGCCCAGCCAACCTCCGTGACTGACGTGATGAGTCGCGTCCCGTCCGAGAGACGTCGCGACATGACGATGAGGTCGATGGCTGTGGCTATCTGCTCCTCGATGATGTCCGTCGGAAGGTCCATCCCGAACCTCGCCATGAGAACGAGCCTCAGCACCGCCTCCTGCGCGGTTCCGGCATGCAGGGTGGTCAAGGATCCGTCGTGACCCGTGTTCATGGCCTGGAGCATGTCGATGCACTCCTCGCCACGCACTTCCCCCACCACGATGCGATCGGGTCTCATGCGCAGCGCGTTCTTGACGAGGTCTCGAATGGAGACCTCACCGGAGCCCTCGATGGAGGCCTCGCGCGCCTCGAGACGGACCACGTCCGGATGGGAATCGAATCGAAGCTCGGCGGAGTCCTCGATGGTCACGATTCGCTCCCTCTCGTCTATCTCGCACGAGAGGGCGTTGAGGAGCGTCGTCTTTCCCGACCCGGTTCCACCGGCGACGGCCATTCCCTGGCGCGCCTTGACCGCCCACGAGAGAAGCCGAGCGAACCATGCCGGCAGCGCCCCCAGCTCGACGAGCCTCTCGAGAGAGGTGATCCTGTCGGAGAACTTCCTGATGGTGACCGCAGGTCCGTCGATGGCCACGGGGGCCGCCACGGCATTGACGCGGTCCCCGTTGGAGAGACGTGCGTTCACGATGGGGTTGCTTCGGTCGAGCCTCCTGCCGAGAGGCGCGAGGATGCGGTCTATCACGATCATGATCTGCTCGGCAGAGTCGAAAGAGCACTCCGCGGGACAGAGCTCGCCGGCACGCTCGTAGAAGAGCGCCGAGCATCCGTTGATGACGATCTCCGTGATGGTGGGGTCGTCGAGCAGCGACTGAATGGGGCCGAGCCCGCACACCTCGTCGAGCACCTGCTCGCGAACGAGTCGTCTCTGTGCCTCGTCGAGTGACGTGAACCCACCCGAGTTGAGAATGGCGTCGCAGGCAACCCCAAGCTCCGCCCTCACGCGGTCCGGCGAGTCCGCCGAGAGCATGCCCGCCACGGTGGTCAACCCGAGCCGCTCGACGAGGGCCGACCTGAGCTCCTTGCGCAGGTCTCGCAGGTCCGACGCTGCACTGGACGCGTCCGCCGCCTTCTCGTTACTCCTCACCCGCTCGAGCACCGTCACCTAGACTACCTCCCTCTTCCCCCTGAACAGCCCGATCCGACGCCGCTGCGCGCCCCTAGCCAGAGCACGTTCCGCCTCCTGACACTCGGGAAGCCTTCCCAGCTCGGAGAGAATCTGGGCGAGCAGGGTTCCCACCGAGTCCGTGAAGTCTGAGCCGATTTCGACGAGCTCGGTCACCTCGCCTGACGCGAGGTAATCGGATACCTCGTCACCACCCTCCGACGCCCTGAATATCCGTGCCGCCTCGAGTCCGACTTCCGCCCTATTGGAGGAGAGGTCGAGTTTCGCCCGAGGATTCACGCGATTCTCGATGCGGACTATCCTCGTGCGCTCAACGCCAAGCCTCACCGAGAGACCTCCCATGCGTGCGAGGGCGGCGGACGAGCCCCTGCCGCCATCAGACACGAGGGCGAGACGATCGCTCAGCTGTGCCGCCTGAGCCACGGCGTCGGTGAAGGTCGTCGACGTGTCGACGAGGACCAGGTCGACGAGGCCCGCGACGCATCGGACGAGCTGTGCCACGAGGGGCATGGCCACCTCTGCCATCTCGGGAAGGTCGCAGGGTCCCCAGAGCGTCACTCCCTCGCAGGCCCTGACGCCGATGGAGGCCATGTCATCGACGGAATCCGGCCCCGTCGCGGCGAGGCGAGCAAGGTCGCAGCCGCGCGCGAGCCCGAAGCCCGAGAAGAGATTGCCGCAGGAGAGGTCGAGGTCGACCACGCCCACGCTCATGCCCCAGCCCGCCACCACCGCAGCTGCCGCTGAGACGAGCGTCGTCTTGCCCACCCCTCCCCTTCCCGAGCAGAACGTGATGATGGGTGCCCGGTTCGCTTCGTCATCGGACGAGTCCGTCGCATTCGCCCTGAGAGCCGTCGACTCCGGGGAGGAGGTGGATGGACCCCCGTCCATGTCCTTTCGCTCCCCGGAATCGACGACTTGCAGCCCCTCGGGATCCACGACGAGGTCGATGCCCGCGCGAAGCGCCCTTGACCTCAGCGACCCGGAGGCTCCTCGCCTGACGAGCACGACATGAGGAGTGCCCCCGTCCTCCACGACCGCGGCGGCAAGATTGACGTCGGTGACGCCCGCATCCCTCCTGCCTACGATTGCCCCGAGATACGAAGCACCCTCGGTCTTTGCCTTCTCTCGGAAGGAATCGGCTTCGTTGACGAATGCGCAGCTGCTTGCGGGCTCCATCGAGCGGGCGACCGTCTCGACGTCATCCCTCCACCTCTCGTCGGCGCAGGCCAGCCACCTGTCCATGCTCATGCCGCCTCTCCCCCTTCCGCGCTCACGACGGACGGCGCAGCCACGACGCCCTCCACCACCGCCTCGACGTCATCCGCCGGCACCACGAGCCGCAGACTTCCCTCGGCACTTGCCGAGAGCATGCCGGGAACGTCGCTGGACGGCACGGCGATCGTGATGGTGGATGCCGAGGAGATGCCTGTGCGCTCCACGGGAGCGACAAGGACCTCGATGTCCGTCGAGATGACCTCCGCACCGCCCTCGTCAACGCGATAGGCGCAGAGAGGAGTACCCGCCGTGACGGAGCTCGCGAGACCGAGCTTGTCCGTCACGGGCAGGCTGAGGGCGACGTGTCCCGAGGGGACGCTCGCCATCTCGGACTTGGCACGAAAGTTGAGCGAGGTCAGGGGAGCACCCGCCACCACGGGAATCGTGACCTGGGAGCCGATCACGTCATCGACGCTCGTGATGGCGCCAGCGGGCGCCAAGTCAGCGAGCCACTCGCGCACGGAGACGTTGGAGGAGTCGATAACATCTCCCTCCTCAATCGCACCATCGGCGACAACGAGGCTCACCACCTCGCCGCCGTACCGCGCAAGGGCGTCTGCGCGCACGCTCTCCGCCTCCTCGCGCACATGCTGCGCATAGGCGGCGCAGAGCACGATGGCGAGAAGGGCGAACGCCCCCGATATGACGAGTCTGAACCGGCGCGACATGCTGCAGCCCCCTCCTCGGACGAGAAACGTCCGGACCGAATGGGGACATTCTCTCGTGGGAAGGCGGCACTCCTGGAAATTAGTGAAGAAGGTCCGACCAGCCTCTGACGGCACGATGACGGATATCTGACGAAAGTGGTCGAAAGCCGAGGCAGATTGAGCGCTCGGAGGTCACTGGATAACGACGTTCTCCCCTAGATTACGACATCGGGGTCAAGGGTACTGGCACTCGAGCGCATCTCGGCGGCGAGCGAGAGGTAGGCACCAAGCCGCCCCTCGCTGATGACGCCCCCCTCGAAGAGGGCTCTGACCTCGCATCCAGGCTCATGCGTGTGGGTGCAGTCGCGGAAGCGACAACCTCGCGCGGCCTCGACGATCTCGGGAAAGACCTTCGCGAGTCCGCGCTCGTGACCGACGATGGGAAGGCTTCTCAGACCGGGCTCGTCCACGATGATTCCCCCGTCGGGAACGCTCACCATCCGCCTCGAGACCGTCGTGTGCCGTCCCGCGTCATCGGCCAGGCGAACCTCGCCGGTCTCGAGCGTGTCATGTCCGAGAAGGGCGTTGAGCAGGGTCGACTTGCCCGCACCGGATTCGCCGAGCACGATCGCCACGACCCCCGCGGGCACGAGCAGCCGTACCGCCCGGGCACCGAACGCGACGCCGCAGGCCGCGGCGATGGTCGCGACGCGGTCGCGCTCCTCGCCACCCGCCCGCTCGGCGTCGGAGGACGTGAGCACGCAGGGGGCTCCGAAGCCGAGGACGTCGCGGACGGCGGCCACGTCGCGCTCGAGCACCTCGTCTGACGCCCTGTCAGCCTTGGTGAGCACCACGGCGACGTCGGCGCCGCAGTCGCGCGCGATCACGGCTGAGCGCGCCACGCGGTCGCACGACACGGACTTCTCGCCAAGCGCCTGTACCACGAGGACCACGTCGACGTTGGCGGCGAGCGTCTGACGCTCGCCGCGCGACCCGCCGCGCCACCGAGCGATGTCGCTCTCGCGAGGGAGCACCTCCTCGATGAGACCCATCTCGTGCGTGTCGGGAACCCGCGCGCAGACCCAGTCGCCCACGGCGACGTGGGAGTTGTCGCCCTTGGTCAGTCGCGCCGAGAACTCCGCGCGAAAGGTTCCTCTCGCCGTGCACACGGCTGGAAAACCCCTGTCGAGACGAACCACGCAGCCCATGAGAAGCTCATCGGCGACGTCGCCCGCATCGTCGCGGGCATGGCCGACGCACTCCTCCCAGGCAGCACGCTGTCGCTCGCTCGCACGGAGGTCGGTGAAGCCGGGCAGGTCCGTGAGGGAGTCGAGCGCCGGCAGGACCGAAGAGGTCCCGCCGGCGACGGTGACGTGCTTGCCGCTGTTCCTGCGACGCGTCATGCGGCTACGCCGCGCGCTTCTCGACGGAGCGCATGATGGCCTTGTAGATCTCGACGATGGGGATGATCGAGAAGGCCAGGACCATGGCGATGAAGTACTCGAACGCGTTGATCTCGGCAAATCCGAAGGCCAGGGAAAGCGGCGTCTCGATGACGACGTAGGTAAGAACGAGCGAGCCCGCGAAGGCCATCCAGAGCCATTTGTTCTGGGTCGGGAGCCGGAAGACGGACTGACGGCGGCTCCTCATGTTGAAGGAGTGGAACATCTCGACCATGGAGAGCGTGAGGAACGCCATGGTCATACCGTCGCGCCCGGCGTCGACACCGGAGATGACGTCGGCGAGCGACACGTTCTCGATATGAAGCCCGACGAAGTAGGAGATGAGCGTCAGCACGCCGATCACGATGCCCTGGACCAGGCAGTCCACGCCCATGCCGTTGGCGAAGATGCCGTCGGTGGCGTTGCGGGGCTTGCGCCTCATGATGCCGGGCTCGGCGTCCTCCATGGCCATGGCGAGCGCGGGGAAGCAGTCGGTGATGAGGTTGATCCAGAGCAGGTGCGTGGGCTCGAGGATCGTGAACCCGATGAGGGACGCCACGAACACCGAGATGACCTCGGCGAGGTTGGACGACAGCAGGAACGCGATGGCCTTCCTGATGTTGTCATAGATCCGGCGGCCCTCCTCGCACGCGTTGATGATCGTGGCGAAGTTGTCATCTGCGAGCACCATGTCGGCGACGCCCTTGGTGACGTCCGTGCCGGTGATGCCCATGCCGACGCCGATGTCGGCGCGCTTGATCGAGGGCGCATCGTTGACGCCGTCGCCGGTCATGGCGACGATCTTGTCCTTGCTCTTCCAGGTGTCGACGATGCGCGTCTTGTGCTCAGGCTGGACGCGGGCGTAGACACCGTAGTTCTCGACGGAAGTCCGGAAGTCCTCGTCGGAAATCTGGTCGAGCTGGGCGCCCGTGATGGCCTGCGAGCGATCCTGGATGATGCCAAGCTCCTTGGCGATGGCGACGGCGGTGTCGATATGGTCGCCGGTGATCATGACCACGTGGATGCCCGCGGAGTGGGCCTCGGCCACGGCATCCTTGACCTCGGGACGGACGGGGTCGATCATGCCGCACAGGCCGAGGAAGGTCATGTCGTGCTCGAGCGCCTCGGCGGAGAAGTCGGTGGGGCACTCCTTACCGTAGTTGACGCGAGCTGCCGCCATGACGCGCAGCGCGTCGTCGGCCATGGACTTGTTCTGCTTCGCGATTTCGGCGCGCCACTCGTCGGTGAGAGGGACGTCACCATCCTCGGTATGGATTCTCGTGCAGCGGGCCAAGACAACGTCGGGGCCACCCTTGGTGTGCTGGACGTAGTCGCCGCTCGGGGACAGGTTGACGACGGACATCATCTTGCGGCCGGAGTCGAAGGGCGCCTCACCGACGCGAGGATTGGACGAGTCGAGATCCTCCGACGTGTAGCCGGACTTGGCGGCATCCGCGACGAGTGCGGCCTCGGTGGGTTCACCGATGGCCGCGTTCTGGATGGCATCCCACTTGGCGTCGGAGCAGAGCGCCATGCAGCGCACGAGACGGTCCTTGTCCTCTGAGAAGTGACGGACGACCGTCATCTTGTTCTGGGTGAGGGTGCCGGTCTTGTCGGAGCAGATGATCTGCGTGCAGCCGAGGGTCTCGACCGCGGAGAGCTTGCGGATGATCGCACTGTGCTCGCTCATCTTGGTGACGCCGATGGAGAGGACGATGGTGACCACTGCCACGAGGCCCTCGGGGATGGCTGCAACTGCGAGGGAGACGGCCACCATGAACGTGTTGAGCACGAGCGGCACGTTCTGGAAGAAGCCCATGCCGTGCTTGAGCCAGGTGATTACGAAGACCAGCACGCAGATGATGATGCAGGCGATGGAGAGGATGCGGGAGAGCTCGCCGAGCTTCTTCTGAAGCGGCGTCTCCTCGTCCTCCGCCTGAGAGATGGCGTCGGCGATTTTGCCCATCTCGGTCTCCATGCCCGTGGCGACCACGACGGCGCGGCCACGGCCGTAGACGACCGTCGAGCCCATGTAGCACATGTTCTTTCGGTCGGCGAGAGGAACGTCCTCGGTGCCTTCCTCGAGCTCGAGCACGCCGATGCGCTTGAGCACGGGGACGGACTCGCCCGTGAGCGCGGCCTCCTCGACCTTCATGGACGCGCACTCCACGATGCGGCAGTCGGCCGGGACGGCGTCGCCCGCCTCGAGGATCACGATGTCGCCGACGACGAGCTCGGACGAGGGCACCGAGACGAGCTGGCCGTCTCGCACCGCCTTGCTGAGCGAGGCGGACATCTCCTGGAGAGCCGCGAGGGCCTCCTCGGCCTTGGACTCCTGGACGACGCCGAGGACGGCGTTCACGATGACGACGAAGGAGATGATGATCACGTCGGCGAAGTCGGCCTGGCCCTGTGCGATGCCCGTGAGCGCCGAGATCACGGCGGCAACGATCAGCATGATGATCATCGGGTCGGCGAGCTGGGCGAGGAAGCGCTTCCAGAGCGGGGTCTTCTCCGCCTCCTTGAGCTTGTTCGGGCCGTTCTTCTCGAGCCTCGCGGCCGCCTCGGCCTGCGAGAGGCCGGTCGTCACGTCGGTCTGGAGCGTCCCCAGAACGTCAGCTTCTCCCTGCAGATACTCTTTCATGCATTCCCTCCTGGTATGTGGGCACGAGGGCCCTGTCCGAGCCGGCAGATTGATGCCCGATCATAATTCCCCAGGAGGGGCAAGGGCTCACCAAGGTTGCCATACCGGCTTCCTACGTTTGATTATGCTACCCGATGAACGGGGCTGTTCAACACCGAATTTGGCTATCCCCGGGTCTCTCCCCAGAACTTCTCGCCGACGACCTTGAAGCAGACCTTCCTGATAGGTCCGACCTGGGCGCCCTCCGCCACGAGGTTCGGCATATGAGGCTCGCCGATCACGAACGCCGCAAAGCGGAGCGGGCCGAGCGCTCCCTCGAGGAAGTCCTCGTTGCCAGGCGCAGCATGGCAGTAGCCCTTGTCGCCCGCGACGTCAAACGCACCGTCGGCCATGACCTCACCCGGGGTGGTCCTGAAGCTCTCGGTCCCCTCGATGTCGATCTGCACGTCCATGTACCTGCGGTGCACCTCGAAGCGCGCATCCTCAGCCGCACGGGTCCTCGCATCCATGACGTTGGCGAACACCCGGTCTCCGAGAATGTCGGTCCTGCCCAGAGACAGGTCGGCGACATCATGGTCACCCAACCAGTCGATGAGGACGTCCAGGCCGCGAGAGAGACCCCTATAGAGACCGATGGCCTCGAGCCCGTCATAGATCATCTGCAAACCCTCCTCGTCCGTCGGAGGGGCACCGCGCGAACGGCGCCCCTCACGAGCTCGTGTCTAATGCGCTCCCACATCACCAGAAGTGGGGTTGTAGGTACCGCCGCCGCGCTTCTCGCCGATGACGTCGGCCTCGGAGAGCGTGACCCACTTCACGCCCTTGCGGGTCTCGTAGGCGTACGCGAGGTGAATCATGCCGTCGGCCGCCTGCATGATGCAGGGGTACTCGTACTGCATGTTGTTGGCGCGGTTCTCGTCGCCCACGAAACCCTGTCCGCGCTCGATGTGACGGATGAGCGGGAAGGTCAGCCCGCCGTCCTCGGAGAGGGCGATGGAGACGGGGCAGCGAAGTCCTGGCCAGGCGCCCTTCGCCCCGAAAGCCTGCGGTGCGGAGGAGTGGTTGTAGGCGACGGCGACGCGGCCCGAGGCAAGCTTGACGGCGCAGATGCCGGAGTTGTTGTTGGGCAGCGGAGTAGGCGCGGGCTCCGTCCAGCTGTCCCCGTAGTCGAGGGACTCGCTGCGATAGATCCAGTCAGCCGCACGCGAGCGCATGAAGGCGACGAGATGACCGTCCTCGAGCTCGACAACCGTGGGGTGGACGCGGCCCGAGGAGTTGGGCACCATCACCTGCCGCCAGCTCTCGCCTCCGTCGTCGGAGATCTGGAACGCCGACGGGTCGCCCGCAAGCGCCGCGGCGCTGTCGGTGCACAGCCAGTTTCCGTAGATCCAGCGACCGTTGGAGAGAATCTGGATCGGCTGACGCGAGAAGGTCCCCTCCTCGGGGAACACGACCTCGGGGTAGCCCCAGGTGAGTCCATCGTCAGTCGAGACCTGCCTCTTGACGACGGCCGTGTACTGCATGTTGTCCTTGCCGGGCTGGCGTCCGAGCTGGGAGGTGTACATTGCCCAGACCTCTCCTCCGGGAGCCAGGAAGAGCGAGGGATTCTGATCGGAGCGGTCGTTGTCATGCGAGATGTACTTTGGCTCTGACCAGGTGTCGGAACCCTTCTCGAGGCGAGAGACCACGATGTTGATGTCCGTGTCGCCCTCATAGGTGCCAGCGAACCAACAGCACAGAATCGTGCCCGCCGGAGTCTCGAGGAGCCCGGGACCGTGAGCCGTCGTCCAGGGTCCGGGATTCACGAATGCCTCGGTGATCTTCATCTCCGAGTCGTAGTAGACCTGCCCATCGGGCGTGAGCCGGTTCAGTTCCTTGACTGCCATGCCATGTCCTCTCTCTTCTCGGGCGCACGCGCCCTTTCTCATGTTCATAGGGTTCGACGATCCGTGTTTGCCCATCGTCTGCCCCAAGATGCCTAGTCGATGCGACGGAGGGTTCCGTCCGCGTTTCGCGCCCAGTGGCGCACGATCTCCCACCCGAGCTCGACCTCTCGCAGGTCAACCGCGTGCGGCATGCGCTCTACGACGAAGAGGTGGTAGTACTCGGGACACCCCGCGTCCGAGGAACGCCAAGACTGATGCGAGAAGCGGTCGGGGATATACTCGCACTCGTCAGCAGCAAGACCAGAGGCCGTGCTCGCATCGCGACGGAGTGCATCTGACACGTTGTCGAAGCACAGCCAATACGCGATGGTGTCAGGCCACATGCCATCGTCGACGCCGGTGAGCGGCCATGCGTGACCCGATCCCATGCCGACGCCGTCGAGGTTCCCCACGAACTGCACGAACGGCATCCTGACGTCATGTGCCTCTCGCGCGGCGTCCGCCTCGACATGAGTGGGCGAGAGGGGCGCGTCAGAGTGCTCAATCGATGAGATGGCCTTCTTCTGGCCGATGGCGAGCATGCTGGGAGCACTCTGATCGAGCGTCTCCAGGTACCCGAGGTGCGGGCCGTTCATGGCAACGACACCTGCGAACACGTCAGGATGCGAGGCGGCGAGCGCGTTGGAGAACATGGAGCCCATCGAGAAACCCGAGAGATACACGCGGCTGCGATCGACGGGATGGACCGCGTCCATGTGGTCGATGAGCGCGAGGACGTAGTCCATGTCGAGAGGCAGGCGCGGGTCATCCCACACGTTCCACCTGTTCTCGATCGTGGCATCGGGGAAGACGCACATCATCCCCTCGCGCGCGGCGATATCGGACCAGCCACTCTGCTCCGCGCCATAGAGGCCGACGCAGTTGATCCCATGCAGGTAGATGACGAGAGGGGCGGGCTCAGGCGCAAGGTCTTCGGGAACGAACTCGTACCACGTGCGGGGAAGCCCATCAGGGAGGGGGAGGCTCGCATCCGAGACATGCGCTACGAACCCGCGGTCACGAAACGGAATGCGCGGCTGATAGGTGCCATAGATGTCGTTCCTCCATCGGCGCGTCTCTGAGAACATGAACTCCCAGGCATCTGCGACTTCCGTGCGAGAGAGGCCGCGGCCGCTCACGAAATGGCACAGGCAAGGAGTTCCCAGACTGGCATGTCGGATGACGCCGGACACGGGCTCGTCGGCAACACCGCAGCCGTTCGTCTCGGCAAGATACTCCCTTACTCGCTCATCGTGCTCGTAGAGCCATGCGACCTGCCCCGCCCCATATCCTTCGGGAATGTCGAAGTCCTGGGGCAGTGCTCCGACCATGACGGCCGCAGCATCGAGCGGGCTCGTGACGGCAAGGCTCATGACGAGGGCGGACGAGGCGGGGCTCGTCGCCAGATGGAAGATCATGCCGTTGAATCCGGCGACGTGGACGCTCGAAGACGGCAAGGCGGCGAAGCATCTCACGAGGAAGGCCGTGTCGTTCTCACGGTCACGACCCGGTGCATAGTGCCAGCCACCTTCAAGGGGGTCGGGAAAGACCACGATGAAGTGCCTCTCCTCGGCAAGCTTCGCAAGGCCGAGGGTGCCGAGGAGGCGCTGGGCGGACTCTGGCCCGGCGTCGTCACGAAGTACCATCAGAACCTGCGTCTGCTTCGCGTGCGGACAGCCAGAACGGGGGACATAGACGAGCATGCTGCGGTCGACGCCCTCGACGACGTCCACGCCGTTCTCGGGACCGAGTCGTCCGGTAGTGGTTCCGCTGACCGTCTCCTCCACGAGCGAGCCCGCAAGGGGCGACGTCTGTACGAGCGGGTTCAAGTCGTCTCTCATCGTTCGTCCTTCCCGCGGGCAAGGTCCTCGCTCGCCGCAACCGACCTGCATGAACGGGAGGGACGGCTGAAAACCCTCATGAACTCCCAGGTCGCCCTTGCCTCGTCCTCGTATGCGCCGTGAGGCATGTCCCGCACGGTCGTGAAGCACACACGCACGACGCCCTCGGCGTCGGCGAACGTCCTCGTCGAGAGCCGGCGGCCGTCGACGTAGCCTCGGGAGGCGGCATAGCGCTCGCTCGCATCCCAAGTGCCCTCCCCACCGGCATCGCAGCCGTTCGGGGCGAGCGCGGCGAGAAGGTCCCTGTCGGAATCAGCCGGAGCTTTCACGTCCACGTCGCCGGCGATCACGAAGAGAGGCATGTCATAGCCGGAGGTCGAGAAGTCTGGTGACGCAAGGTAGTCTCCCAGTCCGCCCGAGGCGATTGCCTCCGCGGGAGGACAGTTCCAGGGAGAAGCTGCGGCGAAGAGCCAGGGTCGGCTCGTCGACTGCTGCCAGGTAAAGGCAGCTCCATTTGAGAAGCCCGTCACGTACACCCGGGATGGATCAGCGCCGTAGCGCGTCACGACCTCTCTCACGATCTCCTCGAGGGCGTTCGCATCACGGGAGGCCGACCAGACGTTGCCGGGCGAGTCGGGAAGCACGACGACGAACTCCCCGGTCTCGTCAGCAAGCCGTTCCCAGCCGTTCTTCTCGGAGAAGATCCAGGACGGCTCCCCCCTACCATGGAGGGACAGGACGACGGCGGGCTTGTCGACGAGGTTCGCAGGAACGTAGGTCGCATGGTGATAGCGGATTCCGCCCACCTCCGTCCAGGCGTGACGGTAGGTTTCGCCCTCCCAGAACTCCCGCTTGGAGAGATGCCAGGCGAGCATCCCATCGGGTGAGCTCTTCCAGCGCACCACATGGCTGACGAAGTCTTCCATGGCACGTCGCGCGATGACCGGGTCGGACCCCTTGAGCTCAGGGGCCAGGCAAACACGCCACCCTGGCCCACCCTGGGTCGTGAGGTAGCTGACCATGCGGGAGTCAGTCGCAGCCGACCCCGCGAGCCAGCAGGCGAGGGGCACCTCACGGCGGCTTGCGTGCCATGAGACGGACGGATGGGCAACGAACCAGTGGTCGGAAGGTTCATCCACGTTTGCAAAGTCATCTGCCGCACCATCGACGAGCACGACTGACGCGGCAAAGGAAGGATGGGAGACAGCCAGATTGGCCGCATGAACGGCACCTTCGCCGTATCCCACGAGGCAGATGAGCGACTCCCAGGTCCAGACGATGCCATCGCACCCTGGGATGGAGGTGCCGGACGGGGCACGGAAGTCGTTTCTGTGAGCCAGATAGAGGTCGCGTAGGAGGTCATGCGGCGCTGCCGCCCAACCATCGGGCGCGACCGGTGCGACGACGAGCGACCCGTCTTCCTCCGCCACGTCGAGCCATCCGGACTCGCGCGCGAAAGTGGCGACGGACTCGAGGTCACGGGCATCGCCGTCAGGCACGCAGAGGAAGATGGTCCGTACGGGGTCTGCCCCCGCCTTGGTCGAGACGTAACTCCAGAAGCTCGCGTTCGTCATGCTCGTCACCTCGCAGAAGGTCGTTGGTCGTCGAATCGGTCAGGTGGTGCGAGACATCCGCCCCTCCCGGAAGCTTGCCCGCCGGGAGGGGCGAACAGGAACCTACATCGGGAAGATCAGAACCGCACCAAGGGAGAGCGCGGCGATGCGGATCAGGTACATGGGCACCGTGAAGCCCCAGAATTCGGAGAGCTTGTAGTTGCCCATGCCGAAGATCATTGCCGGAAGGCCATCAATGGGCATGTAGCCGCCCTGCCAACCAGAGAGGGTGACGGCTGCGGCTGCGGCCACGGGGCTGACGCCGAGCTGCATGCACGTCGCGACGGCGATGGGGGCGAAGATGTAGACGGAACCCATGTTGGAGCCCGTGAACGTGGCGCAGGTGGAGGTGAGGATCGAGAACAGGAAGACGATCAGGAACGGCGACATGCCACCAGCGGCACCTGCGACGGCATTGCCGATGAGGGCGGTGAGGCCGGAGTCGGCAAGTGCGTTCGCGACGGGGATGACGCCAGCCATCATGAGGACGACTGGAGCGAAGATGCCCTCGCGGAACTCCTTCCAGCTGACGACGCCAGCGAGCATGAGCACGAAGGCGGCGATGCCGGGGAGGACGTAGGCAAGGTTGCCGAGGACGTTCATGAGCATCATGCAGACGACGGTGCCGAAGAACAGGACGACGGTGAGAGTCTCCTGGCCCTTGGACATGGTGACGATCTCGGCAGCGCTCGCTGCCTTCTGCTCGTCGGTCGCCTCGGCGATCGGGTGATCGGGAAGGAGCTTGTAGCCCACGAGCGACGCGACGATGAAGCCGAGGGAGAGGATGAAGGTCACGAACGAGAAGCTCGCCATCGCGACGTCACTGGACGCACCGGCGGACTGGAGGATGGTCACCATGATGCCGTACTGGAGGGCGACGTTGATGGGGATGAGGGGATGGTTGGTGGCAAAGCCGAGGGGAAGCATGAGCTTCGAGGTCGGGAGCTCCTTGTTATAGGGGAGCGTTGCGACGAGCGAGAGAATCAGGACGTAGTAGCCCGTGGATCCGCCGCCTGCGAGGGACGCGCCGAGCATGACCACGATGACGAGAAGGACGTAGCTCTTGAACCCGCCCCTCTGAACCAGCTTGGACATGGCTTCCTTGACCTTGGCGATGAGACTCGTCTTTTGGACTGCGGCCATCACCACCATGAAGAAGGCTATCATCCAGACGCTCGAGTTCGTGAAGCCGGCGAACGCGTAGGGAACGTCCCACTTGACCTCCCAGCCGGATCCGAAGATCGTCCCGCAGACCACGAGGAGGAGGCTTGCGAAGATGGGGGGCGCACCAAACGGCATGATGTCGAACATGATCAGAATGAGCATGACGATGAGGACGCCGAGCGCAAGAATCATTTGAAGTGTCATGTTACCTGTCCTTTCCCGAACTCACTGCACTGGTTAAACGTACTCTTTTCAGAAAGACGTCCCTTGCGGTCGGACCCTCCTCCGACCGTACGAGTCGTACTTCTTCGATTGGCGGGGCGATCAGCCCCATGGCTTTTGTGGTGCCTAGCTCCTCTCCCCTGCCTTCGCGGCACGGCCAGCGGCCATGCGCAACGCGTAGTCAACGGCGTTCACAAGGCTGAGCTCGTTCGACGTGCCCTTGCCCGCGAGGGCGAAGCCTGTTCCGTGGTCCACGGACGTACGGATGATGGGCAGGCCGAGCGTGACGTTCACGCCCTCAACGGCCTTCCACTGCTGACGCTCCCGGTCGTACACGAAGCCGAGGACCTTGGTTGGAATGTGACCCTGGTCGTGGTACATGCAGACCGTGATGTCATACCAGCCGCCGTGCATCTCGGAGAAGACCGAGTCGGGAGGGCAGGGACCAATGGCGTCGATTCCCTCCGCCTTTGCGGCCTCGATGGCGGGCATGATCTCATCGGCCTCCTCGGTTCCGAAGAGCCCGTGCTCGCCACAGTGCGGGTTGAGCCCCGCGACGGCAACCCGAGGATGCTCGATACCAAGGTCTCGACAGGCCTCATCCGCGAGCTCGATGACCTCGAGGACACGTCCGGTCTTCACGCGGTCGCACGCCTCGCGAAGGGAGCAGTGCGTCGAGACGTGCGCGACGCGGAAGTCATGGTGGGCAAGCATCATGCAATAGCGCTTGGTGCCCGTGTACGTGGCATAGATTTCGGTGTGACCGTCGAAGTGCATCCCCTGAGGAGCCAGGGCGAGGTTCATGGCCTCCTTGTTGAGCGCGTTGGTGACGGTCGCGTCAACCTCGCCGGCCATGGCCAGCTCGATGACCTTCTTGACCGACTGGAAGGCGGCGTTGCCGCCCTCAGCAGAGACCTCTCCGATCTTGAAGGCCTTGACGTCCGAGATGAGGT
This sequence comes from Atopobium sp. UBA2090, assembly GCA_002331575.1. Classification (GTDB taxonomy): domain Bacteria; phylum Actinomycetota; class Coriobacteriia; order Coriobacteriales; family Atopobiaceae; genus Olsenella_D. The sequence continues at coordinate 18,577 of DCZG01000144.1, read as the reverse complement.
CGAGGTCGAAGACGTCGATGGTTCCCGCCTCGAACACGGCGTCAGCGACGCGGGAGACGGGATTGATGTGCATCTCGGGATGGTGCACGAAGGCCTTCGCCTGCTCGATCATCTTCGCGTCACCGATGACGATGGGACGGCAGCGCTCATAGAGTGTTGGGTCCGAGAGCGCCTTGACGGTGATCTCGGGGCCGTTGCCAGCTGGGTCGCCCATGGTGATGCCAACGATGGGGCGGTACGTCTCTGTCATGGCTAGCACATTCCCTTCTCGCGGTCCGATTCCAGGGTCTCCCTCAGGGCTTCGATGCCCTCTTCCGGTAGGTAGTTGAACGGGGCACGGCACTTCCCCACCGGATATCCGAGCAGGTTGACCGCAGTCTTCACGACGGTGTTCGGGTTGCCGAACTTGAAGCAGGCGCGCAGGGGGGCGATGGCCTCCTGGCAGGCCTCGGCGGCCGCGAGGTCACCCTTCGCCCAGTTCTCGTAGATGCCGACCATGTTCTTGGGGTACACGTTCGCGCAGCCGGCAATCGCACCCTTCGCACCGGCCTGAAACGCCCTGAGGATGAGAGCATCGTTACCTGAGAGGATGCCAAAGTCCTTGTTGGCGGTAAGATCGATATAGGCCTTGAGGTTATCCCAGTCGCCCGAGGAGTCCTTGGCACCGATGATGGTGTCGACCTCGGCGAGCTTGGCGACGGTCTCGGGCTCGATGGCGTTACCCGTACGCATGGGGATGTTGTAGAGCACGATCGGCGTCTTGACCGCCGCGGCGACCGTCTCGTAGTGGGCGATGAGCTCGTGCTGGCTCGCCTTGGCGAAGGAGGGGGTGATGACGGACAGGATGTCCGCACCTGCCGCCTCAGCCATCTTGCACTGCTCGACGGTCTCCTTGGTGGAGATGCAACCCGTGCCGGCGTAGACGGGCACACGGCCGGCGACCTCGTCGATGACGGTCTCGAGGACGAGCCGCTTCTCGTCGCCGTCGAGGATATAGCCCTCGCCGTTCGTGCCGAAGGGGAAGATGCCGTGGATGCCCGCGTCGATCTGGCGGTCGACCTGCCGGCGCAGCTCGTCGGTGTCGATGGTCTCGTCAGCCCTCATGGGAGTGACGATGGGAACGATGATGCCCTTGAGCTCTGTCGTGGTGCATGCCCTCATGAAAGGTCCTCCTTAGATGATCTGCTCGTAGATGGCCTTGGCGTCCTCGAGCGTGACCTCTCGCATGTTGTTGACGAGAAGGCGCTGCTGCTTGAGGCCGGCTTCGGCGAGCCAGTCAATCGGCACGTCCGTGACGCCGAGCTCAGCGAGGCTCTTGGGGATGTCGAGATGCTCAACGATGCTGTCCATGAGCTCGATGAGTGCCGCGGACTTCTCCCCGACGGTCACCGCCTCGCCCGCGATGGCGCGGTCGTAGGCGAGGGCGAGACGCTCGCGAATGGCAGGCTCGTTGAAGTGCATCACGGGGCTGAGCAGGATGGCGTTCGAGACGCCATGCGGAACGTGGTACTTGCCACCCAGGGGATAGCTCAGCGCATGGACCGCGGTGGTGCCCGAGGCGGTGATTGCGATGCCCGCATAGAACGCGGCGACCTGCATGGCACGCTTCGCGTCGAGGGCGTCCGCGTCATCACAGGCTCGTTCGATGTTGTTGACGATGAGGTCAAAGGCCTCGAGTGCGAAGGTGTCGGAGAAGGGATTCGCCTTGGTGCTCGTGAAGCACTCGATGCCGTGGCACATCGCGTCGATGCCGGTCGCCGCGGCAATCTTGCGCGGGAGGTTCTTGACCGTGCGAACGTCGAGCACGACGTAGTCGGGAATCATCGCGTCGTTGACGATGCCGATCTTGACCTCGTCCTCCGGCACGGCGACGATGGCGTTCGGCGTTGCCTCGGCACCCGTCCCCGCAGTCGTGGGGACGGCGACGCACTTCAGCCGCTTCGTCGCCTGACCGGGATTCGAGAGAAGGTCGTGTACCGTATAGGCGTCAGTCGCCGCCACGCTCGCGAGCTTGGCCGAGTCCATGACCGAGCCACCGCCCACGGCGACAATGACGTCCGCGCCCATCCCCTTGACCTTGTCGACGACAGACTGCACCTGGGTGTAGCTCGGCTCCGCTGGGATGTCGTCGACGATCTCCACCGACGCCCCGGCCGCGCTGATCGCGGAGAGAGTCGGGTCGACGATTCCGAGCTGGCGGAGCGAGGGGTCGGTAAAAACGACCGCCTTGGTCACGCCCTCGGCGCGGAGCGCGTTCGAGAGTTGCTCCGTGGGATTCTCGCCACCGAAGACTACCTTGGGAAGCCTAAGCGAATACGTGCTGATCATTGAATCTTCTCCTTCACCTCATGGGGGCCGGCCATCTTGACGAAGAGCTCCCGATTTCCGAATCCACCCGACTTTGCAGCCGCGACGAGAGGCCGTCCTCCGACCTCAAGACCAAAGCCAACGATGCCTGGGGCAACCTCGCCGAGTGGTCTCACCGTGTCGGCTCCCACTTGGCCGAGAAAGCTAGAGAGGATGTCGCCCCCCATGACGAGCAGCCTTCCGCACACGTCACGCTTGCAGAAGCTCGCGACCATCGAACCGATGTTGTCGGCCACCACCTGTCGGACGTCGAGCCCGGGGGCAACGACGCCCGCGAGATTCTCGAGGGCACTGCCGTCGACCACGGTGAGCGGGTTGTCTCTCCAGCTCTCCACGACGTCAGCCACGAAGGCCTCGCCATCGTGGCTGGCCATCCAGGTGGAATCGCACTTCTCAGCCGCCCCGATGCGCATGACCGGTGCACCCTTCTCCGCAGCGTAGGCACACTGAGCGGCAGAGACGGGATTGACGCTTCCGCAAACGACGAGGAGGTTGCTCCGACCCTCAGGTGCCCGTACGGGCAGATCCCGCAGGCCAAGAACCTCGGCGAGCGCGGTAGCGAGCCCGGCGCAGCCGGCCATCATTCCGGACTCCCCCATCGAGACAATCTCTTGGACGCGTCGGAGCATCTCTTCGCAGGTCGTGGCGTCATACACCACGATGCCCTCGAAGGCGGTGGGAACGGGCTCCCCTTCGGCGACCATGCGCACGGGCACGAGAGCCTGGCTCGTGATGAGCTCGTCAATCCTTGAGCAGGTGACGGGCTCGAAGGGGTCGCGACCGAAGGCGCTCTCGTCGACGGGAACGCCGTCCACGAGCTGGACGCCTTGTGAGGTGGTCCTCCCCATGGACGGTAGGGCGGGCAGAAAGTGGAGCCGTGCGACTCCGCTTGCACGCCATGCGGCTGCAAGCTCTGCTCCGACGTTCCCGCGGAGCGCCGAGTCGGTCTTCTTGACGACGACCGAGACGCCTGCACGTCGAACTGAGGTAACGAGCTCGTGAACGCGAGAGGCAGCGTCTTCTGGACGCAAGTGACGGGTCCCGGCATTGATTGAGAGAATTGTCGTCGATGTGCTCAGAAGCCGGCCGGCAGCAGTCGGTGACACAGCCACCGTCACGTCGGCAGGAAGGAGGCATACTCCCGCATCCAGCGCGCCCGTCAGGTCATCAGCTATCAGTACCGTACGCATCACGTGAGCCTCCCCTCTTGTTACTTGCATCTTGACCCTCAGGAGCGATGCCGTAAACGCGCGGACTGCCTCAGATGCGTTACAATATTGAACGTCTCTTTTCTATAATGTGTTTCATATTTAAACATGCAAGGATATACAATGGCTGATTTCAAAGCGCTCTTCATAGCTCCCTACCACGAGCTTGCCGACGAGGCGACAGAAGTAGCCCTCGATTACCCAAGTCTCGGAGTCACCGTTCGCGAAGGCGACCTCTCAGCAGGGCTCGCCGCCGCCCTCGGCAGCTTTGACGCCGACTTCGACGTCGTCATCTCGCGCGGCGGCACCGCCCAGCTAATCGAGGAAGAGTTCACCGTTCCCGTCATCGAAATCGCCGTATCTCCGACAGACCTCTACGAGGCGCTCGCGCGCTACAACCCAGGGGGGAAGCGAACCGCGGTCGTCGGGTTTGCCAACGCCATCGAGACCCTCATGCCCCTTGCGGACTTCGCGGACTTCGACCTCGACGTCTTTGGCATCTCTTTCGAAGACGAGCTCCCCCTCGTCCTCGAGGACGTGCGAAGGGGAAGCTACGAGGTCGTGCTCTGCGACACCTTCTCCGAGGGGAGGTTCGTCTCTGAAGGGGTAGACGCCCACCTGCTCGCATCTGGCCGCGAGAGCGTAGAGAGGGCGTTTGACCAGGCCTTGAGATTCTGCCAGCAGACTCGAGAGATCAGCGCGACAAACCACATGCTCTGGCAACTCGTACGCAGCCTGGACTCCAAGTTCGCGATCTTCTCGGCCGCGGGAAAGCTCATGTACTCGAACCTCGAGGACGACCGAGATGCACTCGTCGACTTCATGCGGGAGCACCTCGAGGGCGAGGGAGACGAGCGCCTCTCCCTGAGGCACGGACGCAGGGCGCACCATATCAACAAGACGCACGTGCAGTACCTGGGCGAGAGGTCTGTCGCCTTCTGCGTATCAACGTCGAAAGTACCCTCTGGAGAGAGCCTCGTCGGGATGACCAGGAGGAACAGGGACGAGGTCGACCAGGAGTACCACGAGAGCATCTTTCACGAGGCGAACGGCGGGGAGGAGCTTGCCCCGCTGATAGCCGTCGCCGCCCGGAGCGGACGCCCGGTCATGATCGAGGGGGAGCTCGGCACTGGTAAGACGCAGATTGCCTACCTGCTCTACCTGAGCGGGAGCTGGTGCTCGCGACCGTTCGTGATGGTCGACTGCTCGCTGCTCATTGACAAGAGCTGGGAGTACCTCATCGACTCGTCACGTTCGCCGCTCTACGGAAGTGACGAGACTCTCTACCTCAAGTCGATCCACGCCCTCGACCCCAGCAGACTCCGCAGGCTTGTCGACCTGATGGGGCGGACGGGCATCTGCCAGCGTGACCACGTCATCGTCTCGGCGAACGACAGCACAGCCGCAGGCGCCCGCGAGGCCTCGAACCTCGTCGTCCAGAACCTCCATTGCCATGTGCTCTCGGTCCCGCCTCTTCGTGCTCGACGGAACCTACGCCAGGCCATCGGGCTCTTTCTCACCTCTGAGGCTCGCCGACAGGGGACGGAGCCGCTAATCGTCACCGACGAGGCGATGGACCTTCTCCTCGTGCACGACTGGGTTCAGAACTACATCGAGTTTCGCCAGGTCCTCCAGCGTGCGAGCGCGACCTCGGGTGGCGGCTGCATCAGGGCCTCCGACGTACGTGATGCGATAGCCCGCGTCGGTGCGGTGCGCTTCTCCTCGCTCGTGTCACCGAACGACTCCTCGACCATCGACCTCCTGAGGCCGCTCCGCGACACCGAACGCGACATCGTACGGATGGTCGTGGACAAGTACGACGGCAATCAGACGGAGGCGTCGCGCACGCTCGGCCTGAGCAGAACGACCGTCTGGAGAATCCTACGAGAGTAGATGCCGCGCGACCTCGCCAGCCCCGTGCGACGCACGGGGGCGTGCGTCTTCGTGTTCGAGCGAGAAGTGCGTTCTTATCGCCCGTCTCCACGAGCGTTTCCCGTCGACGACGATTTCCTCGGCCTTGCCATCATGTACGTCGTATTCAATCATTGATTACCCCACAGTCCGCCACGTCCGTTTCCCCACCACTCTGACAGCGGGAGAGGGGCGATTCGGCGGCACGGAGGTGACACCCACGAAGCAGCACGATGCTTCGTGCGCCCTGAACCTCGGCATAGACAAGGCTAAAACACGACGGTCACCCCATCCATCGCATATCACGGGTTGTCTCGTGCGCTAAACTGTGGGAGCGCACACACGTGCCCGTGGCATGGCCACGTCTCGGTTCTCCGGCGAAAGGGTTCAGCATGAAGATTCTCTTTTACGGCACCGCAAGCTATGACAGGGACTCCTTCCAGGAGGAGCTCAAGGATTTCCCTGACATCCAGATCGACTTCCTCGAGGCGAACCTCAACCCCTTCACCGCGACCTTCGCCAAGGGCTATGACGCCATCTGCGCGTTCGTCAACGCCGACGCCGGTGCCATGTCGCTCGAGATCCTTCATGGCTTTGGCATCAAGCTTGTCCTCATGCGCTGCGCCGGCTTCGATGCCGTGAACGTCGACATGGCCAAGGAACTCGGCATGCACGTCACGCGCGTCCCCGCCTACTCTCCCGAGGCAATCGCCGAGCACGCCATGGGCCTCGCCCTCTGCGCGAACCGCCGCATCCACAAGGGCTACATTCGCGTTCGCGAGAACAACTTCTCCCTCGAGGGTCTCGTCGGCGAAACGCTCCACGGCAAGACCGCGGGCATCATCGGCACCGGCCGCATCGGCGCAGCGCTCTGCCGCATCTGCAAGGGCTTCGGCATGACCGTCATCGGTGCCGACCTCTATCCCAACCAGTCCCTCGTCGATCAGGGCATCATCGACGAATACGTGAGCAACGACGAGCTCTACGCCCGCGCCGACCTCATCTCGCTCCACGCCTTCCTCAACAAGGAGAGCTACCACATGATCAATGACGACACCATCGCCAAGATGAAGGACGGCGTGATCTTCGTCAACACCGGCCGTGGTGCCCTCGTCGACTCCAACGCGCTCATCCGCGGCATCCGCTCCGGCAAGATCGGCGCCGCTGGCCTCGACGTCTACGAGGAGGAGAACGCCAACGTGTACCAGGATCGCGAGGACCAGATCCTCGGCTCCTCCATCACGGCTCGCCTCTGCTCCTTCCCCAACGTCGTCATGACGTCTCACCAGGCGTTCTTCACCAAGGAGGCCCTCGCCCAGATTGCGCAGGTCACGCTCCAGAACGCCCAGGCCTACGCCGACGGCAAGCCGTTCCTCGACAAGAGCGTCGTCTGCTAGCCATTTTCGTTTGAGTTTCTCGTAGGTCTTTGCGCGGCACCCCTCATAATAGATGCGGGGACGCTATGCTAACGAGACACCATTCGCCCCCGGAGGAACCCCGCCGGGGGCGAGCTTTTATTTCGGAGACGATTTTTGCTTGATATAAGCAAGTGGAGATCAGCACCGTCATTTGAGAAGGAGAACAATGGCACTCACCAAGAAGACCAAGATCGTCTGCACCATGGGCCCGGCCACCGAGAGTGACGACGTCCTGCGAGAGCTCATCAAGAGCGGCATGAACGTCGCGCGCTTCAACTTCAGCCATGGCTCGCATCAGTACCACCGCAAGAACATCGAGCGCGTGCGCGCGATCTCGAACGAGCTCAACATCCCCGTCGCCATCCTGCTTGACACCAAGGGGCCGGAGGTTCGCACGGGCGTCCTCAAGGACGGCCAGAAGGTCACCCTCGTCGCGGGCAACTCGGTCATCGTCACGACCGATGACAACGTCGAGGGCACGGCCGAGCGCTTCTCGCTCGACTACAAGGAGCTTCCCTCCGAGGTCGAGAAGGGCTCCATCATCCTCGTCGACGACGGCCTCATTGGTCTCGAGGTCGACCACGTCGAGGGCACCGACATGCACTGCAAGATCGTCAACGGCGGCGAGCTCGGCGAGCACAAGGGCGTCAACATCCCCAATGTGAACATCAGCCTCCCCTCCGTCACCGCTCAGGACCGCGCCGACATCATGTTCGGCTGCGAGCTCGGCATCGATGCCATCTCGGCGTCGTTCATCCGTGACGGTGGCGCTGTCGATGAGATTCGCAAGATCTGCGTCGAGATGGGCACCCCGCACGTGTACATCTTCTCCAAGATCGAGAGCGCCCTCGGCGTCCAGAACTTCGACGAGATCCTCGAGCACTCCGACGGCATCATGGTCGCCCGCGGCGACCTCGGCGTCGAGGTTCCCGCTGCCCAGGTGCCGCACATCCAGAAGTCGATCATCAACAAGTGCAACGCGGCCTACAAGCCCGTCATCACGGCGACCCAGATGCTCGACTCCATGATCCGCAACCCGCGCCCGACCCGCGCGGAGGTCACCGACGTCGCCAATGCCGTGTACGACGGCACCGACGCCGTCATGCTCTCGGGAGAGACCGCAGCAGGCAAGTACCCTGTCCTGGCGGTTCAGACCATGGCCGACATCTGCAAGGAGACCGAGAAGTACACGCCCGAGCACGACGCCTACCACGACCGTGGCGGAATCAAGAACGTGAACAGCGCCATCGGCGCCGCCGCCGTCGAGGTCGCCGACCGCGTGGGTGCCAAGTGCATCCTCTGCCCCACGCACTCCGGCCGCTCCGCTCGTCTCGTCTCGAACTTCCGCTCCAAGCTCCTGGTCTTCGCCTCGAGCCCGAGCCTGGAAGCCATCAGGCGCACCTGCTTCTACTGGGGAGTCTATGCGTTCCGCACCGTGGAGCAGGGCTCGCTCGAGTCCACGATGTACAACGCGCTGACCACGGCGAAGGAGCTCGGCATCGTGGAGACGGGCGACGTCGTCGTCCTCACCGCTGGTGACGCACAGACCTCGCCGCGCCAGGGCGACTACACCACGAGCACCAACACGGTGATGGTGGCGCAGGTCCAGTAGCGTTCGCACTAACCCAGAATGCCCCCGGGACGTTTCGAAGCGTCCCGGGGGCCTTTATTTATCGCGAACGAATACCGCGTCGCGCTACTTTATCGCTCGCACAGCCAGTACGCCGTGGAGTACGCGGCGATCTCGGAGCCGCCGCCGAAGTCGTGGAGGTCTCCGGTGATGAGGTCGGTCGCACGGCCGCATCCTGCGTCAAAGTGCAGCGTCACGGGCTCGCTCGCGGCGTTCACCGCAACGATGACGCGCCTGCCGCCAGCAGAGCGCTGGAACACGAGCTGCTGGGGCTGGCACTGGAGCTCATGGTAGTCTCCGTTGCAGAGTGCCTCGGCGCCCTCGCTCGTGAGGCGGGCGGCCGACAGGGCCGAGATCCATTCGGTGAGGTCGTTCCATTCGGGCGCGTCGAGCGCCGGCCTCAGTTCGTGGTCGCCGAAGTTCTGCTCGCCCTCGATGCCCCACTCGCTGCCGTAGTAGACGCAGGGCACACCGCACATGCCAAAGAGCAGCCCGTAGATCGGCTTGAGCTGCTTCTTGTCGGACAGCTGCGTCGCGATGCGCGGCACGTCGTGGTTGTCGACGAAGTTGAGCAGGTGCTTGCCGGTGTAGAGGTCCCAGGGTCTGTCCCCGCCCTGACGCTCGAGCGTGTAGGCGATCTCATGCATGTTGGAGGAGTTCATCGAGCTCCAGAGGCCCTTGTAGGCCTCGTAGTTGTACACGGAGTCGCAGGCGCCATCATTCATCCAGCGGTTGTAGTCGCCGAACATCGTCTCTCCCACGAGCACGAACTTCTCGCCGCGCTTCTCGGTGAGCTCGTTCGCGATTCTGCGGATGTACCCGAGGAAGCCGAGATCGAGACAGTACGCCACGTCGAGCCTGAGGCCGTCGATGCCGTAGTCAGCCTCCCAGCCGCAGATCACGGTGCCGAGGTACTCGTTGAGCTCGAGGTTACCGTGGTTGAGCTTGACGAGGTAGGGCACGCCGGCCCAGGTCTCGTAGCCGAAGCCGTCGCCGTAGGACGAGTCGCCACCCCAGTCGATGTTGAACCAGCCGGCATATGGGCTGTTCTCGCGGTTGGCGAGAACGTCCTGAAAAGCCCAGAACCCGCGACCGACATGGTTGAAGACGCCGTCGAGCAGGACGCGGACGCCCGCCGCGTGGAAGGCGTCGACAACCGCGCGCAGGTCCTCGCTCGTGCCGAGGCGCGCGTCGACCTTGGTGTAGTCGCGCGTGTCGTAGCCGTGCGCGTCGCTCTCGAAGACGGGGTTGAGCATGACGCAGTTCGAGCCGAGCTTGGAGACGTGGTCGACCCATCTGTCGCTTACGATCTTGAGCAGGCGGTGCTCGTCATCGTTCGTCGCGCCCTCGCTCGAGCCGTCGTTCGCCCATGGGGCCCCGCAGAGCCCGAGGGGGTAGATCTGATACACGAACGAGCCGTCATACCAGTTCATGCTGGTTCTCCAATCCTGTGCCACGGTCGGCTGCGCCTTGCGAACCCGCTTGGGCACGCCGTGCAGGAGGCCGATCTTGCCAACCTCGCTGTTCGCCGGGTCGACCGCTCCCATGACCTTGTCGAGAAGCCCGAACTCTCCGCAGACGTCGAGCACCGTGCCCACGCCGACGCTCGAGTCCCCGCGCTCGACGCGCGAGAGCGTGTCGCGGGAGACGCCGATGGCCTCGGCGAGCTCGTCAGCCGTCACGCCGCCCATCGCACGCCACGACTTGAGGCTCAGGCCAATCCGGCGCATTGCCTCGGATGATGCTTCGCGAGTCATCCCGTACCTCCTCACTGTCTATGTCGGATATTTCCGACGTTTACAGTTATAGTACAGGATATATCAGTTGTAAATAGTTATGGAGTAGTTCTCATCGAGAGCTCGGAACACGGTACCAAGAGCGTCGAAGGATCCTTCTCGGCTTTTGGTACCGGCCGCGAGCCCTCTACCTGGGGGTACCAAATAGGCACTTTTGTCTCGGCGACATTTGCCCAGTTGGGCTGTCCGCAATAACGGCAAAGGATCCTTCGGCGCTAGTGGTACAGATTGCAATCCCCGCACGGCCACCAGTCGCACTAGCGAATCCCCGCGGCGTATCGCCTCATGCCGGCGAGACAGACCTCATGGGCCTTCTCGCGCGCCTCGGAGAAGAACCCCTCGGTGAGCAGGTCGTACGCGGGTACGCCCGTGATGTAGTCGCGCTGGTTCTGGTACACGATCCTGCCGGCGACGGCGACGGCGGCACGCACGTCGCGCTCTTGAATCGCATACTGCGGATACCCGGCGCTCGCACGCACGAGGTCGGAGGTGACCTCCGGCCTCATGGAGATGTCCAGCGTGCGGCCGAAGAGGTCGAAGTCGTGCTGTTTGCGGACGCGCGTCTCGTCTGAGGCAAGCACGCCGATGCTCGCGATGTACCTGCGCGTCTGCGAGTTGTACACGTGGTCGCACACGAGGTGGCACCAGGCGCCGACGACGACGTCGGACACCCTTCCCCTGCCCTCGATGTAGTCGCGCCAGAACCTGTCGTAGTCGGGCAGCGGAATCTTGTCACCCGAGGCGAAGTGGGTGACCTTGTAGTCAATCGTGCGAGTGGGTCTGTGCACCATGTAGCCCACGTAGATGTCGGGCACGAAGTTCCCGAAGAGGAACTCGTTGGCGCTGCGGACGCCGAGCGCCTCGGCTCCCCCGCCCTCGCGGAGGAGCCGCTCGACATGAGCCGTATGGATGTTCCAGCTCGGCACGCTAGCCTCTGATCTCTCCGCCGGTCGCGCGGAGGACCTTCTCGACGAGCTTGGCGTGCGTCCGCTCGACCTCCTCGGAGGTGAGGGTGTGGTCTGCGGCGCGATACTCCAGCGAGAAGGCCATCGACTTCTTGCCCAGCCCGACGCGGATCGGGTCGCGGTAGACGTCGAAGAGTCGCACGCCGGCGAGGAGCTTGCCGCCCGCGCTCTTGATGCGCTGCTCGAGCGTCTCGCAGGTGACGGACTCGTCGACGACGATGGCCAGGTCGTGGCTCACGCCGGGAAGCGTCGGCACCTCGACGTAGGGCAGCTCGCGCTTGGCGAGACCGAGGAGCTTCTCGACGGAGAGCTCGAAGGCGACGACGGGCACGTCGACGTCGAAGTTGCGGAGAGAGAGCGGGTGGATGTTGCCGACCCAGCCGACGAGCTCGCCCTTGTTGGCGTAGACCTCGGCGGCACGACCGGGCTGCAGCCAGGTGTACTGCTCGGGATCGGCCACCTTGAAGCGAACCCGCTCGATGCGCAGCGCCGAGAGGAGCTGCTCGACAGCGCCCTTCGCGTCAAAGAAGTCGTACTCGGGGTACTTCTGGTCCCACGCGTCGTCGGCGCGGTGGCCGCTCATGACGCCGCAGACGAAGGTCGGCTCCTCGGGCTGGCTCTTTCCCTCGCCGCCGTAGAAGACGCGGCCGATCTCGTAGAGGCCGACGTTGGTCACGCCGTGGTCGATGTTGTAGGCCACGGAGCGAATCAGGTTGGGCAGCATCGAGCGGCGCATCTGCGCCTGGTCGGCCACGAGGGGATTGATGATCTGGACGGGGAGTCCGCGATGGGCGTCGCTCATGCCGAGCTTGGCGAGGTCGCCCTCGTCGGCGAAACAGTATGTGGACGTCTCGGAGAGGCCGAAGGCGCGCAGCGTGGCACCGATCTTGCGGATGCGCTGCTGCTCGACGGTGAGGCCGCCGGCGTGGTTGCGGGCGGCGGGCAGGGTCGGCTCGATGTCACCCTCGCCCCAGAGGCGAACGACCTCCTCGATGAGGTCGACCTCACGAGTGAGGTCGGGGCGGTTGGTCGGGGCGGTCACCGTGAAGGTGCCGTCGCCGGCAGGCTCGACGGTGCAGCCGAGACGGGCGAGACGCTTGCTCATGAACTCGTCGGGGATCCTCGCACCGGCGAGCGCGCGAACGCGGTCGGCACGCATGGTGATGACGGGCGCGGGCACCGGAGCAGGATACTCGTCGACGGTCCCCGGACAGACCTCGGCGCCGCAGCACTCCTCGAAGAGGGCGGCGGCGACCTCGGCGACGGATGCGCAGTTCGCGCCGTCGACCTGGCGCTCGTAGCGAATGGACGCCTCGCTCATGAGGTCGAGGTTGCGGCTCGTGCGGGAGATGTGGCCGGGGTTGAAGACGGCGCTCTCGAGAAGGACGTCGGTCGTGCCCTCGTCGATCTCGGAGTCGAGACCTCCCATGACGCCTGCGAGCGCGATGGGCGTGTGGCCGTCATCGGTGATGACGGCCATGTCGGAGGTGAGGGTGCGCACCTGACCGTCGAGGGTCGTGAGCTTCTCGCCGTCGGCGGCTGCGCGGACCACGATGTGGCGCTTCCCGTCACGCTCGATGAGCTTGCCGAGGTCGAAGGCGTGGAGCGGCTGACCGGTGAGGTACATCACGTAGTTGGTCACGTCTACGACGTTGTTGATCGTGCGGGAGCCCGCGGCGATCACGCGACGGGCGAGCCACTCGGGGCTTGGCCCGATCTTGACGTTCCTGACCACGCGGGCGGTGTAGCGCCCGCAGAGCTCGGGGTCGTCGATGGTGACGTCGACGAGGTCGTGGACGTCGGGACCCTGGGCCTGCTTCACGGACGGGAGCTCGATGTGCGTGTCCTCGTCGAGGCAGGCGGCCGTCTCGACGGCCATGCCGGTCATGGAGAGGCAGTCGGGACGGTTGGGCGTGATCTCGCAGTCGATCACGGTGTCGGAGAGTCCACGGTAGTCGGTGAAGGGCATGCCCACGGGGGCGTCGGGCGGCAGGACGATGATGCCGTCGTGGTCGGAGCCCAGGCCGAGCTCGCGCTCCGAGCAGTTCATGCCGCAGGACTCGAGACCGCGGAGCTTGCTCTTCTTGATCTTGAAGTCGCCGGGTAGGACCGCGCCGATCATGGCGGTCACGATCTTGTCGCCCTCGTTGAAGTTCTGGGCACCGCAGACGATCTGCAGCGGGACGGGATTGCCCTTCTCGTCGACGTTGTGCTGTCCCACGTCGACGAGGCACAGCCACATGTGGTCGGAGTCGGGATGGGGCTTCTTGCTCACGACCTGCGCCGTGTACACGTGGTCGAGGTTCGCGCCGACCTTCTCGACGGCCTCGACCTCGGTGCCGGTGCGGACGTACTCCGCAACGAGGTCCTGGGGGTTCTCGGGCACGTCGACCATGGACTTGAGCCACTCATACGAAACGCGCATTGTGCATCTGCCTTTCTGGGAACGCGGCTGGGCCGCGGGAAGTGGTGGTTGGGTGCGTGTCCTAGAACTGGTTCAGGAAGCGCATGTCGCCGGTCATGAGCATGCGGAGGTCGGGCAGGTCGTAGCGGAGTGCCGCCACGCGCTCGACGCCGATGCCGAAGGCGAATCCCGTGTACTTCTCGGGGTCGATGCCGCAGTAGCGGAAGACGTTGGGGTCGACCATGCCGCAGCCGAGGATCTCGAGCCAGCCGGTGTTCTTGCAGAAGCGGCAGCCCTTGCCCCCGCACACGCCGCACGAGACGTCGACCTCGCAGCTCGGCTCGGTGAAGGGGAAGAAGTGCGGACGGTAGCGCGTGGCGCGATCCTTGCCGAATATCTCGCGCGTGAAGTAGTCGAGCGTGCCCTTGAGGTCCCCGAAGGTGATGCCCTCGTCGACGACGAGACCCTCGACCTGCGTGAACTGCGGCAGGTGGTTGGCGTCGGCCGTGTCGGGACGGAAGACGGTACCCGGGCAGATCATGTAGATGGGCGGCTGCTTCTTCTCCATGACGTGGACCTGGACGCCCGAGGTCTGCGTGCGGAGAAGCACGTCCGACTCGCCGAGCACGTGCGCCTCCTTGCCCTCGGGAGCGTTGTCCACCACGTAGAAGGTGTCCTTGGCGGAGCGGCTGGGGTGGTCCTCAGGCGCGTTGAGCGCGGTGAAGTTGAAGTAGGTCGTCTCGACGTAGGGACCGTCCTCGACGGTGTAGCCCAGGCCCACGAAGATGTCCTCGATCTCCTCGCGGATCTGCGAGATGAGGTGCTGCGTGCCAGGAGTGAGCTGACGGCCCGGCAGCGTGACGTCGACCTCGTCGGCGGCCATGCGCATGGCGAGGGCGGCCTGCTCGAGCTCGGTCTTGCGCTGCTTGATGGCCTCGTCGACATGGGTGCGAACCGTGTTCGCGAGCTGTCCCATGGCGGGACGCTCCTCGGGCGAGACCTTGCCCATCATGTGCATGATCGCCGTGAGGGAACCCTTGCGGCCGAGCACGTTCACGCGGAGCGCCTCGAGCGCCTCGGGGCTCTCCACGCTCCTGAGACCCTCCTGCACCTGCGCCTCGATCGCCTTGAGGTCGTCGGACATCGCCATTGCGCATTCCCCTTCCCAAACAAAAAACCGCCCCTGAGCACTGTTGCCCAAGGACGGATGTCTCCGCGGTACCACCTTGATTGACGCTGCGCGTTTTCTCTCGCGAGCGCCCACTCGTTAGCCCCGTTCCGTGGGGCGGACGGCTTCCCTACTTGCCCGGCCGAGAAGGTCGCACGTTCAGGTTGCGGCTGGTGGAGTGAACTCCGTGCCTCTGGTGTCGTGGGCGCCTCTCAACCGGTGGGCTCCCTCTCTGTCCGACGCCGACGCGAGGTGCGAACCTCTCCGTCATCGCCTAACCGGGTAGGATAGCACAGACGACGGCCCGACACGATACCAGCACGCAACTGACGGGTCGAGAAACGCTCCGCATCGGCCCGTCAGCCGCGTGCGCGCTAGGCGTAGAGGTTCTTGGAGAAGTAGCGGTCGCCGCGGTCGGGGAAGACGGTCACGATCGTGCCGGTCCGAACGCGGTCGGCGAGCTCGAGCGAGGCGGCGAGCGCGGCTCCGGAGCTCGATCCGGCGATGATGCCCTCGGCGCGGGCGAGAAGGCGCGACCCCTCGTAGGCCTGGCCGTCGTTCACCTTGATGACGTCGTCGACGAGTCCCATGTCCATCGTGTCGGCCACGAAGTCGTTGCCGATGCCCTCGATGTCGTAGTCTCCGTGCTCGCCGCCGCCCATGGTCGAGCCCACCGGGTCGGCGAGGATGCCGCGGATGCCGGGTCTTCTCGACTTGAGGTAGCGCGCGACGCCGGTGTAGGTGCCGCCCGAGCCCGCGCCTGCGACGAAGTAGTCGATGTCGCCGTCGAGGTCGTCCCAGATCTCCGGGCCGGTCGTGCGGTAGTGCGCCTCGGGGTTGGCCTGGTTCTTGAACTGCCTGAGGGCGATGGAGTTGGGAATCTCGGCGAGGAGCTGCTCGGCCTTCGCCGCCGCGCCGAGCATGCCGTCGGCGCGCGACGTGTTGACGATCTTCGCCCCCAGGGCGCGCATGAGGGTCTGCTTCTCCTGCGAGAACTTCTCGGGGACGACGAAGACCACGTGGTAGCCCTTGCCGATGGCCGCGAACGCGATGCCGAGCCCCATGTTGCCCGCCGTCCCCTCCACGATCGTGGAGCCGGGGGCGAGAAGCCCGTCCTTCTCCGCCTGCTCGACCATGAAGACGCCCGTTCGGTCCTTGACCGAGCCGGCGGGGTTCCAGAGCTCGAGCTTGGCAAAGAGTCGCACGCCCTCGGGCGCGCCAACGTTGTGGAGACGGACGAGCGGGGTGTTGCCGACGAGCTCCCTCATAGAGTCATAGTACCGAGCCATGGTGACAGTCCCTTCTCTGCTGTGATGTCGATTGCGGCGGCCGCTAGAAGCGACTCGCCCTGATGGCCTGCTCGACGTCGGCGAGAATGTCGTCCGCGTCCTCGATGCCAACCGAGAGGCGGATGAGCCCGTCGGTGATGCCGATCCTCTCGCGCACCTCGCGCGGAATCGCGGCGTGCGTCATGGTCGCCGGGTGGCAGGCGAGCGACTCGACCCCGCCGAGGCTCTCGGCGAACGCGACGAGCTCGAGTGACGAGAAGAAGCAACGGACGTCGTGCCCCTCGGCGAGCTCGAAGCTGATCATCGCGCCGGGTCCGGCAGCCTGGCGGCGGTTGATCTCGTAGCCCGCGTCCGTGGGAAGGCCGGGAAAGTGGATGCTGGCGACCTCGGGGCTTCTCGCCAGCGCCTCGGCGATGCGCTGGGCGTTTGCCACGTGGCGGTCCATGCGCACGCCGAGCGTCTTGATGCCGCGCACGAGCAGGAACGAGTCGAACGGCCCGAGCACGCCGCCCGTGGAGTTCTGGATGAAGGCGATGCGACGGGCGAGCTCGTCGTCGCGCACGACCACGAGGCCGGCGACGAGGTCCGAGTGGCCGCCGAGGTACTTGGTGGCGGAGTGGACCACCACGTCGGCACCAAGCTCGAGCGGCCGCTGCAGATAGGGCGTCATGAACGTGTTGTCCACGATGGCGATGGCGCCGTGCTCGTGGGCCACGGCCGTCGCGGCGACGAGGTCGGTGACCTCGAGCAGCGGGTTCGCGGGGCTCTCGAGGAGGAACGCCTTGGTCCTCTCGGTGACGGCAGCCTCGAAGTCGTGCGGACGCTCGCCCTCGACGACGCGGTACGTGATGCCGAAGTTGGAGAAGACCTGGTCGAGCACGCGGTACGTCCCGCCGTACACGTTGCGGGAGAGCACGATCTCGTCGCCCGCCGAGAAGAGCGAGAGCACCGCGGTGATGGCTGCCATCCCCGAAGCGNNCGGCGATGAGTCGCTCGAGGGCGGCGCGCGTGGGGTTGCCCGTGCGCGAGTACTCCCACTCGGGGCTGCCGCCCACCCCGTGCTGCCGGAAGGTCGACGTCTGGTAGATGGGCAGGTTCACCGACCCGGTGACGGGATCGGTGGTGCCGCCCGCGTGGATGAGCCTCGTGGCTATGGACTGGTGCTGACTGGTCATGCTCTTCTCCTCCGGTGGTCTTCACGTGACAAAAAAGGGACCCAGGGTGCGGGTCCCTCCGGAGAGGCGTCTGCGGCGACCCGCTCGTCCGGGTCGCGATGTGGCACGGGAATGGCGACTACCCTGCGACGTGGCGAGACGAACTGCCCTGCATGGAGTCGCTACAACAGGTTGCTGTGCGCATGGTCATGTCCGTCTCCCCTCGTGCCGTCGCGTCGTTGCGTCGTTAATTCCTAGTGCATAACTAGGTTTATACGCCAAGCCAGAGGGTGTGTCAACGACGTTTTTGGAATGACTGGAGTACGGTGGAGGCATCGTCGGAGGGAGCGACATGGACGTCACCGAGGGATACCTGCCCTACCTGGGCTTCCGCACCTACTACCGCATCGTGGGAAGCCTCGACGCGCCCAAGCCGCCGCTCGTCCTCCTCCACGGCGGTCCCGGCTCCACGCACAACTACTTCGAGCTTCTCGACCGCGTGGCCGAGACGGGCCGCGCCGTCGTGATGTACGACCAGCTGGGCTGCGGCAAGTCGTGGGACGACGCCATGGCGGACCACCCCGAGCTCTGGACCTACGCCACCTGGGACGGCGAGCTCATCGCCCTGCGAGAAGAGCTCGGGCTCACGACCTGCCACCTTCTCGGCCAGTCGTGGGGTGGCATGCTCGCGATCGAGTACCTCGTGAACTACCGCCCTGCGGGCGTCCGCTCCGTCGTGCTCTCGAGCTCGCTTCCCGCGTGCTGGCTCTGGGGAGAGGAGCAGCACCGCCAGATGCGCTACCTGTCGGCCGACGAGCGCGCGGCCATCGCCGAGGGCGAGCGGACCGGCCGCTACGACAGCCCCGCCTTCCGCCGCGCACAGGACCACTACATGACGCTCTTCTGCTCGGGCCCCGCGAGCCCCGACGACCCCGAGTGCCTGCGGAGGCCCAAGCGGGCGGGGCGCGAGTCCTACCTCGCCACCCAGGGCGACAACGAGTTCTCCCCCACCGGCATCTTCTCCACCTGGGACTACCTCGACCGCATTCACGAGATCGTGCAGCCCACGCTCATCGTAAGCGGGACCGACGACCTCTGCACGCCGCGCATCGCGAAGAGCATGGCCGACCGCATCCCCAACGCGCGCTGGGAGCTCATGACCGGCTGCCGCCACATGTGCTTCGCCGATGACACCGAGGGCTACGTCGCCCTTCTCGAGGCCTGGCTCGCCGAGCACGACTGACAGCTCCTTTCAGCCTGCCAAAGG
>DCZG01000002.1 GCA_002331575.1 Atopobium sp. UBA2090 | reverse complement strand
GACCTGGTATCCCTCTCGGGAGAGCCGCTCGACGGCAACGTGGACCTTCTTCACGAAGGGGCAGGTGGCGTCGATGACCTTCGCGCACTTCTCGCGCGCCTCACGCTCGACTTCCGGGGTGACGCCATGGGTCCTGAGGATGAGCGTGGCCCCTGCCGCCTCAGACGGCGTCCGAACCACGGTGACACCGGCAGCCTCGAGGTCAGCGACCACACGCGGGTTATGAATGAGGGGACCGAGCGTGTGCACGGGTCCCGTCGCCTCCGACGAGGCCTTCTCGGCGAGTGCGAGCGCCCGCTCGACGCCGTAGCAGGCGCCAGCCTCCTCGGCGACGAGAATCCGACGGACGCCCATGCTACATCTTCCCCGGATGCTCGCCGCGCAGGCCGTCGCGGAGCTCGTAAACGCGGCCCATGGCTACGTTCCCCATGGCCGCCACCTGCGCCTTCTTGCCCTTGGCGTCGAGGTCGGAGAACTCGATGGGGTCGCCCGCCCTGAGATACACGCGTCCGAGCCTGTGGAGGTGGCTGCCGCGCGGCGTGATGTCGCGAGCGCCGACGATGGCCAGGGGCTGCACGCTCGCCTTGGCCATATGCGCCATGAGCGCGAAGCCTCCGTGGACGGTCACGGGCTCGTCGTCACTCTTCACGCGAGTGCCCTCGGGGTAGATGAGGACCCACTCGCCGCGCATGAGCGAGGCGCGGGCACGGCGGACCGCCTTCATGTCAGCGGTGCCGCGAGAGACGGGAAAGGCGCCGACGCGCGAGAAGAGCCAGGTGGTGATCTTGGCCTTGTCGAACTCGCTCTTGTAGACGGTGCGAATCCTGATGCCATGAATCCAGAGGTAGGGCACCACGATCACGGGGTCGAGCATAGAGGTGTGGTTCATGATCAGCATGCGGCCGCGACCGTCGGCAGCCGGCCTGAGCTTCTCTCCGTCCTCGATCCTCCATGGCCAGAGGATCTTCGTCACGATGAAGAGGAACCACACGAGGAAGCCCATGAGGAAGCGCGCGGGGAACGGGTGGTCCCGCATGGCGCTGTCGTAGTAGTCGTCGAACGAATTCCCCCTGAAGGCATGCAGGCGCTTCGCGGGCTCGGCCGGCGACTGCGCCTTGGGCTTCGAGGCCACGGGCTTCTCGACAGGCGCGACGGGCTTCTCAGGCGTCGCGGCAGGAGGCTCGGCCATCGCGGCGAGCTTGGGGTCGAGCGAGACGATCTTCGCCACGACCTCGTCGACCGAGAGCGTCGACGAGTCGATGTGCACGGCATCCTCGGCTGGCTTGAGCGGCGAGGCGGCACGATTCGAGTCGCGCTCGTCGCGAAGCTTGAGGTCCTCGAGGATGGTCTGCTCCTCGTTGGGGTCGACCTTCGCCGAGATGCCCTTGGCGGCGTCTCCGCCCTCGCGCTGAACAGCGCGGCGATGGGCGCGAGCGGCGGGATCAGCGGTGAGGAAGACCTTCACTTCGGCGGCCGGAAAGACGACGGTGCCGATGTCACGACCCTCTGCCACCACGCTCCCCGCCTCGCCGACCTTCCGCTGGAGGGCGACCATGGCCTCGCGCACCTCGGGAACGGCCGAGACGGGCGAGACGGCGCGGTCCACCTCGGGCGTCCGAATGACGTCGGTGACGTCGCGCCCGTCAACGGAGACGGTCTGGCGCGACCCGTCGTTCCCGAACGAGATCGTGCAGGTGCGCGCCACCTCGGCAGCACCCGCCGCGTCCTCGGGGTCGATGCCCCTGCGGAGGCACTCGGCCGCCACGGATCGGTACATGGCGCCCGTGTCGAGGTAGGTGAGGTGGCACTTCTCGGCGATCGCGTGGGCGACGGTCGACTTGCCTGAGCCCGCGGGCCCGTCTATTGCGACGATCATGCTAGTCCCTTCCAGATGCGCCCCAGATGTTGCGCATGTCGTAGGCATTCGGCGTGGTGCAGCGCTCGACGACTTCCTCGGGCGAGAGGTTGAAGCCGCCCAGCTGGAGCTCGCTTCCCGTGCACGTGAAGTAGAGCGAGTGGACGTTGAGCAGGTGGACGCCCCAGAACCGGTCGAAGGGAATCCCGTAGGCGCGAGCGAAGAACATGCGGAGAAGCCCGCCGTGGCTCACGCACGCCGTCCTTCCGTCGAGTCCGAGCATCTCCTTCTGGAGACGGTCGACGCGGGCGGCGACGTCCTCGAACGACTCGGCACCAGGAGCCGGCATCGAGCGTCCCTCGCCGTCAAGCGGCCACGGGAAGGGATGTCCCGCCGACGCGGCGTCCACGAACCTCGTGCCCTCGAGCGCGCCGAAGTCGAACTCGATGAGCTCGTCTCGCTCCTCGCAGGGAACGCAGAGCCTCGAGGCGGCCTCGAATGCGAGGTCGTGGCAGCGCGAGAGCGGAGAGCACCAGATGCGGTCGGGGCGAAAGGCCACGAGCGCCTCGACCCCGCGGTCGCGCTGCCGCTCTCCTCGCTCCGTGAGGGGGACGTCCCTCCTGCCCGAGAAGAAACGCTCCGTGTTTGCGGGCGTCTCGGGATGCCTCATGAGGAGAATCCTCTGACGAATCGTGAAGTCCACTACTCGACGGCCTCCCTCGTCTGACTGGCCGCCTCGAGAAGCTCCCTCTCGCGTCGATCGAGCGGGCGCCACTCGCCCTCCGCAAGACCCGAGAGCACGAGCGGTCCGAAGGCATCCCTGTGAAGGCGAAGCACCTTGTGGCGCACGGCCTGCATCATCTTCTTGACCTGGTGCTTCCTGCCCTCGTGAATCGTGATGCCGACGACGGCGTTGGGCTCGCCGCCTCCCGTGCGGCCAGCGCCGCGCGGAGCGACGATGGAGAAGAGGGCATCTCCCTCATGGAGGAGCTCGACCTTGGCGGGCGCCGCCATGCCTTCCTCAAGCTGGACGCCACGACGCAGACGGTCGAGGTCGTGCGCGCTCGGCGTGCCCGACACGAGAGCCGCGTAGTGCTTGTCCACATGGTGGGACGGGTGGAGAAGCTCCTGGCCGACGTCGCCGTTTGTGGTAAAGAGGAGGAGGCCCGTCGTGTCACAGTCGAGTCGTCCCACGGGAAAGAGCCCGGGATAGCGGTCGGTGGGGACGAGCTCGGCGACGCAGGGCCTTCCCATGGGGTCGCTCATGGTCGTGAGGTAGCCCGCCGGCTTGTAGAGCATGAGGTAGACGCAGCCGTCCGCTATCGAGCACACGGTGCCGTCGACGGTCACCACGTCCACGTTCGGGTCGATCTTGCTGCCGAGCTCGGTCACGACCTCACCGTTGACGCGAACGCGCCCAGCGGTCATGAGGCGCTCGGAACCGCGCCTGCTCGAGACGCCTGCCCTGGCGAGGAAGCGCTGAAGGCGCATGGGATAGAGGATCTCGTCCTCACTCATCCACGGAGCCTCCCGCCGTCTCATCAAGCTCGGCGTCGTCGTAGTCGTCCTCGAGAAGCTCGCGTTCGTCGTCCATGTCCGCCGCCGTCTCCTCGAGCGTGCTCGAGATCGTCCGTCCCGAGAGCCTCTCGCGTATGAACTGCTTCGACTCCTCGTCGGGGGCGAAGTCCTCCAGAGGAGGCAGGTCACGAAGTGACCTGAGCCCGAAGCGCTCGAGGAAGCGACGGGTCGTGCCGTAGAGAATGGCCTGCCCGCGGTCGGCCTCGTGTCCCATCTCGCGGACGAGGCCCTTCTCCATGAGCGAGTTGATGACCCCCTCCGAGTTGACGCCGCGGATGGCGCGAACGCCCTCGCGCGTGACCGGCTGGTGATAGGCGATGACGGCAAGCGTCTCGAGCGCCGCCTGCGAGAGCTTGCGGGTGTCCCACGAGACCACGTAGCTCGCCACCTGGTCATGGTAGGCCGGGTGCGTGAAGAGCCGCCAGCCGCCTGCGACCTCGCGGAGTTGGAAGCCTCGGTTGGCGTCAGCGTACTCGGCTGAGAGCTCGGCGAGTGCCGAGGCGACCTCGCCAGGGGCCACCCCGAGCACCTTCGCGAAGTCCGTCGCGGGGACCGAGTCGTCCGAGACGAGAAGCATCGCCTCGAGCATGCCCTTGAGCGAGTCCGTGTCGAGATGTTCGAGCTCTTCCATCAGTCCTCCTGTTCAGCGTTCACGGCGGCGACGAGCGCCTCGCCGTAGTCATCGATTCCCAGACCCCCGAGGTCGGCGGCAATCGCGTCCTCGTCAATCTCAGAGAGAACCGAGTCCCCGATCGTATAGGGATCCGCGCCCTCAACGTGGTCTATCTCGATCTCGCCGAAGGTCTCCGCCTGATTGACCGTCACCATGCCGCGCTTGAAGAGCTCGAGGATGGCGAGGAAGTTCGCGACGACGAGCTCGGGCTCGGTGTGGCCGTCGAGCAGGTCGGAGAAGGTGAGATGTCCGCGCGACCGCGCGAGGCGGTCCACCGACGCCACGGTGAGCGCGACGGGCAGCCGTCGCGGAGCGATGTGCTCGGCCT
>DCZG01000164.1:25724-42154 GCA_002331575.1 Atopobium sp. UBA2090 | reverse complement strand
GGTGCCGTCATGGGAGACGAGCCCGCCCTCGTGGTGCTTGGCGCCGTTCACGCGGACGTCCGTGGCGGAACCGACGAGACGGCCCGTGTCGCCCACCTGACCTCCCATCTCGCCGTAGAAGGACGTGCGGTCGAGCACGACCGAGACCTCCTCGCCCTTCTCCGCACGACCGACCGGCTCGCCGTCCCTCACGATGGCGACGACCTTGCAGCCGACGAGGTCGTCGGAGTCGTAGCCCTCGAAGTCGGTGGCGGACAGCTCGTCGGAGAGCGCCACCCAGACGTTGTTGTGGGTACCCCATGCGTCGCGGTTGGCCTGGGCGCGGCCGCGGTTCTTCTGGGCCTCCATCTCGCGGTCGAAGGCGTCCATGTCGACGTCGTGGCCGGCACCGCCCGCGATCTCGCGGGTGAGGTCGATGGGGAAGCCATAGGTGTCGTGGAGCTTGAAGGCCACCTCGCCGGAGAGCGCCTCCCCCTCCCCGAGCCGCTCGAGCTCCGCGGAGAGGTTCGCCTCGCCCGCGTCGAGCGTGGCGCCGAAGCGCTCCTCCTCGGCCGAGATGATGCCGTCGATGAGGGGCTGCTGCTCCACGAGCTCGGGATACACGTCACCGAGGATGCGTGCGACCTCGTGGGAGTAGGTGGTGAGGAAGGCGCCGCGAATCCCCATGAGACGGCCATGGTAGATCGCGCGGCGGAGCAGGCGGCGCAGGACGTAGCCGCGTCCCTCGTTCGAGGGGAGGATGCCGTCGCCGATCATGAAGGCCACGGCGCGGGAGTGGTCGGCGACGATGCGCAGGCTCTTGTCGGTCGTGCGGTTCTCGTGGTAGGTCACGCCGGCGAGGCGCTCCCCCACCCCGATGAGGGTGCGCAGGACGTCGCCCTCGTAGTTGGACCCCTCGTGCTGCATGATCGCGGCGATGCGCTCGAGGCCCATGCCGGTGTCGATGTTGCGATGCGGGAGGTCGGGCATCGAGCCGTCCTCCTGGCGGTCGTACTGCGTGAAGACGAGGTTCCAGAACTCGAGGTAGCGGTCACCGTCGTCGCCGGGCTTCTCGCCCTCGAACGCGGGGCCCTGGTCGAAGTAGACCTCGGAGCAGGGGCCGCAGGGGCCGGTGGGGCCGGCCGCCCAGAAGTTGTCCTCGGCGCCGAGGCGCGAGATGTGGTCGAAGGCCACGCCCTGGGCGTGCCAGAGGTCGATGGCCTCGTCATCGTCCTCGAAGACCGTCATGTAGAGACGGTCCGAGGGGAGGCCGAGGTGGTCCGGGGAGGTGATGAACTCGTAGGCCCAGGTGATGGCGTCGGCCTTGCTGTAGCCGCCGAAGGAGAAGTTGCCGAGCATCTCGAAGAACGAGAGGTGGCGGGCGTCACCGATGTTGTCGATGTCGTTGGTGCGCAGGCACTTCTGGCAGGAGGTCGCGCCGATCTCCCTCATGGTCTTCGTGCCCTGGTAGTACTCCTTGAACTGGTTCATGCCGGCGTTGGCGAGAAGGAGCGACGGGTCGTCGGGAACGAGCGACGAGGAGGGATAGAGACGGCAGCCCTTCGACTCGAAGAAGCGGAGGAAGTCCTCGCGAATCTCTGCAGTGGTCATGGTCTTATAGTCGAGCGTGGTCATGGTTCTCCTCATACGTCGATGTGCGTGGGGCTGGTATATGGTTCCGTGCGCTGCTAGCGGGACGGTTTGTTCCGTTGAGAGTCTAGCGCACCGTCGTCCGGCTGCGTCGGGGACGCGCCAGGCCCTGCATTGTTCCGCAACTCCTGCGCATGGGCCCTCTCGCTCGCGCGGTGCGTGGCGAAGGCCTCCGCCCTTGCACCCATGCGCTCGGCCATGGTGCTGCGCATGCCCGCCGGACGCGCGTCTCGCTTGACCCGCGTGGCATGCTCGCCCGACACCAGGCGAGTGCTCTCGAAGAACTTGTCGTCGTCGAGGGCGTCATAGGTTGGCTGGATGTTGCCGTTCGCATCGTGAAAGGGGGTGCTCCGGAAGAAGGCACCGTCATAGGAGACGAGCTGGCGGGCAGTGTGCTCCTCGAAGAAGTAGACGAAGACGCCACGCACCGCGGCGGTGAGCGGAATGGCGAGCACCATGCCGGGGATGCCGCCGAGGGAACTCCCGAAGACGATCCCCACGAGGGTGAGCGCGGGATGGACCTTGACGGCCGACTGCATGACGAGGGGCGACAGGAGGTTGTCGGCCACATTGGTGGAGACGATCATGATCACGAGCGCCCACAGCGCCATGGAGGGGTTCACGGCGAGCGCGAGCACCGTCGCCAGGAGCGCAGAGAAGAAGGGACCGATGACGGGAATGAAGTGCATGATGAACGTCGTGGTCCCCACGAGACCCGCGTACGGGTGCCCGATGAGCGCGCAGCCGACGAACGCCATGACCGCGTTGGCGATGGACGTGATGAGCTGGCCGCGCATATAGCCGCCCATGGAGCGGCTCATGACGGCGAACATGAGCGTCATCTGGTCGGAGTGGCGCGGACCGGCGATGGTGCAGAGCTCGCGCACGATGATCGGGTAGTCCTTGGCGAGCCAGTAGGCGAGCACGAGGCCGAGGAAGAAGTTGATGAGATCGCTCACCGTGCCAAGGAGGTTCTCCATGATGTTGGTGCTCAGCTGACGCGCGGTGGTGGAGGCGAGGTCAGTTCCCACCGAGGAGAGCGAGCTCACGACCGAGTTGACGCTGGTCTGAAGATCAGCGTTGTCGGTGGAGCCGTAGCTGGCCCAGAAGCTCGTCAGGTAGCCACGGAACTGAGCGACGTAGGTCGGCACGTTGCGAAGCACGGTGATGGTCTGCTCGACGAAGGGGCTCCCGAACACCACGAGGGTCACGGTGAGCACGAGGATGACCACGAAGAGGGCAATAAAGGCGGCGAGGGCGCGGCTCATGCCGCGGTCCTCGAGCCTGTTGGTGATGGGGCTGCAGATATAGCCGACGATGCCGCCGACGAGCAGGAGCTCCACGGCCGGGCCGACGAGCATGAGACCCCGGACGGCGAGAAGGAAGACACCGATGATGCCGATGATGGCCCACGCCACGACGGCGCGACGGCGCCATTTGGCGCTGCCGTCATCGCTCTCGGATGTCCCTGGGTCGTCCCGCATGCGCCCTCCCCCGGCCGCTAGTGCATCTCGCCGTCAGGGTCGATCTTCTCCTGCACGCGCTTGAGCGTGCGCCGCAGCAGCCTCGAGACCTGAACCTGGGAGATCCCGAGCTTGTCGGCGATCTCCACCTGGGTGAGACCGTCGACGAAACGCATGCGAATGACCTCCTGCTCGCGCGGGGAGAAGTCGTGGATGGCCTCCTCGAGGGCGATGCGGTCGTCGGAACCCGCGAGGTCGGCGTCCTCGGTGACGTAGTGGTCGAGAACCGAGGGCGCCTCGTCGTCATCGGTCGACGAGCCCCCCTCGAGCGGCACCGAGCTGTAGGCGCTCGAGGACTCCATGGCCTCGAGGACCTCGTCGACGCTCACGCCGAGCTTCGTCGCGATCTCGTCGACCGAGGGGCTGCGCGAGAGCTCGTTGGTGAGCTCGTCGGTCGTCTGGTTCACCTTGGCGGAGAGCTCCTGAAGGCGACGCGGCACGCGCACCGACCAGCCCTTGTCACGGAAGTGGCGCTTGATCTCGCCCATGATCGTGGGCGTGGCATAGGTGGTGAACTCGAGCCCTCGGCTGGGATCGAAGCGGTCGATCGCCTTGATGAGGCCGATCGTGCCCACCTGGATGAGGTCGTCGAGCGGCTCTCCCCTGTTCTTGAACTTGGATGCGAGGAAGCGCACGAGGTTGAGATGGCTCATGATGAGCTGGTCCCTCACCTCGGGATCGCCCGTCTCCTTGTACTCGCGGAAGAGTTCGCGCGTGCGCTCCTTGTCCCAGACGGCCTTCCCCTTGGGAGCGCGCCTGAGCATGCGTCGGGTCGCCCCGCCGGTCTCGGGAGTCGCCATCTATGCGCCCGTCCTCTTGACGAGATGCAGGGCGGTGCCATCCTCCGAGACGCCGTAATCGTCGCACACGGCTGAGAGGAGCAGCTCGGCGAGGTCGAGCGACTGGGCGTCTCCCCCGAGCTCGTCCTCGCCCGGAAACGAGTCCCCGAGCGAGAAGTCCATGGTCATGGCGTCGCCGTCATGACCGAAGACGATGCGGCACATGTCAGGGCGCGTGGCACAGGAGTAGACGAAGCCCTCCTCGGCAGCCATGCGAACATCCTCGACGTCATCGACGCTCATGTCGAAGCAGACGGCGAGGTTGGCCGCCATCATGCGGACGGAGCGTGCGAAGGGCGCCTCGGCGGGCACGCACAGGGTGACGTTTCTCTCTGGCATCGTCATCCCCTACTCGCCCTCTCCGGTCTTCTCGTCCTTCTCGGCGGTGGCAGCCTTGACGGACTCGTAGACGAAGTACTTTGAGGGCTTCGGCTCTGCCTCGGTCGCCTCGGAGGCCTCTGCGACCTTGGGCGTCTCCTCTGACCCCTCGAGCTGGTGCTGCTGGTCCTGCGACGTGCCGTGGCCGGCCACCCTCGAGATGGCGCCCACCACGCCGGAGACGGCGGAGGTGGCGGCGCTGCTCACCGTGGCGGTGACGTTGGAGGCCGTGCTGGTGACGGTGCCCACGTCCCCGAGAATCGAGTTGAGGTTGTCGAGCGTCGCCGTGGCGGAGTCGATGGTCCCCGTCGTCTTCTCGAGCATGCCGGGAATCTGCTTGACGGCGGGATCGAGCTCGTCGGCCATGCCGTCGACCTTGGCAATCACGGGCTGAACCTGGGCGATGGTCTCGTTTGCCGAGGTCACGACCTCGTCGATGGACTTGCGAGCGGAGCGCACGGTGAGTGCCAGCTCGATGACGGCCCATATCGCGACCAGAAGCAACACGATCAGGGCGATGTCCTTGACGCCCAGACTCATAATGTCCATCTTGCGCCCCTCCCTTGGGGACCCGGCTGACAGTGACAGAACTCACGCGACGCCGATGGATCTCGTGCGCCGGAGACGAGTCCATTCTACCCGTTCGGTGGGCTGGCCTTGCCCGTATTGTCACACGAGGAGCCACGTTCGCGTCCGATGGACTCCTCGCGCCATGCCTCCCAGCCCCTCGGGCTCACGTGATAGAAGGTCCCGCGCACGAGTCCCTCCGGAAGGTAGCGCTGGTCGACCCAGCCAGCGGCGTAGTCGTGGGGGTAGAGGTAGGAGCCGTAAGAGTCCGAGCCGGGACGGTGGCGGTCGCGCAGGTAGCTCGGCACCTCGCGACGCGGACCCGAGCGCACCTCCGCGAGGGCGGCGTCGATGCCCGCTTCGGCGGCGTTCGACTTGGGGGCGAGGCACACGTAGAGCGCCGCCTGGGCGAGGTTGATGCGGCACTCGGGGTAGCCGATCACCTCGGCGCTCCTGAAGGCAGCCTCGGCGACGAGGAGCGCCTGGGGATCGGCGTTGCCCACGTCCTCGGAGGCATGGACCATGATGCGCCTGGCGATGAACTTGGGGTCCTCCCCCGCGTCGATCATCCGGGCGAGCCAGTAGAGGGTGGCGTCGGGGTCGCTGCCGCGCATCGACTTGATGAAGGCGGAGATGACGTCGTAGTGCATGTCGCCGGACTTGTCGTAGGGCAGGCCCCTCCGGGGGTTCGCCTCGAGCACATGGTCGACGGTGATGGTCACGGGGTGCTCGGAGGTAGCGTCGCTGGGGTCGGCCATCTGGCTCGCGAGCTCGAGCGACGTGAGCGCGGCGCGGCCGTCCCCGCCGGCAAGCGAGACGATGGTGTCGAGCGCCTCGTCGGAGAGCGAGAAGGCCCCCGCGAGACCGTGGGGGTCGTCGAGGGCGCGGCGGACCAGCGTTCGCACGGATCCGTCGTCGAGGGGTTGGAGCTCGACGACCCGCGACCGCGAGATGAGGGCGGAGTTGACCTCGAAGTACGGGTTCTCGGTCGTGGCGCCGACGAGGATGACGGTGCGGTCCTCGACGGCGTGGAGCAGGGCGTCCTGCTGCGAGCGGTTGAAGCGGTGAATCTCGTCGACGAAGAGAATCGTGCGACGGCCCGTCGAGAGCAGGCGGCTCTCGGCGGCCTCGATCTCCCGGCGGAGGTCCTTGACCGTGCCGGTGATGGCCGAGACCTCGACGAACTCGGCGTGCGTCGTGTTGGCGATGATGCGCGCGAGCGTCGTCTTGCCCGTGCCGGCCGGACCGTACAGGATGACCGACGAGAGCGTGTCATGCTCGATCGCCCTGCGCAGCCACGAGCCCTCGCCCACCGCCTGCGCCTGCCCCACGTAGCCCTCGAGGGTCTGTGGGCGCATGCGCACGGCAAGCGGGGCGTTGACGTTTCGCTTGTAGCGCTCTATGTCCGAGAAGAGGTTGTCCATGCGAACGATTGTACGCCTTGGCGCCGGGCGGCTACGCCCGCGTGCCCTCGAAGTAGCCCCGCTGCGGGAAGAGGCTCCTGGCCTCGGGGAAGAGTGCCTCGCAGGTCGACACGAAGTAGTCGTCGGTCATGGACGAGATAAAGTCGACGACCGTCCGATCGGGGTCGGCCTCCCAGTCGTAGCTGCGGCCGTAGGGCTCGAGGTGGCGGGAGACGGGCTGCACGTGATGGCAGAAGATCGCCGAATGCTCGTCACCGGCGGCCAGCGCCTCGAGCTCGTGGTCGTAGAGCAGGCCGAAGAGCTCGCGCACGCCGGACGGGAAGTCCCCGTTGACCTCGGCGGCACCGTAGATCCTCTCGTAGTTCTCGCGCTTGGCGCGGGAGAGCTCCGCGAAGCCCTCCTCGCTCATCTCGATGCGGTCCTTGCCGAGGCTGCCCTCGATGACATCGGCCGAGAAGGCCGCGAGCGCCCAGGCATTGTAGGCGCCGCCGAGGCCGTCGTCGAACGATGACTCGTCACAGATGCCGGCGCGCAGGGCGTCCTGGCGGTCCTTCCCGACGTAGGCGATGATGTCGGAGACGCGCACGACGCAGCCCTCGAGCGTCATGGGCCGCAGGCGCTTGATGGCCGCGCCGCCGCCCTCCCAGCAGGACTCGACGATGCGGTCGAACCCGTCGAAGGACGTGAGGTCGCTCGTCTCGAAGACCTGCTGCTCGAACTCGCCGTTGTGGCAGATGACGCCGTCGAGCGTCTGGAGCGAGAGGTTGCGGCCTCCGAGGACGTCGAGGACGCGGACGCTCTGGACGTTGTGGAAGAACCACCTGCCCGTGCGGTCGTGATAGACGTCGTTGAGGAAGCGCTCCCCCGCGTGACCGAAGGGCGTGTGGCCGATGTCGTGCCCGAGGGAGATGGCCNNGATGAGGTCGAGGTTGAGACCGAGGGCGCGACCGATGTCGCGGGCGACCCGCGCCACGAGCTGGACGTGCAGCCCGCGGCGGGTGAGGTCGTCGTTGGCACGGAACGAGAAGACCTGGGTCTTGCCGTCGAGCCTGTTGTAGGCAGGCATGTGCATGATCTTCTCGGAGTCGCGCACGAAGGACGGCCGCAGGGCCGTGCCTCCGTCGAAGCCCGCCTCGCGCCTCACGGCGACGAGGTCGGGGGTGGCGTAGGGAGAGAGCTCGCCCGTCGAGCGCTGATGGCGGACGGCTCGCTCCGCCGTCTCGCTCAGCTCGCCCGTGAGCGTGGGCGCGAGTGGATTGGTTGGTGTGTGCATGTGAGCCTGGTCCCTTCTCATCCTTCTGGTGTCTGGTGCCATTCTAGCGTGGACAGGAGACAGCAAAGAAGGTCTCGGACTCTCACGCGGGAGCGCCGCGACGGGCTTACCTCACGACGAGGCAGCCCATGTTGATGCGGTGCGTCCACTCGCCGATGACGTTCTGGTAGCCACAGCGCGTGAACACGCCGGCGAACGCGCCACGGAAGAGGTAGAGCCCCTCCATGTTGTGCGCCATGCGGAAGTCCACGGGGTCGGCGCCCTCGGGGACGGCACCGCCCTCGATGACGGGGGTGGCGTACTGGCGCGCGTACTCCTGCACGATGCCGCCCGACTTAGCGCAGGAGGCGAGCGCCTCCTGCCATTCGTCGTCAGTGGCGCAGTCGAGGCCGGCCTTGACGCCTACGGAGTTGTAGGAGCCCGCCGGCTTCACGATCCAGCGGTCCTTCTGGGCGTACGGCGCGAGGTCGCTCTCGGCGTCGAGGAGGAAGGTCGCGGGGACGTGCTTCTCGACGAAGGAGACCTCGGAGGGGTCGAGGACGTCGCGCACGGCGTCGGAGCGTAGGATCGCGAAGACCGTCTTGGTGGCGCAGGGCCAGGTGCGATAGCCCCCGACGAGGCAGGCGAGACCGCGACGAGCGGCCTCCTCCAGGGCGGCGGCACCGGGGCAGGGCTTCTCGGCGATCTCGCTCGTGACGGCGCGACGATACACGCAGTCGATGGGGCCCTCGTCATCGACGAGGCTCGACGTGTCGCCGTGACGCTCGACGCGCAGGTCGCGGATGTCGGCGAAGCGGGCGTAGACGCCCTTCTCGGCCATGTGCTCGATGATGTCGGCGACCTCGTCGGTGCTCGCGCTCTCGGTGTAGTCGACGATGGCGCAGGCGGGATGCTCGGGATGGTGGGCACCGGAGTCGGCGTTGGCCCACGAGCGATAGGTCTCGACGACGGCGCTGACGACGGAGTCGACGACGTCATACGTCTCGATGCCGGGGTGGCGCTCCGCGAAGCGGTGGTAGGTCTTCGAGGCCTGGACCGCCCTCGTGACCTCGACCGTCGTGGTCATGCCGGCGGAGCCGTCGGTGTTGAGCTCACAGAACTGGTAATCGCCGGTCTCCTCGTCGAAGAAGACGTCGACGCGGGCGACGGGGATGAGCTGCGTGTATCCCGTCGGTACGAGCGTCATGCGCTCGAGGTCGTCGGAGAGCCGGAACAGGGCCCTGAACTCGGAGTCATGCAGGTAGCGGTCGGTCACCTTGTCCATGATGCGGCCCATGGTCTCCGCTGCGTCACGAAGAATCTCGATCTGCTTCGAGTCAAAGATCTTCGGGCTGAGCGCCCACGAGCAAGGTCCGCCGTGATAGAGGGCGTGAGTGCCGGCAAGGTAGGCATCGCCCTGCTCGCGGCTCTCGACGTCACCTCCGAGCTCGCTCGCAATGGAGAGGAACTCGTTCTCGAGGTCACGGCCATGAAGTGAGGTCATGATGCACCCTTTCTTTGAACGTCGAAATCATAACGAATTCGGCGAACGCTACAAAGATGCCGATATATGGTTTCACTATTGTATGTGGAAACGTTTTCGCACACAGAAACTACTCACTCTGTGAATGGAGATGCGTTTCGCCGCAGCGTCAGACCGTCGTCGATACCTCATCCAGCGAGAGGTAGTGCATGCCGTCCGCCGGCATCACCGTGAGCCCGAGCGACTTCTGGAGCGAGAGTGAGGCCTCGTTGTCCGGCCAGACCTCGCACCAGGGCACGTATCCGAGCGAGAGGTGTTGGTTTATCTTGGCAGACTCGAGCGCCCGCGCCCAGCCGTGCCGCCGATACGGGGGGAATACCTCGAGCATGCCGATGGCTCCCTCGGGATGCTCTGCCACGAAGCCGCAGAGACGACCGTCCTCGAAGCCCCCGATGACCCTCCCCGAGGCGAGAAGGCCCTCGACCTCTCCCTCGTCGAGGTACTCGGGATGGCTGTAGTGCTCGAGGAACGCCGTACGGAACTCCGGGCCGAGGACGCGCATCACGAAGCCGTCGTCGATGGCGATGGGCTCGCTCTTCTCGAAGACCGCGAGGTGACAGGGCTGGCTGTGCTTGAGGCCCAGGAGGCGGCGCGCGTCTTTGTCCACGCCCTCGCCGAGGGCGCAGACCCACTCGGGGACGGCGAAGGCGTTGATGACCTTTCGGCCGAGCTTCCGGTCAGAGGCCCACACGACCTGGTTGGACGTGTCGATGCGCAGGAAGACGGCGCCAGGCCGGGCGAACTCGACCTCGCCGATGCCGCGCCTCGCCGGTTCGAGCAGGGGGAATGCGGCGAGCGGCTCCTTCTCGAGCAGCTCGACGGCGCGAGCGCGACGCTCGGCCGCGGGTTGGGAGAGAGAGTCGATCACGAAGGCCAGACGGTCCGCGATGGTGAGGCTCCCGAGCTTGTTGGGGTGGTCGGCGACGTCGGCGAGGAGGAGCGGACCCGCGTCGAGAAGGGCCGGCCCCTCGATGAGGTGCATCTCCTCGTGCGAGGCCACGGCCGTCCTGATGATGTCGGGAACGACGTCGAAGCAGCTGCGGGGATGGGTGGGGCTCGTCTCCTCCGAATGCCAGGTGGGGGTCAGGACCCAGGTGGGGACGTCCGGCCAGAGCTGGGCGACCTCGCGCAGCGCGAAGGTGACGTCATGGCGGACGACGTTCGCGGAGCAGGCCTCGTAGCGGTAGTTCTCGCCGAGCGCGACGAGGATCATGGCCGGGTCGACGGCTGACGCGAGCCCCCTCAGGGTCCCGGGTTGGAACACCTGACCGCCGATTCCCTGATTCATGACGTCGAGGTCGAGGTGGGACGCCAGGACGGACGGCCACGAGAGGCCGGGGTCGCCCGCGACGAAGCCCTGGGCGATGGAGTCGCCGATCACGAGCATGTGACGACGGGCGGGAACGGGCCTCACGAAGGTGCCGTCGCCCACCACGCGACCGATCGCGCAGCTCGTGAGACAGGGAAGCCACAGGCGCACGCGATGGGTCCTCCCCATCCCGGGAAGGCTGCGGACGCCCGGCTCGGGCGCGTCGTCCGCGCAATCGAGCGAGAACTCCACGAGGTCGTCATCCTCGGGAGGCAGCGCGAGAGGCAGGTGACGACCGTCGACGTCGCACGAGACGCCGTCATAGGGGCCATGGGAGCCAGTGCGGGTCACGTCGTCGAGCACCTTCTGCGAGCCGCGCGGGAAGTCGTCGATGCGTATCTCGAGCCCGACGTTCTCGGAGTTGGTCTCGAACTCGACGGTCACGCCCGCCGTGCAGGCGGCCATGTGGCGAAAGAGGCCAGGGTGCCAGGCCTGGCAGCTTCCGATGGCCTTGAGCTGCTCGATTGCGAACCTCTGCGGGCGAACCCAGCCCTCCCCCGCAGGCTCGGTGCGCACGCAGCCGTGCAGCATTCCCTCGGCGGGAGCAACCGCGAAGAGCTCCCCGAGCCCCTCGCCCATCATCTCGTGCAGACCCATGCGACCCTCTTGACCTCGGACTCAACCTCGCACCCGTTGTGCGTTACGTCCATTGTGCCAGATGCGGCGCGGCGGCGCGCGCCTCGTGCCCATCTCGGTCTTGCGCTACCATCTCCTGCGACAAACGGCGAGAAGGGACGGCAGCCAATGGCCGGGCGCCTCTACTTCATGAGACACGGCGAGACGACCCTCAACAGGCAGGGCATCTGGCAGGGCAGGATCGACTCGCGACTGAGCGAGAAGGGCATCGAGCAGGCCCGCGCCGCGGGAGACCACATCCGCGAGACGGACCTTGAGATCGACGCCGCGTTCTGCTCGCCGCTCGGCAGGGCGAGGCAGACCATCGAGACGGCCCTCCCCGACCAGGCCTACGTGACAGACGAGGGCCTCCAGGAGATCAGCTTCGGCTCGCTCGAGGGACAGCCCAACGTCGACGGCGTCATCGGACCGTACGGGGACTACTTCAAGCGCTTCGGCGGCGAATCGGAGGACGAGGCGTGCGGGCGCATCTGCGCGGCCGTCGACGCGATCGCGATCGACCATGTCGACGAGAACGTGCTGGTGGTGAGCCACGGCACCATGGGAAGGCTCTTCTCGACGCGGTGGTCGGACGGCACGGCGCCCAAGTGGCTCCCCAACTGCTGCCTCATGGAGTTCGCGTACGACGCCGCCGAGCACGCCTTCGCCTACGAGGGAATCTGGGCTCCCGGCGAAGGGGTCTCGGACGACTGGACCTGGACGGGCAGGTGAGCTAGCCGACTGCGTCGCGCAGCGGCGCGTAGGCGGACACGATGTCGGGAAGGCGCATCCTCGCGTTGGCGGGGCTCGTCGAGGGCAGCGCCACGCACGGCCTCCCGAGCGACGGCTCGATGAGGCGACGATAGAGGCGCGCCGCCGTGGACCCGGTGCAGAAGATCGCCTCCACGGGCGCGGCGTCGAGAACGCGCGAGAGGTCGTTGGGCACGGGGTCGACGATGGACGCGTCGCTCGCGCCCGCGATCGTGCAGCTCGAGAGGACGTCCCACAGAGCGACGCGATGGGAGAGGCAGAGCGTCCGGCGCTCATCGTTGGTCTCGGGCAGCTCCTCGTCCCAGAGGGCGGCGAGCACGCGCCAGAAGCGATTCTGGGGATTGCCGTAGTAGAAGCCCAGCTCACGGGACTTGGGGCTCGGCATGGTGCCGAGCACGAGCACGCGCGAGCGGGCGTCGAAGACCGGTTCGAGGGGATGGACGATGCGCCCGGGCTCGGGCACGGCCTACTCCCCCTCGCGAATGGGTTCGCAGAACTCCTCGCCGTCATCGAGGCGCAGGACCATGACCTGGCCAAACCCCGCGCCACCGGCGGCACCGCAGTCGATGTCCCAGCGATCGGCCACCCCGTCCGTCGCTTCGCAGGCGCCCACGCGCACCATCTGCGCGATGCCGTCGTCATTGCGGGTCGGACGGTCTATGAGGTCGGTCATGACGTTGAGGTAGGGCGTGGGCGTGTGGCCGGCGACCACGATGGGGCCGAGACCATCCTCGCCCACGAGGCCGGTCGGCACGCTCCAGAACTCCTCGCGGATCCAGACGAGGTCATCGGGGTCCTGGGCCTTGAGGAGCGCCTCCACCGAGGCGTCGCTCCAGGCCTTGCGCGCCTTGAAGGACGAGGGACGCAGGCCCGCGTGGCAGAGCAGGTAGTAACGCCCGTCCACCTGCGCGTACGACCAGCGCGGCAGCGTGCCCGCCCAGTTCACGAGCTCGACGGCGTCATCGCTGGGAATGGCCTCGAGCCCGGTCACGGTCATCTTCCCGCCGTTGATCGCCCAGTTGACCACGGAGAGATGGTCACCGGGATGGGCGAAGTAGTTGAGCATGAGGTCCTCGTGGTTGCCCATGAGGACCGTGACGCCGGGAAGGGAGCGCACGGTCTGCATGACCCGCACGGGGTCGGGGCCGCGGTCGATCATGTCGCCGAGGCAGAAGATCCTGTCATCCTCCGTCGGGGAGACCCTCGAAAGGGCGCGGTCAAGCGGCGCGGCATGGCCATGGACATCTGAGAAGACGTATGTGGACACCCGACACCCCTGTTCTCGACGCGTTTCACCGACTCGCTAATGCTAGACAGCCTACCCCAAAACGGGTCGTCGCGTCACGCTCGCCCTCGTCGACCGTGCCGTCGCCCGAGACGTCGCCTCGCCAGACCCAGCCGCCAGGCAGGCATCGAGCCGATCTCGATGACGCGGGCGACGCTCCCCTCGCCCGAGCCCGCTCGCTCCACCTCGAGGATGACGTCGCGCACCG
Organism: Atopobium sp. UBA2090; assembly: GCA_002331575.1. Taxonomy (GTDB): domain Bacteria; phylum Actinomycetota; class Coriobacteriia; order Coriobacteriales; family Atopobiaceae; genus Olsenella_D. Next base: position 28,751 of record DCZG01000164.1, on the reverse strand, counting down.
TGGGCTCGAGGCGCTCCTTCTTGAGGCGACACTCCCACACCACGATCACGGTCCAGCCGCCCTCGACGAGGAGGGCGTCGTCGCGTGCGTCGCGAGCCGCGTTGCGCGCGAACTTCTCCTCCCAGAAGCGGGCGTTGGTCTTGGGCAGGGAGGGACAGCAGTGCGGACAGCGGTGCCAGAAGCAGCCGTTAATAAAGATGGCCACCTTGCGGCCCGGAAAGCAGATGTCGGGATGGCCGGGCGCCTTCTTCCAATGCAGGCGGTACCCCGTGAGGCCGTGCTCGCGCAGCGCCGCCCTCATCGTGAGCTCCGGCGTGGTGTTCTTGCTCTTGTTCGCCTGCATCACATGGCGCGTGGCCTCGCTCGTCATGGCGTCACCACGCGCCGAGGGGCCCGTCGAGCGGGGTGGGCTCGCCCGAGAAGTTGAGGTCGCCCGTGAGGCGAGATGCGGCCGCGGCGTCAAAGCGGGGCGAGACGACCTGCTCGACCGCGGGTACGACGCGCGCCGCGGCGTCGTCGAGAAGGCCCCAGAAGCTCGCGGCGCTTGTCGCCCCCGTGAAGGGGTCGGTCCAGCGGGCGTGGGAGCGGTTGTCGAAGTCCGACGTCGCCTCGGGACGGCAGCGGTGAGACAGCGCGACGCCGAGCGGGTAGTGGGTGCGCGTGGCGAGGCGCTCGAGCGACCCGAGCGCGTGCCGACGTCGACCGCCGGGAGAGTAGATGAGGCCCATGACGGCCCGGTAGCAGCGCACGGCAGTCGAGAAGGTCATCGTGTCGACGGTCTCCCCGTACGCCCGGAGCGCGGCGTAGAAATAGACCCTGTCGATGGTGCGAAGCACCTCCGCGGAGCCGGGCAGCGAGCGCTCGAAGGGGCGATAGTCGCGGATCGTCTCGCCGCGACGGGCAAAGAGCACGGCCTCGTCGAGGTCGCGCTCGATCTCGGCGTGTACCCTGCCCCCAGCCGAGTCGTCGAGACCCTCCACGCCGGCGTTGCACAGGTCGTGCTGCCAGGCGAAGACGAAAGGGTGCACCGTCGAGTCGAGGAGGTAGTGGCAGGTGAAGCCCGCCACGTAAGCTCGGGCGATCGCCTGCTCGCGACCCTGGAGCCGCGTCGCGCCCTCGCTCATCGAGACGAGCAGAAGCGCCGGCCTCGCCTCGTGCATGGCGTCCCCCAGCGGAGAGTGACGCCGCATGAGCGGGTCGATGACGAGGAAGAAGAGCGGGTCGGGGCCCTGGCTCCCCAGGCGGAAGGCGTCGCGCTCGTCGTCGGTCGAGAGCGGCAGGACGGAGCGGACGTCGTCGATGACGCCCCGGGCAAAGAGGTCATGGGTGAGAATCGCAGGCACGGGTCATCCTTTCTCATCGAGCTACTCGTCGATTATCGCACGAGACCGTCGAGACGAGATGGTCCGCAGGCTGCCGCCCGGGAAGCTTGGGCGACCGTCGTCGTGCCGCTGCGAGATGCTTACCGAAACCTTGCCCCCACCCGCACCATAACGAAGTCACCCAAACGTACGATGTGCTCGACGTACTAACGAGCCAAAGGAGACGACCATGGCGACAAGCAGACTGAACAAGACGGAGCGCAGCTGGGTCATGTACGACGTCGGCAACTCTGCCCTCGTGCTTCTCGCCACGAGCGTCATCCCCATCTACTTCAAGTCAATCGCGGACGGACCCGTCATGGTGGCGTGGAGCTACGCCGAGACGGTCGCCTCGCTCGTCATCGCGCTGCTCATGCCCATCCTCGGCTCCATCGCCGACATGCAGGGCATGAAGAAGAAGTTCATCGTGGGCTGCGTGGGGACGGGTGCCGTGGCCTGCGTCGCCATGGGCATTCCCACGAGCGCCCTCGCCTTCCTCGTGGTCTACGTGATCTGCTCGGTCGCGCTCAACGCCTCGTTCGTCTTCTACGACGCCCTGCTCGTGGACGCGACCACGGACGAGCGCATGGACGAGGTCTCGTCCAACGGATACGCCTGGGGCTACATCGGCTCGTGCGTCCCGTTCATCGCCTGCCTCGCCGTTGTGCTCATGCGCGACTCGCTGGGTCTCTCACTTCAGACGGCCATGCAGATCTCGTTCGTGATCACCGCCGTCTGGTGGGTCGCCTTCACGGTCCCGATGCTGCGCAACGTCGACCAGCGTCACTTTAAGCCGCGCGAGGACCACGCCATCTCGAAGGCAGTACGCGGCATCGGCTCGACGCTCCGGGACATCTGGTCCAACCGCGGCATCAGGAACTATGTCATCGCGTACTTCTTCTACATCGACGGCGTCCACACGATCATCAAGCTCTCGACGAGCTATGGCTCGGACCTCGGCATCGCGGGGACCCAGCTCGTGCTTGCCCTTCTCGTCACGCAGTTCGTCGCCTTCCCGAGCGCCATCGCCTACGGCAAGCTGGCGAGGAAGCACGGCACGAGGCGGATGCTGCTCATAGCAATCGTAGCCTACCTCTGCATCACGCTCTTCGCCGCCTTCTTCCTGCGGACGGCACGCGAGTTCTGGATCCTCGCCATCTCGGTCGGACTCTTCCAGGGAGGCATCCAGGCGCTCTCGCGCTCGGAGTTCGGGAAGCTCGCGCCGAAGGACCACGCCAACGAGTACTTTGGCTTCTTCGACATCTTCGGCAAGTACGCGGCCATCCTCGGGACGTTCCTCGTGGGAACCTTCACGGCCGTCACGGGCAACGCGAGTCTCGGCGTGCTCTCCATCGCCGTGCTGTTCGTGGCCGGCTTCGCGATGATGCTGCGCGTCCCCGACTCGAAGGCGTCGACAAGCGAGAAGTAAGCTGGTACGGCTGACATTGGATGTACAAGAAAACGTCCGCAGTCCCTGGTGCTGCACCATAAACGGCAAAGGATCCTTCTCGGCTTTTGGTGCAGGCGACAAGCCGTCTACCAGGGGGTGCCGATAACGCCCTTCTGTCCCGGCGACGTTTGCCCTGATGGCGCTGCACCAGAAACGTCGAAGTGTCCTGACCGATATTTGACGCGGGTTTGTCGCAGGGTGGCCCTTTGGCTGCCA
>DCZG01000164.1:19843-25687 GCA_002331575.1 Atopobium sp. UBA2090 | reverse complement strand
GCACCTTTGGCAGGCTGAAAAAACGGGCGGCCCGGCACAAGCCGAACCGCCCGGCGAGAAGGACGATGCCGTCCCGACCTACGCGAGCTCCTCGATGAGGGCCTCGAGCGTGTCGCAGACCTTGTCCACCTGATAGCGGGTGATGACCAGGGGCGGGAGGAAGCGCAGGACCGAGTCGCCGATGTGGTTCAGGATGATCCCCTTGCCGAGACCGGCATCCACGAGCTCGGACGCGATCGGCACGTCGAGCTGAGCGCCACGCATGAGACCGTGGCCGCGCACCTGCGACACGTGCGGCATGGCCTCGAGGCGGTGACGCAGATGTCGACCCGTGGTCAGCACGTGCTCACCGATGTTCTCGCTGACGAGCGTCTCGACCGTCGCGCGACCGGCCGCGGCCGCAAGCGCGTTGCCGCCGAAGGTCGATCCGTGGTCGCCGGGGTGCATGAGGTCGGCAACGTCGGCGCGCGCCGCGACGGCACCCATGGGGAAGCCGTCGGCGATGCCCTTGGCCATGCTCACGATGTCGGGCTCGATGCCCGCGCGCTGGTACATGAACGGAGAGCCGCAGCGGAAGAAGCCGGTCTGCACCTCGTCGATGAGGAGAAGGACGTGGCGCTTCCTGCAGAGCTTGGCGACGGCACGCAGGTAGTCGTAGTCGGCGGGCCAGACGCCGCCCTCGCCCTGGACGCACTCGAGCATCACGCCGCAGACGGGACCGGTCGTATCGTCGGGGTTGTCGATCGCCTCGCGCAGCGCGTCGATGTCGTTCAAAGGCACCGTCGTGAAGCCGGCGGGCATGGGCTGGAAGCTCTCGTGGAACTTGTCCTGACCGGTCGCTGCCAGCGTGGCGAGCGTGCGGCCGTGGAAGCTCTGCTTGGCCGTGACGATGCACGACGCCCCGCCGAGCTTGACCTCGCCCCAGCGGCGGGCGATCTTGATGGCGCCCTCGTTCGCCTCTGCGCCGGAGTTGCAGAAGAACATCCGCCACGCGGTCCCCGTGGAGCCCATCACGTGGCCGTCCTCCTCGCAGAGCGCGGAGAGGAGCTCGGAGATCCCGCTTGCGAGCTCGTTGCGGTTCTCCTCGTAGAAGTAGTTGCTCACCTGCCACACCTTGTCAGCCTGGGCCTTGAGCGCCGCGACGACCGCGTGGTTCGCGTGCCCGAGGCTCACGGCCCCGATGCCGGCGAGACAATCGATGTACTCGTTGCCGGCGGAGTCCACGAGGATGGCGCCTCTGCCCGAGACGAACTCGACGGGCAGTCGCCCATAGGTGTGCATGACGTAGGTCTGGTCACCCTCGACCACGCTCAAGGGTACGGTGCTCCTGATATCAGTAGACATAGTCTTCCCTTCCTAGTCCTGCAGAAACATGGTGCCGATGCCCTCGTCGGTGAAAATCTCGAGCAGCAGCGAATGTGAGAGCTTGCCATTTATGATAACGACCTGACCGACTCCTGCGTCGAGAGCATCGTAGATGGACTGGATTTTCGGAATCATTCCGCCGTCGAGCGTCTGCGACTCGAGAAGCTCCTGGGTCTCCGACTTGGTGAGCTGGGCGATGAGGGTCTCGGGGTCGTTGCGGTCACGGTAGAGACCGTCCACGTCGGTGAGGTAGATGAGCTTGTCGGCGTGCATGGCCTCGGCGACCTTGCCCGCGGCGACGTCTGCGTTGATGTTGTAGAAGCCGTCCGGCCCGCAGCCCACGCTCGCGATCACGGGGATGTAGTCATCCTCGAGGATGGTCTCGATGAGGCTGACGTCAACCTCGCGGATGGTGCCCACACGCCCGAGCTCGGGGTCGACCTGCTCGGACTTGAAGGTCTTGCCGTCCGCGCCCGAGATGCCCACCGCATTGTGACCGTACTCGTTGAGCGCCCAGACGAGCTGCTGGTTGACCTTGCCGATGAGCACCTCCTGCACGGCCTCCATCGTCGCGTCATCGGTGACACGCAGGCCGTTCTTGAACCTGACGGGCAGGTCGAGGTCGCCGAGCAGCTTGTTGATGGCCTTGCCGCCGCCGTGGACGAGCACGACGCGCATGCCCATGAGCTTGAGCAGCTCCACGTCGCCCACGACCTGGCTCATGAGCTCGGGGTCCTCCATGGCCGCCCCGCCGTACTTGACGACGACCGTCTTGCCCCTGCTATGGTTGATCCAGGGAAGTGCCTCGGTGAGGACCTCCGCCTTCGCGAGCGCGATGTCACGCTGTCTCATGTCATGGCTCTTCATGTCCTTCTCCCCTCTCGTGGATTGACGTCATCGGTCGCGACGCGCGCTACGTGCGGTAGTCCCCGTTGATGGTCACGTAGTCGTGGGTGAGGTCACAGGTCCAGATGCGCGACGAGAAGCTCCCCTGGCCGAGGGAGATGGCGATGGTGACCTCGGGAGACTCGAATCGTCGGAGCATGTCGTCCTCGTCCATGGGCAGGGGGAGCCCCGCTCGCAGCACGGGCACGTCCATGAAGTCGATGTCGACGCCGTACTGGTCGAACTCCACGCCACACTTGCCCGCGGCGGCGGCGACCCGGCCCCAGTTCGCGTCATGGCCGAAGATGGCGGTCTTGACCAGCGGCGAGTTTGCGATGGAGCGCGCGACGACGTCGGCGTCCCCCTGGCTCGCGGCGCCGAGGACATTGACGGTCACGAGCTTGGTCGAACCCTCACCGTCTGACGCGACCTCGCGCGCGAGGTGATTGCAGACGCCGAGGATGGCGGCGGCCACGGTCTCGTAGCCGACCGAGCCCTCCTCAATCGTCTCGCCCCCCGCGCGTCCCGTGGCAAAGAGCACGCAGGTGTCGTTCGTCGAGGTGTCCGAGTCGACGGTCACCTTGTTGAAGCTCTCCCGAACCGCGGCGAGGAGGGCGGCGTGAGCGGCGACGGGACTGAGAGGCGCGTCGGTCGAGAGGACCGAGAGCATCGTCGCCATGTTCGGCTGGATCATGCCCGAGCCCTTGCAGAAGCCTCCCACGTGGACGGTGACGGTCGAGCCGTCAGCCTGCGGGACCTCGCCCTTGAAGGAGACCTCCTTGGGATGGGTGTCAGTCGTCATGACGGCGAGCGCCGCCTCGTGGGCCGCCTCGGGAGAGTGCCCGAGACCCGCCACGGCCGCGGGAACGCCCTTCTCGTAGGGCTCGAACGGCAGCTGCACGCCGATGACTCCCGTCGAGGCGACGAGGACGTCCTCGGCGTCGCAGCCGAGCGCCTCCGCGACGAGGGACGTGGAGCGACGGGCGTTCTCCAGACCAGGCTCGCCGGTGCTCGCGTTGGCATTGCCCGAGTTGAGGACCATCGCCCTGGCATGGCCGCCGGCGGCGCGGGCGCGGGAGAGAATCACGGGCGCGGCGCAGAACTGGTTGGTGGTGAAGGTTCCGGCGCAGACGCAGACGTCGTCGGACGCGACGAGGGCGAGGTCACGGCGACCGGGCTCATGACGGAAGCCCGCGACCACACCCGCGGCGCTCATGCCCGCGGCGGCGCACACGCCTCCCTTGCACGGGACGAATCCGTGAGTCGCGCAGGCGTCGTCCGCTGCCGGGATGACAAGGGGCTGGTAGTTCTCCATGGTCGAACCCTCCATGCTGGCATGTGGCGCATGCCGCTCTCTGCCGTTCGGGCACCTTGCCGGGATGCCATTCCCTTGACAGACTGAATATGCAAACAAATACTGAAATCACAGGGTTTTATTGCATATAGTAACGATAAGATGCAGTAAATATGCGATTTCGTTCCGAGAAGATTAGCATATGTCCTTCTCCAGTCAACCCGTTGTCATGCTTGTTATCCTCCCCGACACACTTCTCCCAAAAACCCTTCCCCACCTCTCAGTCTATGCTCTTGAGACTCTCCACCATGTCGACCCGGTCGAGCTTTCGGCGCATGAAGAGAATCACGAGGACAGCGAAGGCGAGCGTGAGCGCGAAGGCGTAGGCGAAGCTCTCGGGATGGATCGTCCTCCCGAACATCACGTAGTCGACCTCCGCAGTCACCACCACGAAACGTTCGAGGAAGATGCCGAGCACGAGTCCCAGCACGTCACCGATGACGGCGAGAAGGACGATCTCGCGGAAGACGTAGGCGTAGACCTCGCGTCTCGTGAACCCGAGCACCTTCAAGCTCGCTATCTCGCGCACACGCTCCTCGACGTTGATGTTCGTGAGGTTGTACAGGACGATGAACGCGAGCGCGGCGGCGGACACGATGAGGACCAGGACGATGAGGTCGACGACCGAGAGCATCTTACGGTAGCGGTTGATGACCTCGTCGGTGAACGACACGGTCGAGACTTTGTTCATGACGCCGAGGTCCTCAGAGAGGCTCGAGCGGACGTCCGCGTCATCCGCGATCGAAGTGTAGAGCGACGAGAAGACCGGCTCGGCCTCATCGACCCCACGCCACGCCTCCCTGCCGACGTAGACGTAGTTGGACACGTAGTTCTCGCAGACCCCCGTGATCGTAAGCGGGTGCCCGTCGCCCGTGGCGTTGCCGACGTCATCCTGGTCGAAGAGGACGATCGTGTCGCCGACGCCCACGCCGAGCTTCGTGGCGAGCTTCTCGGTGACGACCACCGCGTCGTCGCCGAACGCCACGGCGGCGTGGCTGACGCGCTCGTCGAGGGTGACGGCCCCGCCGAAGGTCCCGGAGTCCTCGGGGATCACGACGTTGGCGAGCAGAGTGCCGTCATATGCGCCCGTATCCGAGCCGGCCCGCATGTTCTCCTGCTGGACGCGGATGGTCCCCGAGGCGTCGCCCTCCTCGTCGAGGTAGCTCGCGACGGCGTCGACGTCCGTGGTCGTGGCGTCATCCGAGAGCCCGACCACCATGTTGTAGTGGATGATGGAGCCGTACTGACAGTCGATGATGTCCCAGATGGAATCGTGCAGGCCGAAGCCCACGAGGAGAAGCGCCGTACAGCCCGAGATGCCGATGACGGTCATGAGGAAGCGCCGCTTGTAACGGAAGAGGTTCCGGAAGGTGACCTTCCACGAGAAGGAGATGCGGCTCCACAGCGGCGTGAGACGCTCGAGCAGGATGCGCTTGCCGGCCTTGGGGGCGCGGGGAAGCATGAGCGTCGCGGGTGTCTCGCGCAGGCTCGAGACCACGGCTCCCCAGGTCGCGAGTAGCGTGACGCCCACGCCGAGCCCGCCCGAGAGGAGCGCGCAGGCGGGGTCGACGGGCTTCGGGAAAGCCAGGCGCGGCACCGCGTAGATGATGGCGTACGACGACGTGATGATCGTGGGCAGCACCTGCGTCAGCACGAGGATGCCGAGGACCGCGCCTGAGACGCCCGCGATGGCGGCATAGATGAGGTACTTCTCGGCGATTCTGGCCGTGGAGTAGCCGAGCGCCTTGAACGTCCCGATCTCGACGCGGTCGTCCTCCACCATGCGGGTCATCGTGGTGAGCGAGACGAGCGCCGCCACGAGGAAGAAGATGAGCGGGAACACGTCGGCGATGGAATCCATGCGCCGGGCGTCGTCGTCATAGGTGACGACTCCCTCGTTCTGCGTGCGGTCGAGGACGTAGACGTCAGGCGCCTCGAGGTCGTCGACGTCCGCCTGGGCGGCGTCGACCTGCGCCTGCGCGTCGGAGAGCTGCTGGTCCGCGTCTGCCTTCTGGTCCTCGTATGCGGAGACCCCGTCCTCGTACTGCGCGCGGGCGTCGTCGAGGTCGGCACGGGAAGAGGCAAGCTTCTCGGCGGAGGCGTCGAGCGCGGCCTGCGCGGAGGCGAACTGGTCCTCCGCGGAGGCGCGCTGGTCGGCGAGGTCCGAGCGCGCGGCGTCGAGCTGGGCGAAGCCGTCGCTCACCTGCTGGCGCCCGGAGTCGATCTGGGCCTGGGCGCCG
>DCZG01000164.1:672-19814 GCA_002331575.1 Atopobium sp. UBA2090 | reverse complement strand
ACCTGGGCCTGCGCGATCGCCCCCGCGACGGCGGCGTACGAGGGGTCATCCTCCGCGAGCGAGGCGAGCTGCGCCGAGAGCTGCGACTCCTGGGCCCTGACCTGCTCGAGCTGCGAGGCGATCGCCGCCGATGCCTCGCCGGGCGTCGAGGCGGAGATGCCCTGCTGGGCGAGGGACGAGAGCGCGGCCGTGACCTGCGCGTCGTAGGTCTCGCGCTGGGCGTCGAGCGTCGCCTGGGATTCATCGAGGTCGGACGAGGTCGACTCGAGCGTCTGTTGCTTGGACGAGATCTCCTCCTCCGCCGAGGCAAACTGGTCCTCGGCCGTCGCCCTCTTGCTCGCGAGCTCCTCCACGCCGGCGTCGTACTGGGACTGGCCGTCGTCGATCTCCTGCTGCGCGGAGGCAATCTGGGCAGCTGCGTCGTCGAGCTTCGCCTGCGCGTCGGCAAGCTCCTGGTCCGCGTCCGCGCGGCTCGCGTCGACCTCGGCCTGCGCGTCGTCGACCTTCTCCTGCGCGGTCTCCTTGAGGTCCTCGAGACGCGCGGAGGCGATCTCGTCCTTGTCACCCTCGACCTTCTGCTGGACCACGTCGACGGCCGCGTCGTACTCGTCGGTGCCGCTCACGTACGAAGTCGAAGAGGGGACCGAGAGGTAGACCTCGGTGTAGGGCAGGTCGGCGGCGAAGCTGTCGCGCGTGACGTAGACGTACTGGGCGATCATGCCCGATCCGAGCGTCGTGGAGCCGAACGAGCCCGTGTAGGGGTAGTTGGACGAGGTCACGGTCCCCACGATCGTGAGGTCCTCGCATGAGAAGGTCTCGTCGAGGTCGCGGGTGCCGTAGAGGAGCGAGAGCGTGTCGCCCACGCCGTAGTCCCCCACGATCTTGTCCGCGCAGACCACGCACTCGCCCGCCTTCTCCGGCCATCGTCCGTCCACGAGGATGACGCGGTTGAGGTAGTTGTCATCGTCCGAGCTGACCACGTAGGCGCCGTCATAGGAGGAGTCCTCCGCGGCGTTCGCGTCGATCGAGCTCACTCGCACGGCGAGCTGCTCTCCGCCCAGGCGCGCCATGGCGTCGGTCGTGATGGACGGCATGGCCGCCCCCACCCCGTCGATCGCGGCGAGCCGGTCCACGTCGTCGTCGGAGAAGCCGAGCGTCGAGATCACGCGCAGGTCGTAGAGGCTCGTCCCGTCGTAGTACCGGTCGCCGGCGGTGCGCATGTCCGGACCGGTCATCTGGAGACCCGCGTAGAAGCCGCAGCCGAGCGCCGCGATGCCGACGATGGCGAGGAAGCGTCCGAGCGAGCCCCGGATGCTTCTGGTTATCGTGCGTGCATAGGCCGAGGTCATGTCGCTACCACTCGACCGTCATGGCGTCGAGCGGGTTCGCGTTCGTCTCCACGCTCTGCGCCCTGCCCTCGCGAACGCGTATCACGCGATCCGCTATCTGCGTGAACGCGGAGTTGTGCGTCACGATGGCAACCGTGTGCCCCGCTTTGCGACAGCTGTCCTGGAGAAGCTCGAGCACCTGCTTGCCCGTCTGGTAGTCGAGCGCGCCGGTCGGCTCGTCGCAGAGGAGGAGCTTGGGGTTCTTGGCGAGCGCGCGGGCGATGGCCACGCGCTGCTGCTCGCCGCCCGAGAGCTGCGCCGGAAAGTTGTCGAGCCTGTCGGCGAGCCCCACCTTGGCGAGCGTCTCGGCGGCGTCGAGCGAGTCGGGGCAGATCTGGCTCGCGAGCTCGACGTTCTCGAGAGCCGTGAGGTTGGGGACGAGGTTGTAGAACTGGAACACGAAGCCGATGTCATGGCGGCGGTACTTCGTGAGGTCTCGTTCGGAGAGTCCGCTCACCTCGAGACCGTCGAGCGTGATGGTGCCGCTCGTGCACGAGTCCATGCCGCCGAGCATGTTGAGGACGGTCGTCTTGCCGGCGCCCGAGGGTCCGACGATGACACAGAGCTCGCCTTCCTCTATGTCGAAGTTCATGCCGTCGACGGCACGCACCTCCACCGACCCCATCCTATACACCTTCCGGACGTCCCGGAACTCGACGTACGCCATGCTCGCCACCCCGTCCTCGCATACCTCGAAACGACGTGCCCGCCCCACCCGCGCAATGCACGACTCCCTACGGCTCGATGCGCCTCACCGCGTCGAGCGGCACGCGCGTATCGACGACCACGAGCTCCCGAGCGACAAGGTCGATGCGGCTCACGCAGCCTTCCACGCGCCGGTACGCGCCACCGTCGTAGTACGTGACCGCCACCATACTCCCCTTCGAGAGTGTGGAGAGACGGCTCGAGAGGTCGCGCGCGTCCTCCTCGGTGAGGTCCGCCTCGGGGACGCTCACGCGCTCGCGCTCGGCGAGCGCCGCCCTGAACCCCCTGAGCGGGTCAAAGGGCACGAAGATCTTCGCTCGCTCCGAGACGGGCATGCGGGGATGCTCATTCGCCACTGCGATGGCCCCCGATCTGCCCGTTGCGTTCGCGAGCCGTTGCCTCGGGGAGAAGGTCGATACCCCTGAGCAGCGAGTTCTTCCCGAACTTCTTCTTAACGGCCGAGATGGCCTCCTGGCGGCGACGCTCCCCGGAGAGCTTCTCCGCGTTCTCGAAGAGGTCGGGCTGAATCCCCGGCGCGTCCTCGGCGACGACGCCGCCCATCGAGAGCCCGAGTCGGTGAATCCTCCTGCCGCGACGCGCGTGGTCGTCGAAGAGGCGCATCGTCGCGGAGACGATCGCCTCGCGAGAGCTCGTGGGCATGGCGAGCCGCTCCGTCCCGCCGTCCGAGGGCGCCGTGCGCCAGGCGCGCGGCGTCGAGAGGTCGCCCAGCGCCTCGCGCTCCTCCCGCGTGAGAGCGTAGCCCACGTAGAGGGAGACCGAGGAGGCGACGAGACGCTGGTCAACGAGCTCGAGGGCGAGCGAGTCGGCCATCTCGCTCGCGATGATGGGGCCGCCGCCGAAGTCGCGGTCGCAGCCGAGCACCTGCGCGTTGGAGAGCGAGTGCGACTGGGAGCGATAGGCCTTGATGTCGGCCATCGTGACCGGCTCGACGCCCCAGGCGTGGTCGATGAGTATCTCGGCGTCGACGCCGAGCAGGCCGTAAAGGGGGTCGACGGGAGAGGTCGCCACCTGACCCATGGTGCGTATCCCGAGGCTGGCGAGACGCTCCGCCGTCCCCGGTCCCACGCGCCAGAAGTCGGTGATGGGCGTGTGGTTCCAGAGCGTGGTGCGGTAGGTCTCCTCGTCGAGCACGCCAAAGAAGTCGGGGCTGTGCTTTGCCGTGATGTCGAGCGCGACCTTCGCGAGGTAGAGGTTCGTGCCCAGCCCGCAGGTCGCAGGGATGCCCGTCGACCTGACGACATCCGCCCGTATGCGCTCGCCGAGCTCTCGGGCCGTGCACCCGTAGAGGGAGAGGTAGCCCGTCACGTCGAGGAAGGCCTCGTCGATGGAGTAGACGTGGATGTCCTCGGGGGCGACGTAGCGCAGGTAGACCGAGTAGACGTCCGCGGACCTCTCGATGTAGAGCGCCATGCGGGGCGTGGCCATGACGTACGAGAGCGACTTGGGTATCTCGAACACGCGGCAGCGGTTCCGCACGCCGAGCGCCTTGAGTGCCGGGGAGACCGCGAGGCAGATGGTCTTCTCGGTGCGGGTGGGATCGGCCACGACGAGCTTGGCCTCGAGGGGGTCGAGGCCAAGCTCGACGCACTCCACCGAGGCATAGAAGCTCTTGAGGTCAATGACGAGATACTGGCGCCCCTGCGCAGGCATGGGAGGAGGCTAGGGACGCAGGACGATGCCCGTGGACACGCGCTCGACGGCCTCGTCGCCCAGGAAGTGCCTCACTATCTGGAGACCGAAGGCGATGGCCGTGCCCATACCCTGGCTCGTGGTGACGTTGCCGTCGACCACCACGGGGTCGTGGGCGCAGAGCTCGGCGCCCTGCTCGGCGAGGACATGCTGGAAGTTGGGGTTCGAGGTGGCGCGACGGCCGGCGAGGAGCCCGAGCTCGGCGAGGATCGAGGGCGCCGCGCAGATGGCCGCGACCTGACGGCCCTCCCCCACGAAGCGGGTCAGGGCATCGGTGAGCGGCGCGCACGCCTTGAGGTTGGGGGTCCCGGGAATGCCGCCGGGAAGCACGAGCATGTCGTAGTCATCGAAGGAGAAGCCCCCGTCGAAGACGGTCCGGTCGCAGGTGATGGTGACCGCGTGGCTCGAGGTGACCTCGAGCGAATGCGAGACGGACACCTTGTCGCAGGGAATCCCCGCACGGAAGAGCAGGTCGACCACCGTGAGGCCCTCGACCTCCTCGAGCCCGTCCGCCACGAACACCGCCACGCGCCTGTCAGTCGCCTGTCTGAACATGGTCTCTCCTCTCGCTACGATTCTGGAACAAGTGTACCCGTACCACGGGACGTCAGACCGACGACACCGAGTGCGGCGACCATGCTTCTGCCACGGGACGGTGCGCCGACGGGAGCCGTGGGCCGACCGAACAAAAAAAGGGACCCCGCAGGCTACTGCCCACGGGGCCCGAGCGTACGTGGCGTGACGGAGGCTTACTCCTCGTCGATACCGGCGTTGATGGCGTCAGCGATCGCCTGACGGTCATCAGTGCCGCGGACGAGCTCCTTGAACTCCGACCTCATAAGGAGGACGGCGGTCTTGGAGAGGAGCTTGATGTGGGTGGTGCCGGCCTCTCCGTCGGGAACGAGGAGGGAGATGCAGATGTCAACGGGCTTGTCGTCGAAGGAGGGCCAATCAAGGGCGTGGTCGTTCTTGAGGACGATGACGGCAGCCTTGTCGATGGCGGCGGACTTGGCGTGAGGAACCGCGAAGCCATCGGTCATGCCGGTCTCGCCCATGTCCTCGCGCGCGAGGAAGGCCTGGTACACGGCGTCGGGATCCTTGGTGACGCCAAGCTCCTGAGCCCTGTCCGCAATGAAGCGAAGCGCGTCCTGACGGGATGCGATGCTCTGGTTGACGAAGACGTTCTCTGCCTTAACGAAATCGCTCACTTCAATCTCCTCACCGTGCGGTCAACAAGAAGGGCGCCGACCAAGTCGACGTGTCCCCATAATATCCCATTGACGAGAAAAGCAAGACCTGATGACGCCTAACGGGCATTATCAAGGATGTTCACGACATCCTCGACGTGCAGCTTCAGGAAGTTTCCGACATGGTCGCCGCCGTGGGCGTCGACGGCGCCACGGGCCATCTCGAGAATCTGGCCCTCCGTGGGATCGATGCCGAGCTCGCACAGGTTCGTGGGCATCTCGATGGAGCGGCACCACCCGTCCCAGGCGTCGATGCCACGAAGGCCGGTCGTCATGGGGTCGTGGAAGTCTCCCTGGACGCCCCACACGTTGACCGCGAACTGCGCGAAGCGCTCGGGGTCGACGTGAATGACGTACTTCGCCCAGCTCGACCAGATGGCAGCGAGGCCAGCGCCGTGGGCGACGTCGAACAGGGCGCCGATCTCGTGCTCGATGGCATGGCAGCCGAAGTCGGCCACGCGACCGGTGCCGGTGATGCCGCAGTGCGAGAGCGAGCCCGCCCAGAGGAGGTTGGCCCGAGCGGTATAGCTCCTGGGGTCGGCGAGCGCCTCGGGCACCATCGTCTTGACGGTGCGCAGCAGCCCCTCGGCGATCTCGTCGGTGAGCTCGACGTGCTGCTCGGTGGTGAAGTAGCGCTCCATGGTGTGCATCATGATGTCGGTACCTGCCGCCGCCGTCTGGTATCGGGGTGCCGAATAGGTGAGCTCGGGGTTCATGATGGCAAAGAGGGGTCGTCCGCACTCGCGGTTGTACGAGTGCTTGAGCATCCTGTCCCCGAGCGTGTCGATGTTCATGACAGCGGAGTTCGAGGTCTCCGAGCCGGTGCCGGCGAGCGTGGAGATGGCGCCGAGCGGGGCGATCCTGTCGGTGCTCACCTTGTGCATGAAGAGGTCCTCGAGGTCGAAGTCGTTGGCGAGGCCGTAGGCGATGGCCTTCGAGGAATCGATCACGGACCCGCCGCCGACGGCGAGGACGAAGTCGACGCACTCGCTCCGGCAGAGCTCGACGCCGCGCTTTGCGAGCGAGAGACGCGGGTTGGGCACGACGCCGCCGAGTTCCACGTACTCGATGCCCTCCTTGGCGAGGCTCTCCTCGACGCGGGCGAGAAGGCCGGTGTCGCGCACGTGGCCACCTCCCCAGTGGACGAGAGCCTTGTGGCCCCCGAACTCCCTGACGAGACGACCCGTCTCCAGCTCGGTGTTCCTGCCGAAGACCACCTTGGTGGGAACGAGGTACTCGAAGTTGACCATGGGACATCCTTTCGACGTGAGTGCTGCCCTGATCCTGCGACTCTACGGTACCAGTCGGACGTGAGCCCCGGGTGCTCGGCATGTCAGCACGCGCCGATTTCCCGCCGGCCGGGTGGTGGCTCACGGACCGCACCGCTAAGCCAGGGGGATCCTCTCACGTCTCTGGCGCGCGTCCGTCAGGTCCTACTCGCTGCGCAGGGCCTCGACCGGGTCGCTGCGCGAGGCCTTCTTGGCGGGGATGAAGCCCGCGAGGAAGGTGAGCAGCACGCTGATGCCGACGAGCATGAGCGCGTACTGGGGAGGGAGACGGACGAGGTCGTGCACGCCGAAGTGCGCCTCGACGATGGCGTTGGCGGGTATCGTGAGCAGCAGGGTGATGATGATGCCCATGATTCCGGCAACGAGTCCCTCGATGACGGTCTCCGCGTTGAAGACGCTCGAGATGTTGTGCTTGCTCGCGCCGATGGCTCTCAGGATGCCGATTTCCTTCTTCCGCTCGAGCACCGAGATGTACGTGATCACGGCGATCATGATCGAGGAGACGACGAGCGAGATTGAGACGAAGGCCACGAGCATGGCCGAGATCATGTCGACGATGCGCGTGACCGAGCTCATGATCGTCCCGACGAGGTCGGTCCAGGTGATGACCTTGTCGTCCTCTCCTGCGGAGCGCATGTCGTCGTTGTATCCGTTGAGGATGGAGCCGACGGCCTCCTTGCTCTCGAAGTCCTTGGGGTAGATGTCGATCTCATAGGGCTTGTCGGGGTTCGCGTAGCCGAGCTTGGTGAGGTTGCCGTCATAGGTCGAGCGCGTCGTGGACATGAGCGAGGCCATGAGCTCGGAGAGCTCCTTCTCGTCCATGTTGAAGTGGAAGGCGCTGGCGATTGCCGACTCGTCCACGTGCATGGCGCTCGACATGCTCGACGCCATCTGCCCCATGGCGCTCTGCATGGCGGTCGAGACCTCCTGCTCGATCTGGGCACTCAGCTGCGTCATGAGCGAGGTCATTGCCTCCTGCATATAGCTCTGGACGGCGGTGGTGATGGTCTGCTGGAGCGCCGAGGCGAGCTTCTCCTCGTAGGCGGAGAGCAGGCGGTCGCTGACCTCCTTCTCGATGCCGTCCACGCTCGCGTCGGTGCCGAGGGTCTGCGCGATGGCGTCCACGAGCTGCTTCTGGAGGTCGTCCGTGTCGATGGCCGAGGCCACGGCCGCCGAGATGGTCGTGCGCACCTCGTCGGTCGCCATGTAGTCCGCGACGGTCCCCTCGGGGTTCGCCGCGCTCCAGTCGACCCAACCCGAGGCCACGCTCGACAGCGCCGCCGAGAGTCTCTCCTGGCCTCCGTCCACGAACTTGATGTGCACCGACGAGATGATCTTTGCGATCTGCTCGCCCGTGAGCTCGGGGAAGAGGGCGGCGAGGTCGTCCGCCGAGAGCTCCGGCGCCGAGACACCCGAGAGGTCGAGGTCGGAGAGGTCCATCGAGGGCATCGAGATGCTCGAGACGTCGATGCCGGAGAGGTCGAGGCCCGAGAGGTCGACGTTGATGGCCGAGGTGTCGAAGGTGAACGCCGAGGAGAGGGCGGACGAGTCAATCGTGACGAGCGAGCTCAGGTCGAGGTTCGTGTCGCCGGCGTCGTTCGCCTCCTCGTCGAAGGTCTTGCCCGTGAAGACGTCCACGTCGGGGTTCGCGAGCTGGTCCTGGACGATCTGCGAGCTCGTCGCCGCGTCGATGAGCTGGTCGGTGAGGGCGGGCGTGTAGTAGATGCCCGTCGAGAGCGTGGTGGAGTCCTTCGCGTTCTTTGGCTGGACGATGCCCACGATGTGCAGCGTCGTGCCGTTCCCGACGGCGGCGGTCATGTAGTCGGAGTCGTCGGACTTGTCGGTCCAGACGCCGTAGTCGCTCTCGTACTGGTAGGTGTCGCAGGCGTTGACCAGCTTGAACGTGGGTGCCATGAGCTGGTCGTAGGTGTAGGACGCGTCCTCGACGTCGATGGCCGAGACGCTCTCGTCGGTGCTCGCGCTCGCAAGCTCGTTCACAACGCTCTCGAGCTCGTCGTAGCTGCGAAGACCCATGTCGTACTCGAGGACGTCGGGAATCTTTCCCTGACGCGTCAGCACGATCACGAGCTCGTCGGCCGCATCGGGCCAGCGTCCGGCCTTGACGTCGTACTGGTCCTCGAAGAGCGAGATGTCGCTCGGCATCTGCTTGAAGTAGTTGGTGGACATGGACGTCGAGAGCGACGAGAGCATGCTGTTGCCCATGCCGATCGACGAGTACGTCGTGTCGGGGTTCACCTGCACCACGCCCTCGGAGGTGTCGGACTTGAAGATCTGCGGCGTGACGTCGTAGAGGTACTCGATGTCGTTCACCTGGGAGTCGATGCCGCCACCGTTGCCGTCGAGGTACTCCTTGAGGGAGGCGAGGTCGTTCTTGCCGACGTTGCTCGCCATGCGCGTGATGGTCTTGGACGTGCTCACCGTCGCCTCGCCCGACCCCGACTCGTCAGAGGACGTCGTCTCGGCGTCGTCGGAGGCACCCGTGAGCAGGGACGTCACGTCGAGGCTCGTGCTCGTGATGGAGATCGGGTAGATGGTGAGCATCGCCTCCTCCTGCTCGGCGATGTACTCGTTGACGCCGTTCGCCAGCGCGAGGATCGCGGCGATGCCGATGATGCCGATGGACCCGGCGAAGGCCGTCATGAGCGTGCGGCCCTTCTTGGTCATGAGGTTGTTGAACGAGAGCCCGAGCGCCGTGAGGAACGACATCGAGGTCTTGCGGGCATGCTTGGCCTCGCGCTTTTGCGCGGTCTTGGGGTCGAAGGGGTCGCTGTCGTCGGTCACCTTTCCGTCGGCGAGACGGACGATGCGGGTCGCGTAGCGCTCCGCGAGCTCGGGGTTGTGCGTCACCATGATGACGAGACGATCCTGCGCGACCTCCTTGAGGAGGTCCATGACCTGCACGGACGTGGCCGAGTCAAGGGCTCCGGTCGGCTCGTCGGCGAGCACGATCTCGGGGTCGTTCACGAGGGCGCGCGCGATTGCCACGCGCTGCATCTGGCCGCCCGAGAGCTGGCTCGGGCGCTTGTCCACATGCTGGGACAATCCGACGCGGTCGAGGGCGGCGAGGGCGCGCTCGCGCCGCTCCGCCCCCGAGATGCCCGACAGCGTGAGCGCAAGCTCCACGTTCGCGAGCACGGTCTGATGGGGGATGAGGTTGTAGCTCTGGAACACGAAGCCGATGCGGTTGTTGCGATAGGAGTCCCAGTCGCGGTCGCGGTACTTCTTCGTGGAGATGCCGTCGACGAGGAGGTCGCCCGAGTCAAAGTGGTCGAGGCCGCCGATGACGTTGAGCATCGTGGTCTTGCCCGAACCTGACGGTCCGAGGACGGCCACGAACTCGTTGTCCCTGAACGAGACGGAGACGCCGTCAAGCGCCGTCTGCGTGAACGACGTCGTGACGTATCGTTTGCTGATGTCCCTGAGCTCGAGCATGCGGTCCCTTCGGACGACCTTGCTTTGATGGTACATAGGTACCCATTTCCAGGTCCCTTCTCGATTCCGCACACAAGGCTGAAAGATATGGGAGGACTTCTCGCCACGTTCCCGGCCGTTGCCCACTTGCCATGGGGACCTGCAGATTGCGCCTGCTTCTCGACAGGTTGCGCCATCCGTGACCCACGCGCCGCCGCCATCCATACCCTTATCGTGAACGTTCATGGACCCGTCCCGACACGGTCCCGGAGCCCGCGCGACGACCCGGGGGAAGCCGATTATGTCCCCACCAGAACCGAATGTGTCACATCGGCCAAGCGAGACGGAAGAGAACGTACCATGGCGAGACAAGAAGGACGGAAGGGCGCGGACCGCCCACGCGGAGGAGACACGATGGACTACGAAGAGATGCTCGGCAAGCTGTCGCTCGAGGAGAAGTGCGTGCTGCTCCAGGGCGCGACGACCTTTGGAAGCAGGCCGAACCCCCGTCTGGGGATTCCCGCGATCACCTTCTCCGACGGCCCCAACGGTCTCAGGCACCAGGCGGGTGCCGCCGACCACCTCGGCCTCAACGGGTCCGAGCCTGCCACCTGCTTCCCCACCGCGGTCACAGTGTCCAACTCGTGGGATCCCGAGCTCGGCGAGAAGATCGGCCATGCCATGGCCGAGGAGGCTGCCGTCCAGGGCGTGAACGTCATCCTCGGCCCGGGTCTCTGCATCAAGCGCAGCCCGCTCTGCGGCCGCAACTTCGAGTACTTCTCCGAGGATCCCTACCTGTCCGGCAAGATGGCAGCCTCCTACGTGCGCGGCATGCAGTCGACCGGCCTCGCCGCCTGCCCCAAGCACTTTGCCGTCAACAGCCAGGAGACCCGCCGCCAGGCGTCCGACTCGGTCGTCGACGAGCGCACCCTGCGCGAGATCTACCTCACGGGCTTCGAGATCGTGGTGCGCGAGTCCGACCCGAAGACGATCATGAGCTCGTACAACCTCGTCAACGGCACCTATGCCAACGAGAACGAGCACCTGCTCAAGGACATACTTCGCGACGAGTGGGGCTTCGAAGGCGCCGTCGTCACCGACTGGGGCGGCTCGAACGACCATGCGGCCGGCGTCCGGGCGCAGTCCGCGTTCGAGATGCCCGCGCCGGGCAACGGCTCCGCCCGCGAGCTTCTCGCCGCCGTCAAGGCGGGCACCCTCTCCGAGGCGGACATCGACGCCTGCGTGCTCGACGCGATCAAGCTCGCCATGGAGACGCACCAGACCGTGGCCGACGCCCCGTCGAGCTTCGATACCGAGGCACACCACGCGCTCGCCCGCGAGGCGGCCGCGGAGGGCATCGTCCTTCTCAAGAACGAGGGGGGCATCCTGCCCCTCGCGCCCAAGACAAAGGTCGCGCTCGTCGGCGACTTCGCCCAGACCCCACGCTACCAGGGCGCCGGCTCGTCCGCCGTCAACTCCACGAAGGTGGACACGCTCCTCGACATGATCAGCGAGACCGACCTCGCGCTCGTTGGCTTCGAGCCGGGCTTCGAGCGCCACGGCGGCGAGAACGCCAGCAAGCGCGACGCTGCCGTCGACCTCGCCAAGCGCGCGGACGTCGTGCTCCTCTGCCTCGGCCTCGACGAGATTGCCGAGAGCGAGGGCGCCGACCGTCTCAGCATGCTCATCAACGACAACCAGAAGCAGCTCATCAAGGCCGTTGCCGCCGTGAATCCGAACGTCGTCGTCCTGCTCTCCGCCGGCTCCTCCGTCGAGACGGGCTGGACCTCGGACGCCAAGGCCGTCGTGTACTGTGCGCTCGGCGGCCAGGCGGGCGCGGGCGCCGCGCTCGATGTCGTGGCTGGCAAGGTCAACCCCTCGGGCAAGCTCACCGAGACTTGGCCCGTATGCCTCGAGGACACGCCCACCGCGGGCCGCTTCCCCTCAGAGGAGCAGACGAGCGAGTATCGCGAGGGCATCTTCGTGGGCTACCGCTACTACGAGACCGCCGGCGTCCCTGTGGCCTACCCCTTCGGCTACGGCCTCTCCTACACCTCCTTCGAGTACTCCGACCTCGAGGCCACCGAGTGGGACGTCACCTTCACGGTCAAGAACGTCGGCTCGGTCGCGGGCACCGAGATCTGCGAGGTGTACGTGGCCAAGCCCGAGCACGTCGTCTTCCGTCCCGCCGAGGAGCTCAAGGCGTTCCAGAGGGTCACGCTCGAGCCCGGCGAGGAGCAGCGGGTCACGATTCCCCTCGGCGACAAGGCCTTCCGCTACTTCGACGTCAAGACCAACCGCTGGGAGGTCGAGAGCGGCATCTACGAGCTCCGCGTCGGGTCCTCGTGCGAGGACATCCGTCTCACGGCCAACGTCCAGACCCTCGGCACCGGTGCCGCGAACCCCTACGACGGCATCGACGTCACGCCCTACGAGATCGGCAAGGTCAAGAACATCACGGACAGGCACTTCGCCGCGCTTCTCGGCCACGAGATTCCCAGCGCGAAGGTGAAGATCGGTCGCAACATGTGCTTCCGTGACCTCAACCACGGTCGCTCCCCCATCTTCTGGATCGTCTGGATCGTCCTAGCCGTCCTCAAGAGGGCGGCCGACGCCTCGGGCAAGCCCAACCTCAACGTCCTGTTCATATGGAACATGCCGCTTCGCGCGCTTGCCAAGATGACGAACGGCGTGATGGACATGGGTGTCGTCGACGCCCTCGTGCGCGAGGTCAAGGGCTGGGGTCTCATCGGCCTCGTACCCGCGGTCGCCGTCAAGGTGCTTACGGGCGAGGGCTTCCTGCTTGTCTGGTTCATCTGGGCGATCATCCCCATCGTCTTCGCCCTCATCGTCAACCTCGTCAAGAACGGCCGGCTCGAGTCCCAGCTCAAGACCCTCGAATCCAAATAGCAGACCCAAGGAACGAAAGGAAACCGCACCATGGCAGAGAAGAAGTCCGGATTCAAGGCATGGACCGAGGAGCACGAGGCGCTCTGGCAGTTCATCCTGTTCAACATCCTGTCGAACATCTCCACGATCACCCGCTTCGTGTGCACGTGGATCGGCACGGCCGTCTTCATCAACTCGATGCAGATGACCACGCCCTTCAAGTTCCTCATCTTCGACTACTCGAGCACCGGCTCGAACGGCCTCGGCGGCTTCGTCACCTTCCTCATCGCCGAGGTCCTGGCGCAGGTCGTCAACTACTTCGTGCAGATGAAGCTCGTCTTCAAGTCCGACGCGTCGGCCGCAGAGTCGGGTTGGAAGTACGCGGTGCTCGCCGTCGTCATCGTCGTCGTGAACCTGATCCTCCCCGGCCACGTCACCAACCTCTGCCAGACGAGCTTCGGTATGGACGCGGGCCTCTCCGGCACCATCGCCTCCGTCGTCAACACGCTGCTCGCCGTCATCGTGAGCTTCCCGCTCCTCAAGTTCTGGATCGCACCCGCGTCCAAGGACGAGAAGAAGACCGCATAGTACCTGCCAAAGGTGCTACCTGCCAAAGGTGCCAACGCNNAAGGGGACGCCCCGAGACGAGATCGCTTCGTCTCGGGGCGTCCCTTTTACCCAGCCGATAGGGATCGGCACCAGCGACAGGCGAGCGAGGACTGGTACGATACCGTCGAGGGGGTGACGCCATGGAAACGTACAGGGTTCTCGTCGTCGACGATTCTGACGAGGAGGCCGCGACGCTCGCCGGACATCTCGACAGGTACGCCGCTGACCACGGAGTCCGCCTCCAGGTCATGCATCTGAGAAGCGCCGTCGAGTTCGTCGCCGAGAGGCACGACGCGGACCTCATCTTCATGGACATCGACCTTCCGGGCATCAACGGCATGGAGGCCGCCGAGGAGCTGCGCACGCGCGATGCGATGACGCCCCTCATCTTCGTGACCAACCTCGCGCAGTACGCGGTCGCTGGCTACCAGGTGGACGCGCTCGACTTCATGGTCAAGCCCTGCAGGTACGCCGACTTCGCCATGCGCATGGACCGGGCGATGCGCGCGGTGAGGCGCAACGGGGACCAGCGCATCGCGATTCCCACGGCCTCAGGCGTCCGGCTCGTCTCGGTCCATGACATCGTCTTCGTAGAGCTCCAGCGCCACGACCTCGTCTACCACACCGCGGACGGCACTGACCAGCTCCGTGCCCGTGGCAGCATCCGGCAGGCGGTCGAGTCGCTCCCCGCGTCGTCGTTCGTGCAGCCGTCTCAAGGCTGTCTCGCGAACATGGCCCACGTCAGCGCCGTCCGCTCCGACTCCGTGGAGATGGACGACGGCACGCCGCTCTATTTCAGCAGGTCGAGAAGGCGCGACTGCCTCGAGACGCTCTCCCGCTACTTCGGGACGACGATATGATGTGGCTCGCCGCCTCGGGCGCCCTTCTGTTTGCCGAGGTATTCGTCGCAGCAGTTCTCTTCATACACGGACTTCCCCACAGGGACCATCTCGCGATGAGAATAGGCTGCGTCCTCGCGGTCTGCATCGCGTTCTCGGCCTTCATGATCGCTGCCTATGAGTGGCTCGGCACGCCCTTGGACGGCTACTTCACATCGGGCATCGCCTCCACCTGGGTCATCGCCAACTGCGCGATCATCCTTCTCGCCACCATCCCGTGCCTCCTGCTCTGCTTCCGGGCCACTGCCAGGCCCGCCGTCTTCTGCGCGGTCTGCGGCTATGCGCTGCAGAACTTCGGCAGCGGGCTGGGAGAGCTCGTCACCGTGCTCGCAGGTGCCGCCCTGCCGGCATGGCTCAGGGGCGCCCCCCTGACAGCAGGCTGTTGTACCGTCACCTACGTCTGCTTCTACCTGCTGCTCATTCGAAGAATCAACCCCGAAGGCCTTGAGGCGGAGGACGGGCGGGCGCTCGTGGCGATGGTGTTCGTGACCGTCTTCGCGGTCATCGGCTTTGACGTGGTCCTCAAGAGCGCCGAGGTCGTCGGCCTTCCCCTCACCACCTATGTGCCGCTGCGGCTCATCCACGGGCTCGTCTGCGTGTCCGTGCTCGTCGTCAACGTCGAGCTGGCCGTCAACGGGCGTCTCGCCAGCGAGAAGGCCGCGACCGAGCGCATCCTCGCGGAGCGCGAGCGGCAGTACGCGGTGTCGCGCGAGAACATCAGCGCCATCAACGCCCGCGTGCACGAGATCCGCCACGAGGTGCTCCGAACGCTCAGCGAGGCGGACTCCCCCATCGACAGGGACCTTCTCGCCGACGTGGCGCACGAGGTGAGCATCTACGACTCGACGGTGCGCACGGGAAACGACGCCCTCGACACGATCCTCACGGAGAAGAGTCTCCTCTGCGGACGTCAGGGCATCACGCTCACGTGCATCGCGGACGGGTCGGTGCTGGGGCTCATGTCGAGCGCCGACATCTACGCGCTGTTCGGGACGATGCTCGACCATGGCATCGAGGTAGCCCGCGGAGTTGACGACCCGGAGGGTAGAAGCATCTCGCTCGTGGTTCGGAGGCATGCCGGGGCAGCCTGCATCCACATGGAGTGCACGCGCGGCGACATGGTCGATGAGGCCCCCGTGTCGGTCGCCCGGAACATCAGCCGCTACAAGGGCACCGCGTCGTGGTCGACCGACGAGGGGACGGCCTCTCTCGACGCGCTCATCCCGATGGCCGATGTCGAGAGCTCATAAGCAGGCATCTGCCAACCGAACCTGTCACGCCTGCGACGGAATCTGTCACTCGCGCGCCAAGCGGGCCGCGGCCCCCTATTCTCAGTCTGAAGGAAAGCTGTACCTCAGCCATGGGAGAAGGGAACTGCGGTGGCACGAAAGATCAGCACGGCACGCAAGGTGGGAAGGGTCATCAAGAGCATCCTCAAGATCGCGCTCGTCATCATCCTGGCGGCGGTGATGGCGCTCGGCAACGGCGTCCTGCCGGGATACGGTCGCATGGTCAACGTCATGCTCGGCTATGAGCAGAGCTGGGACAACTCAAAGACTGACACCACGGGGCTCGACCTCGAGTACAACAAGGCCGACTACACGACCGACACCATCAAGGATGCCGAGAAGGACCTCGACGAGCAGCTTGCCGCCGAGGGCTACGTCCTGCTCAAGAACGACGGCGACACCATGCCCTTCGCCAGCGGCACCACGTTCTCGTTCTTCGGCGAGTCGAGCAAGTCAGCCTTCGCCGGCTCGTCCCTCACGGGCGGAAGCGCGAGCTACGACAAGCTGAACTCCGCCTTCGAGAGCGAGGGCTTCTCCGTCAACCAGACGCTCGAGGACTTCTACCTCAAGGGCGCCGGCAAGGACTACAAGCTCGGATCGGGCTCCATCAGCTATGGCGACTCCGAGGACTTCTCCATCAATGAGTGCCCGCTCAGCGTGCTCCAGTCCTCCGACGGCGTCCTCGACTCCGCCCAGGGGACCGTGCCCGTCTTCGTGCTCAAGCGCGTGGCTGGCGAGGGCAGGGACGCGCCTCGGTCGATGTACAACCACGCCGACAACGCCGTCGACCAGGCCAAGACCTACCTCGAGCCCGACACGACCGAGCTGGAGACGCTTCAGTACCTGAACGACAACTTCGACGACGTCGTTCTCGTCGTCAACACCTCGCAGGCCATGGAGCTCGACTGGCTCTCCCAGTTCCCCAACATCAAGTCCGTCATCTACATGCCCTCGTGCGGCACCTACGGCATGAACTCCCTCGCCGGCATCTTCTCGGGACGCGTGAATCCGTCGGGCAGGACGGTTGACACCTTCGCCGCCGACACGCTCGCCTCGCCTGCCGCCCAGAACTTCGGCGACTACCAGTACACCGACGCCTCGGGCAACCTCACCAAGTACAACTACGTGAGCTACGAGGAGGGCATCTACGTCGGTTATCGCTACTACGAGACCCGCTACGAGGACGCCATCCTCGGCCAGGGCAACGCGGGCGACTTCAACTATGACTCCGAGGTCGTCTATCCCTTCGGCTACGGCCTCTCCTACACGAATTTCACCTGGTCGGACTATACGACGAGCTGGAACGGATCGACCTGCACCGCCACGGTCACGGTGAAGAACACCGGCGACGCGGCCGGCAAGGACGTGGTCGAGCTCTACGCCCAGAGTCCCTACACGGACTACGACAAGGCGAACGGGGTGGAGAAGGCCTCGGTCGACCTCGTTGGCTACGCCAAGACCTCGGAGCTCCAGCCGGGCGAGTCGGAGACCGTCACCATCACCTTCGACGAGAGCCAGCTCGCGGCCTATGACTCCACCGGCGCCAAGACCTACGTCCTCGACGCGGGCACCTACTACGTCACCGCCGCCACCGACAGCCACGCCGCGGTCGAGAACATCCTCTCTGCCAAGGGCGCTGACGTCCAGGGCGACGCGTCGCTCGTGAACACCTACGTGCCCGACAACACCGACACGGACGTGACGACCTACGCGGTCGACTCCGAGACCGGCGAGACGATCACCAACCTCTTCGGCGACGCCAGCGGGGACCTCAGCTACCTCAGCCGTTCCGACTGGACGGGGACCTTCCCCACGCACGACGGCACGCCCACGTCACAGGTGTCCACCTGGGGCAACGAGATCAACGGCAGCGACGGCGTGAGCTACACCTACGGCAAGGTGGCATCAGACGAGCTCATCGCCCAGCTCGACTCCACCGACTCCGGCAACCCGACGGACGCGTCCTCCCTCACTGACACGCCCGTCTACGGAGCGAAGAACGGCCTCACCCTCGCCGACCTGCGCGGGCTCTCCTACGACGACGAGAAGTGGGACGACCTTCTCGACGAGCTCACCGTCGCCGACTACGACGTCTCGATCAACCGCGGCGGCTACGGGACCGAGTATCTCGAGAGCGTGGGCAAGCCCTTCGGCATCGACGCCGACAGCGCCTCCGGACTCATCTACGGCACAGACGGCTCGCTGCTCGCGGGCAGCACGATGACGTACTGCGGGCCCATGACGCTGGCGCAGACCTTCAACCAGGAGCTGGCCGAGGACTACGGCGAGATGATCGGCAACGAGGCGATCATCGGCGGCGCCACCGGCTGGTACGCGCCCTCGATGGACATCCATCGCGCCCCCTACTCCGGCCGCAACGGCGAGTACTACTCCGAGGACCCGTTCCTCTCCGGCACCACGGGGTCGCTCGAGGTCAAGGGCGCGGCGAGCAAGGGCGTGTACGCCACGATCAAGCACTTCGCCCTCAACGAGCAGGAGGACCACCGCGGCGACCGCACCGGCCAGTACTCGATCGCGACCTGGGCGAACGAGCAGTCCCTCCGCGAGATCTACCTCAAGCCCTTCGAGATGTGCATGAAGGTCGGCGACGTCGACGAGAGCTGCGTGAAGCAGAACGCCGACGGGAGCTACTCCAACGCGACGACCTCGGTGCGCGCCTGCCAGGCGATCATGACGGGCTTCAACCGCATCGGCGCCACGTGGACCGGCGGCTCCTATGCCCTGCTCACCGAGCTCGTCCGCGACGAGTGGGGATTCGACGGCTGGATCATCACCGACAACGCCAANNNNGGCGGCGACACCAAGCTCACCTACGCGACGGACGCGGGCAACAACTGGACGTTCGACTCGACCGACTCCGCCAGCTACCACTACGCCCGTGAGGCCCTTCACCACCTGCTCTACGTCACGGCCAACTCCAAGGCGATGAACGGGAGCATGCCGGGAAGCGTCTACAAGCCCGGATTCCAGATCGCGAGCAAGCTTCAGCTCGGCATCAACGTCGTGGGAGTGGCAGGCATCGGACTCGTCGGCTTCACCGCCTGGCGCAACCACAAGAAGCGTCAGGCCGAGAGGGCCGAGAACTAGAGGACGGCCAGCTCACGAACACGAGGCGCCCCGGGACGAGATCGTTTCGCCCCGGGGCGCCTCTTTCAGCCTGCCAAAGGTGNNTGCCAACGCCCTTTGGCAGGTGCTTGCGTCCGCGAAATCTGTGTTAACCAAACGTTGTGGGCATCTCGCGCTATTGACACCACATATTGTGTATAGTGAGAACTCCAGTAAGGCCCGCACGCGCGGGTCCCCACTGGGCGGTCATGTGGAAATTGCCACTCTCGCAGTGGCCCAAAGCAGAGTCGGCCCAGCTCTCGGGGACTTGGCTCGAAAGGAGCGCGCATGCAGGATACCCAGAACGAGGCATGGGACGGCTTCGTCGGCGGAGACTGGCAGCGCCAGATCGACGTCCGCGACTTTATCCAGAGAAACTACACCCCCTACGACGGCGACGAGTCCTTCCTCGCGGAGGCGACCGGTGCCACCAACGCCCTCTGGAGCGAGGTCATGGGCCTCTTCCAGGAGGAGCGCGAGCACGGCGGCGTCCTCGACATGGACACGAAGGTCGTCTCCACGATCACAAGCCATCCCGCGGGATACATCGACCAGCCCC
>DCZG01000164.1:488-666 GCA_002331575.1 Atopobium sp. UBA2090 | reverse complement strand
CGACAAGCCCCTCAAGCGCGCGCTCCACGTCAACGGCGGCATCCGCATGGCGATGCAGGCCTGCTCGGACCACGGCTACCAGGTCGACCCGCAGATCGTCGAGTTCTACACCAAGTACCGCAAGACCCACAACGCGGGCGTCTTCGACGTCTACACCCCCGAGATGCGCGCCTGCCGC
>DCZG01000164.1:0-470 GCA_002331575.1 Atopobium sp. UBA2090 | reverse complement strand
GGCCGCATCATCGGCGACTACCGTCGCGTGGCGCTCTACGGCACCGACTACCTCGTCGCCGAGAAGAAGGACGAGAAGGCAGGCACCTCCTCGATCATGACCGAGGAGAACATCCGCCACCGCGAGGAGCTCTCCGAGCAGATCCGCTCCCTCGGCGAGCTCGCCGAGCTCGGCCGCATCTACGGCTGCGACATCACGCGCCCCGCCGCGAACGTCGCCGAGGCCATCCAGTGGACCTACNNCAGAACGGCGCCGCCATGAGCCTCGGCCGCACGAGCACCTTCCTCGACGTCTATGCCGAGAGGGACCTCGCGCGCGGGACGTTCACGGAGGAGCAGATCCAGGAGTTCGTGGACCACTTCGTCATGAAGCTGCGCATGATCAAGTTCGCGCGCACCCCCGAGTACAACGACCTCTTCTCGGGCGACCCCCAGTGGGTGACCGAGTCCATCGGCGGCATGGGCGTGGAC
>DCZG01000114.1:3919-4141 GCA_002331575.1 Atopobium sp. UBA2090 | reverse complement strand
GTTGCCCTTGGACTTGCTCATGCGACTGCCGTCCTTGGCGAGGATGGTCGCATAGATGTACACGTCGTGGAAGGGGATCTCGTCGACGCAGTAGAGCGAGCTCATGATCATGCGAGCGACCCATAGGGCGATGATGTCACGGGCGGTGACCAGCACCTTCGTGGGATGGTGACCTTCCATCTCCTCGGGATGGTCAGGCCAGCCCTGCGTGGCGAAGGTCCA
>DCZG01000114.1:3758-3889 GCA_002331575.1 Atopobium sp. UBA2090 | reverse complement strand
GTGTCGAGCACGTCCTCGTCCTGATGGACGTGGTGTCCGCCGCACTTCGGGCAGACGTCGACGTCATCCATCGTGGCGTCCTCCCACCCGCAGTCCTCGCAGTAGAACACGGGGATGCGGTGGCCCCACCA
>DCZG01000114.1:3511-3716 GCA_002331575.1 Atopobium sp. UBA2090 | reverse complement strand
GTGGCCCCACCAGAGCTGGCGAGAGATGCACCAGTCCTTGAGGTTCTCCATCCAGGTGAGGTAGGTGCTCGTCCAGCGGTCGGGGTGGAAGGTGACCTCGCCGTCCCTCACGACCTCGGTGGCACGCTCCTTGAGCTTGTCGACGGCCACGAACCACTGCTCGGAGAGCCAAGGCTCGAGCGCCGTGTCGCAGCGGTAGCAGTGC
>DCZG01000114.1:2837-3499 GCA_002331575.1 Atopobium sp. UBA2090 | reverse complement strand
GCCCGTGGCTCTCGAACCAGTCGACGATTGCCACGCGCGCCTCATCGCGGCCCATGCCCGAGAACTCGCCGTAGCCGTCGACCACGTGCGCCGTCTCGTCGAAGATGTTGATCTGCTCGAGGCCATGCGTCTGGCCCATGGCATAGTCGTTGGGGTCGTGGGCGGGCGTGACCTTGACGAAGCCCGTGCCGAAGCCCGCATCGACGTGCCAGTCGGAGAAGATGGGGATCTCGCGGTCGACGATCGGGAGCATGACCGTGCTGCCAACGAGCTTGACCTTCTCGGGGTCCTGCGGGGAGACGGCGACTCCGGTGTCGCCGAGCATGGTCTCGGGGCGCGTCGTGGCCACGGTGATGTGGTCGATGCCGTTGACGGGCGTGGTGAGCGGGTAGCGGAGGTACCAGAGGTGGCCCTTCTCGTCGTGGTACTCGGCCTCGTCGTCCGAGATGGCGGTGCGGCAGCTCGGGCACCAGTTGACGATGCGCTTGCCGCGGTAGATGAGACCCTCGTGGTACCAGTCACAGAAGACCCTGCGGACCGCCCGCGAGAACTCGGGGCTCATCGTGAACTTCTCGTCATCGAAGTCGATCGAGCAGCCCATGCGCTTGATCTGGCTCACGATGGTGCCGCCGTACTCGTGCGTCCAGTCCCAGCAGGCGTCG
>DCZG01000114.1:281-2785 GCA_002331575.1 Atopobium sp. UBA2090 | reverse complement strand
GTGGCGATGCCCGCGTGGTCGGTGCCGAGAATCCAGCGGGTCGAGCGACCGCGCATGCGGTTGTAGCGGACGAAGGCGTCCTGGATGGAGTCGTCCATGGCATGCCCCATGTGCAGGATGCCGGTCACGTTCGGTGGCGGGATGACGACTGTGCAGTCGCCCACTCCCTTGCTTCGCTGGTAGCATCCCGCGCTCATCCACTTGTCGATGAGCTCGGGCTCCCGCTCCTGGGGGTCATACGTCTTGGGCATCTCTTCCACGGTGCAAGCCCTCTCGTCTGGCGGCGCACAGCCGCTCCTAGCACACAGTAACAACCTCTGAGAATAGCACGGATGGGCAGGTGGCCACGGGTCTTCTCAGAAGTCGGACATGCCTTGGGCATGAGCCATCTGCGAGGACACACGCTTTCTCCCCACGCCGCGTCGCCCGCTCTGATACAGTTTTCACCTGTACTTCCGGCGCGTGGGAAGGCGCGCCGTTGAGAATCGCACCATCGATGACGGACGTTCCACCCAGACGTCCGCGGAGGCACCAGGACATATGAAGCCACTGCGCAAGGCAGCGCCGACGAGGAACCAGTTCTCGAGTGCCATGCTCGCGTCATCATCCGACGAGCTCAACCTCCCCCTCTCCGACGTCGTCGTCGTCTTCGCCGTCAACGAGTTCTTTGTCCCCTACCTCTCGGTCGCCATCGAGTCGATCATCGAGAACGTCTCGAAGGACCGTCACTACGACATCATCGTCCTCACGCGAGACATCACACCCGCGAGCATGCTGACGCTCACGCGCCAGGCCAAGGGTGACAACGTGGGCATCGGCTTCCTCGACGTCGACGCCGCCCTCGGCAACCGCACGCTCCCCCAGCACGGCCACTTCCGTCCCGAGACGTACTACCGCCTGCTGGCACCGTCGCTGCTCCCCAACGTGGAGAAGGCCATCTACCTCGACTCCGACCTCGTGGTCTGCGGCGACCTCGCCGAGCTCTACGACGTCGACGTGACGGGCCACCTGCTCGCCGCCACGAGGGACGCCGACACCATCGGCCAGATCGACGGCTACGACCCCACCGTGGAGGCCTACCTCAAGAACGAGCTCGGGATGACAAACCCGCGCGACTACTTCCAGGCGGGCGTCCTCCTCATGAACCTCGCGGAGTTCAGAAGGGTCATCTCGCCCGACGAGCTTCTCGCCATCGCAACGGAGCGCACCTGGCGCTGGCTTGACCAGGACGTCCTCAACAAGGTCGTCGACGGCGACTACGTGCGCATCCACATGAAGTGGAACTACCTCGTGGACTGGCAGTACATCCGTCGCACCCACATCGTCGCGCAGGCCTCCGAGGACATCCGCAACGAGTACGACGCGGCACGGCGTGATATCCGCGTGGCGCACTACGCCGGCCCCGACAACCGTCCCTGGCTCTATCCCGACTCCGACCTCGCCGGCCTCTTCTGGACCTACGCCCAGCGCTCCCCCTACCTCGAGGAGCTTCGCTGTCAGCTCGAGGAGTCGAGACGGACCGCGGCGGGCGTCGCCAAGCGCGTACAGGTGAGCTTCGTCTTCCGCGGCGTAATGCCGTTCTTCGACCGCGTCTGCCCTGCCAGCACCAAGCGCCGCGAGCGCGTCATCAAGGCCTATGAGCGGCTCGGGGGCTCGGTGGGCTGACGTTGCCCGGTTGTAAGCCGCATTCCGACATTGACGTTCGACGAAATACGGGGGTGTCGCCCATGTGGACGACACCCCCGTCGTATACCGACTGACCGCCTGGGCTATCTCGCGCCGAGCGCCTCGGCGAGACGGTGCTTGTTCTTGGCACCCTTGACGACCTTGGGGAGCGCCGCGCCGCCGACGCTTTCCTTCGTGACGATGACCTTCGTGATGGAGAGGTCCGAAGGGAGGTCGAACATCGTGGCCTCGAGCGTCGACTCGCAGATCGCGCGGAGTCCGCGAGCGCCGGTGCCGCGCGAGATGGCCTGACGGGCGATCTCGCGAAGCGCCTCCTCCTCGAACTCAAGCTTCACGCCCTCGATCTCGAACATGCGCTTGTACTGCTTCACGAGTGCGTTCTTCGGCATGATGAGGATCTCGACGAGGTCGTCCTCCGTGAGCTCCCTCGTGGAGGTGATCACGGGGATGCGGCCGATGAACTCGGGAATCATGCCGAACTTGTGCAGGTCCTGGGGCATGACCTGCGACATGAGCTCGTCCTCGTTCTCGTCGGCCTTCTTGGCGAGCTCGGAGTTGAAGCCGATGCCCTTCTTGCCGATGCGGTCCGCGACGATCTTGTCGAGACCGACGAAGGCACCGCCGCAGATGAAGAGGATGTTCGTCGTGTTGATGTGAATGAGCTCCTGCTGGGGGTGCTTGCGTCCGCCCTGGGGAGGCACGCTCGCGTCGGTGCCCTCGAGAATCTTGAGGAGCGCCTGCTGCACGCCCTCGCCCGAGACGTCCCTCGTGATGGAGAGGTTCTCGGCCTTGCGGGCGATCTTGTCGATCTCGTCGAT
>DCZG01000114.1:0-130 GCA_002331575.1 Atopobium sp. UBA2090 | reverse complement strand
GCAGCGTCTTGCCCGTGCCCGTGGGGCCCAGAAGCAGGATGTTGCTCTTGGCGATCTCGACCTGCTCCTCGTCCTCCGACACCTCGTCGTTGCCGCTCAGGATGCGCCGGTAGTGGTTGTAGACGGCGAC
>DCZG01000165.1:27602-102803 GCA_002331575.1 Atopobium sp. UBA2090 | reverse complement strand
GTTATCAAAAGTGGACATGCGGGCCACCCGCGGGCCATCCGCGGGCCACCCGCGGGCCTTCCCGCTGCCTAGTTCCGGCCTGTCCGCCATGACGCCTTGGCGAGACGCAGGTGCGAACGAGTCCGCTCTCCTCTGTCGGAGCTGGGTCGGATGCCGGGGAAGAGCAGCAGGGCGGCGGCCACCCACGCTGCGGCGCCGAGGCTCACCTCGATGGGGTAGAGCCAGGGTCCGCGCCAGGGGACGAGCAGGGCGAGAAGGACGACGGCGCCGGCGGGCGGAAGCCAGGTGCGCGCGGCGTTCCAGAGCAGGACGAGCGCGAGGTAGGCGGGGATGACGGCGACCCACGCCGGGACGCCGGCGTACTCCACCGCGCATCGCGCCAGACTCCCCACGAGGGAGGCCCCGGCGAGGACCGCCCACGAGTTCCACGGCTTGAGGCGCAGCGTCATGTCGGGTCGGGTGAGCTCGGTGTAGGCAACGAGCAGGGGCGGCACCGCCAGATACGCGTTGCCCGTCATGTAGGCGGGGCAGGAGAGAAGGGCGAAGACCAGGAACCTCCTCCCCCACATGGTCACGAACTGCATGCCCGACCCTCTGAGCGGCGTGAACTCGATGGGCTCCCGCAGGCCGACGCGCTCGAGCGCGACCTGGCCTGCGAGCACGAGGCAGACCAGGACGAAGACCGCGACGGGATAGGCCCAGCTCGTGGTGCCGATGAGCATCGGGAGGATGGCCGCCGAGAGCATGGGGGTCATGTCGGCGCCCGCGGCGTGCATGACCAGCGCGCAGAAGACGTAGCCCAGGCAGGCTCGGACGGCGAGCGGCGCGGGGACGAGGAGGTTGACGGCGATGCCGAAGACAGCGCCGCTCGTCATGAGCACGAGCATCCACCTTCGGCTCACGTTCCAGGCCTGCCTGGGCTGGATCCACGCCCCGCAGAGGATGGCGGTCATTTCGGGGAAGAGGATCTCCGTGCAGCCAGAGACGGTCGCCACGGCGACCATCGCCACGACGAAGCAGCCGGCGAGCAGTATGGGAAGCCAGCGCCTCCTCAGTGACATGCGCATCTCCGTAGGTAAGGGTTCTCACCCGAGGCGGGCAAGCAAGCGGATACCATGCTACCTTGCTCTATACTGTGACGGAACCTGACGCGGCGATAACCGCGCAGCATCCGCATATCCCTACACACCGAACGGAGCGTGTTGCGGCAATGCATGAAAGTGGCTATGACTTAGAGTCCCTCGCCTGGAGGCTTCGTGCCATCGTGGGCGAGGAGAACGTCCTCGTCGACGAACCCATGAGCGAGCACACCACCTTCAAGGTCGGAGGTCCCGCCGACCTGTACGCCATTCCGGACGATCCCGAGGAGATTCGGGACGTCCTGCGCGAGTGCGAGGAGTCGGGCGTTCCGCACTTCGTGCTCGGCTATGGTTCCGACCTGCTCGTCTCCGACGAGGGGTATCGGGGCGTCATCATCGCTCTCGGTGACGACCTCGTGGGCGTCACGATGGAGGACGACGAGATGACCTGCGAGGCAGGCGTCGGCCTCAAGGAGGCCTCCGAGATGGCCTGCGAGCTCGGGCTCTCGGGTCTCGAGTTCGCCTGCGGCATCCCCGGGTCCGTCGGTGGCGCCTGCTACATGAACGCCGGCGCCTATGACGGCTGCATGGCTGACGTCCTCAAGTGCGTGCGCGTGCTCGGGGCCGACGGCACGCAGGACACCCTCGACGTCGACGAGCTCGACCTGGGCTACCGTCACAGCCGTATTGCCGACGAGGGCATGATCGTGCTCTCCGCCACCTTCGACCTCCATCACGGCAATCCCGAGAAGATCCGCGAGACCATGGACGAGCTCACGCGCCAGCGCGAGGAGAAGCAGCCGCTCGACCTTCCGAGCGCGGGCTCGACGTTCAAGCGTCCCGAGGGCTTCTTCGTGGGCAAGCTCGTCACCGATGCCGGTCTCAGGGGCTACCAGTCCGGCGGCGCCGCCGTGAGCAAGAAGCACGCGGGCTTCGTCGTCAACGTCGACCATGCCACCGCGGCGGACGTGCACGCCGTGATCGAGCACGTCCAGGACGAGGTGGAGCGCCAGTTCGGCGTTCGCCTCGAGCCTGAG
This sequence comes from Atopobium sp. UBA2090, assembly GCA_002331575.1. Classification (GTDB taxonomy): domain Bacteria; phylum Actinomycetota; class Coriobacteriia; order Coriobacteriales; family Atopobiaceae; genus Olsenella_D. The sequence continues at coordinate 100,687 of DCZG01000165.1, read as the reverse complement.
ATCCGCTTCCTGGGGTAACGGCCGGGCGGCCGAACCTAGTTCTTGAGGCTGTTGAGCGGTGCCGGGAAACGGCCGCCACGATGCGCGAGCACGCTTCCGGAGAAGGCGTTGACGGGCATGACGGGCGCGCTGCCAAAGAGGCCGCCGAACTCGAGCATGTCGCCCACGCCGTGACCGATGGCGGGGATGAGACGGACGGCGGTGGTCTTCGTGTTGATCACGCCGATGGCCATCTCGTCGGCGATGATGCCCGCGATTGCCTCCACGGGGGTGTCTCCCGGGATGGCGATCATATCGAGGCCGACCGAGCAGACCGAGGTCATGGCCTCGAGCTTCTCGATGGTGAGCGAGCCGTCCACGGCGGCGCGGATCATGCCGGCGTCCTCCGAGACGGGGATGAACGCGCCCGAGAGGCCGCCCACCGACGAGCTCGCCATGACGCCGCCCTTCTTGACGCAGTCGTTGAGAAGGGCGAGCGCGCAGGTGGTGCCGGGGCCGCCGCACTCTCCCACGCCGATGATCTCGAGGATCTTGGCCACGGAGTCACCGGCGGCGGGGGTGGGGGCAAGCGACAGGTCGACGATGCCCTTCTCCACGCCGAGCCTTCGTGACGCCTCGCGGCTCATGAGCTCGCCGGCTCGGGTGATCTTGAACGCGGTCTGCTTGATTCGCTCGGCCACCTGCATGAGGCTCGCGTCGTCGGGGAGCTCGGCGAGCGCTGCGGCCATGACGCCGGGGCCCGAGACACCCACGTTGATGACCGCGTCGGCCTCGCCCGAACCGTGGACGGCGCCTGCCATGAACGGAGAGTCCTCGACCATGTTGGCGAAGACGACGAACTTGGCGGCACCGTAGCAGTCTATGTCGGTCGTGCGGCGCGCGCACTCCAGGATCGTCTCCGCCGAGAGGAGCACGGCATCCATGTTGATGCCAGCCCGCGTCGAGGCGATGTTGAGCGACGAGCACACGCGCTCCGTCGAGGCGAGCGCTTCGGGGACGGAGTCGATGAGCTTGCGGTCGGTCGTGCCGATGCCCTTCTGCACGAGCGCGGAGAAGCCTCCCATGAAGTCGATGCCGAGGGTCTCGGCCGCGCGGTCCATGGTGCGGGCGACGGGGGAGAGGTCGGCGGCGGGGCAGGCGGCGGCGATCTGCGCGATCGGCGTGACCGAGACGCGCTTGTTGGCGATGGGGATGCCGTACTCGCTCTCGAGGTCCTCCGCGGTGGAGACGAGGTGCTCGGCCGTGTGCGTGATCTTGTCGTAGACCTTCTCGCACATGCGGTCCATGTCCTCGTCCGCGCATCCCATGAGCGAGATGCCCATGGTGATGGTACGCAGGTCGAGGTTCTGCTCGGAGACCATGGAGAGAGTCTCGGCGACTTCCCGTGGGGTGATGTCCATGTGGTGCCTTTCGTCCTCGTGTGAGTCGCGTTACATTATGCGCCTTCGCCGGATGAGAGCCGTCAGAGGGCGAGCTCATCCACGAAGAGCCTGCCCGAGGATGGGTTACAGAGTATATAAACATTACTAAACACTAAACTCTCATTTTCAGCCAAAATAAACTAAACAAATTGGTAAACAGACCGTTAGGGAGGAGAATTCTACCGTTCGCATGAGGTGCTGTTTTTGCCTGTTTTGCCGCCTGTTACAACAGTGTCCAAGGAAGCGCACATGAAGCAACCAGCTTCCGAGCTCGTCGAACAGCACACGAAAGGCGCAGGTGGTCTGGCGACGACGAGACGGAGAAGAGCTGGGAGCGCGACGGAAGGCTTCAAGTCGTATTGCGCGCATGTTTAGGTCTGTTTATGTGTTCACACAGGGGCGAACACAGACGGAAAGAGACAGGGAAGGGAAATGAGCATGAACATCTCTAGGAGGAACTTCGTCAAGTACGCAGGTCTGATGGGGGGCGTCGCAGGCGCTGGCGCGCTCGCCGGCTGCTCCAGCTCCAGCTCTGACTCGAGCTCCAGCGCGAGTGGCAGCTCCAGCTCCAAGATCAAGATCGGCGTCTCGATCTGGAGCTCGACGGACGCGCTCGGCAAGCTTTCCGTCGACATCATCAAGAAGGCCGCCGACATCCTCGGCGTCGAGGTCACCACGGTCGACCAGGGCCACGTCTCCGAGCAGGTCACCGCTTCCGTCGAGACGCTCTGCGCCGCTGGCTGCAACGGCATCGTCATCTGCAACTCCGCCGACTCCGAGATGACCTCCGCGATCAACACCTGCAACGACAACGGCGTCTACCTCGCCCAGTTCTACCGCATGATCTCCAAGGACGCCTCTCCTGACGTCTACTCGCTCGCCGAGGCCTCCCAGTACTTCGTCGGCTCCGTCCACGAGGACGAGGTCGGTAACGGCGAGAAGCTCATCGAGCTGCTCACTGCCGACAACTCCGATGCCTACTCGGGACTCACCAAGGGTGCCCGTAACATCAAGCTCGAGGCCTGGACCGTCGGCGACGCCACGTTCCAGCTCCGCTGGAAGGGCTACCAGAACGGTGTCGACACCTGGAATGCTGCGAACCCCAGCGACAAGGCGACCCTCTCCGACCCCGTCTACGCCAACACCTCGTCCTCCGAGGGCGCGAACGTCACCCAGCAGTTCTATAACACCGACCCGACGATGGATGNNAGGGCGGCGCACAGGTCGCACAGGCCTACATGAACAGCTATCCGAACATGGACGCTCTGATCGTTGCCGGCGGCGGCGGCGACCCGCTCGTGGGCTCCGTCGGCCAGCTCGCAAACATGGGCCTCACCGGCACGATCCGCGTCGCCTCCACCGACTTCCTCGATGACCTCAAGGATCAGCTCGCCTCCGGTGGTATGTACTGCGAGTCCGGCGGCCACTTCTGCGATCCTCTCTACTCCTTCCTGCTGGTCTACGAGGCCTGCAAGGGCAACTCCGACTTCATGCCCAGTGCTGGCAGCTATGGCAAGGAGATTCTCTTCCCGTACGTGTTCGTCTCCTCTGTCTCCGAGTACGAGGACTACGAGAAGTACTTCGTCGACGAGGCCCCTTACACCGACGATGAGATCAAGAAGCTCGCCGAGATGAGCTTCGACGACCTCAACTCTGCCGCGACTGCGCTCTCCATCGAAGACGTCAAGAAGCGTCACGCATAGAGAAGGCTCAAACCCGGTAGGGGGGCAGGCCCTGTTCGTGGGTCGGCCCCCCCTCTTCGATGCTTCTCGTGAAAGGATTGGCGTATGGAACTCTTCAAGAAGGCCAGGCAGAGCCAGTGGTATGGCGTGGTCTTTCTCCTCGTCGTCACGATTCTGGTCTGGGCTTTGTTCAAGATCGCGTGCCCCGGCACGTTCGGTTCTCCCGAGCAGATGCTCACGTATCTCCAGACCGGCATCATCTACGCGGTAGGCGGTTGCGGTCTCTACTTCATCGTCGTCATGGGCCTGTGGGACTTCTCCATCGGCGCCGTACTCGTTCTCTCATGCCTTCTGTCCATCGGATGCTCCCAGACAATGGGCGTCTTCGGCCTCATCGTGGCACCGATCCTCTGCGGCGCGCTTCTCGGCGCCGCCAACGGCCTTGCCTACATCAAGCTGCGCATTCCATCGCTCATCGTCACCGTCGGCCTCTCGCTCATCTATGAGAGCCTCTCGGTCTTCGCCTCAGACTGGGCGGGCACGCGCCTCGATGACGCCTACAAGATGTTCGGTTCGTACCCTTGGAACCTCATCCTCGCCGTCTTGGCCTTCGCGCTCTGCGCGTTCATCCTCAAGTACACCAAGCTCGGAACCTACGTCAACGCCATCGGCGCCAACGAGGCCACGGCCAAGAACATGGGCGTCGACGTCGACAAGTACAAGTTCCTCGCCTTCGTGCTCTGCTCCATGTTCGTCGGCATCATGGCCATCCTCTACATCGGCTACGGCACCGCCCAGACGCCAATGACCGGCATGCTCTCCCAGTCGCTCAACTTCAAGCCGCTCATGGGCACCTTCTTCGGCCTGGCCCTCAAGAAGTACGGTCACCCGGTTGCCGCGATCATCATCGGCGAGTTCATCATCTCGATGATGTTTGCCGGCTTCGTCGCCCTGGGCATGCCCGTCACGATCAACAACGTGGTCACGGGCGCAACCCTGCTCGCCATCGTCTGCATCACCACCAAGCGCGTCAAGGGCGCCGTCGTCAAGTAAGGGAGGGATACACCATGGAAAAGAAACTGCTGCTGCACGCGGAGAAGATGGACAAGAGGTTCGGACCCACGCACGCCGTCAACGAGGTGTCCCTCGACTTCTACGAGGGNNNNAACGGCTCGGGCAAGTCCACGTTCACCAACATGCTCACGGGCATCCTGCCCATCGGGTCCGGCACGTTCACCCTCCAGGGCGAGGACGTGGCACCCAAGAACCAGGTCGACGCCAACCACCATGGCATCGCCATCGTGGTCCAGGAGACCGGCACCCTGAGCGGCCTCACCGTCGCCGAGAACATGTTCCTCGGTGACGAGGACCAGTTCATCAGCAAGGGCATCAAGGACACCGCCGCGATGAACAAGAAGGCCCAGGAGCTTCTCGACTCCTACGACCTCGGCTACATCAAGGCCACGAGCTCCATCGACAACTACGATTTCGAGGACCGCAAGCTCGTCGAGATCGTCAAGTCCACGTGGTTCGAGCCCAAGGTCCTCGTCATCGACGAGACGACCACGGCGCTCTCGCAGAAGGGCCGCGACAAGCTCTTCGAGGTCATGAACCACGTGCGCGACCTCGGCCACTGCGTGATCTTCATCTCGCATGACATGGCTGAGGTGCTCAAGATGGCCGACCGCATCTCCATCCTCCGCGACGGCAACTTCGTCACGACCGTCAACCGCGAGGACGTGGACGAGGACAAGCTCAAGACGCTCATGGTCGGGCGTCAGATGGACGACCACTACTACCGCACCGACTACCCCGACTACTCGAAGGAGCCGGCAGGCGAGGTCGCCGTCTCCGTGCACGATGTCTCGGTCCCCGGTCAGATGGATGACATCTCGTTCGAACTCCATCGCGGCGAGATCCTCGGCATCGGCGGCCTGTCCGAGTGCGGCATGCACGAGGTGGGCAAGGCCATCTTCGGCGCGTCGTACGACCGCACCGGTGAGGTCATCCTCGCCGACGGCACCAAGGTCAATGACATCAACACCGCCATCGACCACTCGATCGCCTATGCGTCCAAGGACCGCGACAACGAGTCGCTGCTCATCAACGACACGATCGAGGACAACATCACGCTGCCCTCGATGCGCGACATGGGACATGTGCTCTCCGACAAGACCCTCAAGGAGTTCGCGGATAAGTACGCCGTGCTCATGGCCACGAAGATGGTCGGCGTCGACCAGTTCGTCTCCGCCCTCTCCGGCGGCAACAAGCAGAAGGTCGTTCTCGCCCGCTGGCTGGGCAAGCAGTCGGACATCCTCGTCCTCGACTCGCCGACGCGAGGCATCGACATCAAGGTCAAGGCTGCCATCTACGCCCTGCTCGAGCAGATGCGCAAGGAGAACAAGGCGATTCTTATCATCTCCGAGGAGATCATGGAGCTCATCGGCATGTGTGACCGAGTCTTGGTCATGAAGGACGGAAAGATCAACGGCGAGCTCACGCGCAGCCCCGAGCTGTCCGAGCAGGACCTCATTGCGAAGATGGTCTAGGAGGCAGAACAGATGACAACTTCAAATGATACGACGCTCGATCCCAAGGCTCCTGTCGCCGAGGAAATCAAGAAGAACGAGTTCCAGACGCGCATTCGCGGGCTCCTTCCGCTCATCGGGTTCGTGGTGATTCTCGGCTTCTTTGCCATCGCCACGAAGGGTTCCATCCTCACGCTCAAGAACATCACCCTGATTCTCTCCGGCGGGTACATGCTCATGATCGCGGCCTGCGGCGTGTGGCTGATCATGACCATGGGATGCCTGGACTTCTCCCAGGGCTCCATGCTCGGCGTCTCCTGCGCGGTCTTCTGCGCACTCTCGCAGATCAACCTCCCGCTGGCCATCCTCGGAGGCATCGCGACGGGCGGCCTCATCGGTGCCGTCAACGCCTTCTTCCACGTGAAGTGCCAGATTCTCTCGTTCGTGGTCACGCTCTGCATGATGTTCCTGCTCCGTGGCATCTGCGCGTTCATCACGACCTCGAGCCCCGTCTACGCGGCAACGTACGTGACGACGCTCAACAGCATGCCGCTCCTCATGGGCATCACGGTCGCAGTGCTCGTGGTCACCTTCGTCGTGACGCGCTTCACCTCCATCGGCCACAACCTCAAGGCCATCGGCGCCAACGAGAAGGCCGCTCGCTTCGCTGGCATCAAGGTGCAGAAGACCAAGGTCATCGTCTACATCGTCGCCGGCTGCATCACGGGCTTCGCCGCCTTCATCAACGCCATCAAGGTTGGCTCCGTAACCTCCACCGCCGGCAACATGCTCGAGACTCAGCTCCTCATCGCCATGGTCCTCGGTGGCATGCCCATCAACGGCGGCGCGCGTGCTCGCTTCTCCAACATCGTCATCGGCGTGCTCTCGTACCTCGTCCTCCAGAAGGGCCTCGTCATGATGGGCTTCACCACCGAGATCCAGCAACTCATCCTCGGCGTCGTGTTCGTGGCCATGGTCGCGCTCTTCTCCGACAGGAGCTCGAACCAGGTCATCAAGTAGGCCTCGCCCGCCGGGGCACCTCCTGTAGTCCCGCCCCCGATCCCCTTCCTCCCAGGGGGCGGGACGTCCCGGAGGACGCCGTGGCACAACTTAGTAGGAAACCCGAGAAGGGATTGGCTATGCTCAACATCAAGCAGTACAAGTTCTGGTTCTGCCCCTGCACGCAGGACCTTTACGGCGACGAGGTGCTCGCGCACGTCGCAGCGCACGCAGGCGAGGTCGTGGCTCACCTCAACGCCTCAAAGGAGATCCCCTTCGAGGTCGTCCTCAAGCCCAACCTGCTCACCAACGACGTGATCTCGGCGACGTTCGCCGCGGCGAACGCCGATCCCGAGTGCGCCGGCATCATCACCTGGGCGCACACCTTCTCGCCCTCCAAGTCGTACATCCACGGACTCCAGCAGCTCACCAAGCCGCTGTGCCAGTTCGCGACGCAGTACAACGAGGAGATTCCGTACGACACGATCGACATGGACTTCATGAACGAGAATCAGGCCGCTCACGGCGAGCGCGAGCTGGGGCACATCTTCGCCCGCATGCGCTGGACCCACAAGGTGGTCTTCGGTTACTGGAAGGACGAGAGCGTCCTTCAGGAGCTTGGCGCCTGGCAGCGCGTCGCCGTCGGCGTCAACGAGAGCCGCAACATCCGCATCGCCCGCTTCGCCGACACGATGCGCAACGTCGCCGTGACCGACGGAGACAAGGTCGAGGCAGAGGTCAAGCTCGGCTGGACCGTCGACGCCTGGCCTGTGAACGACCTCGTGCCCTACGTCAACGGCGTCAGCGACGCCGAGGTCAAGGCCCTCACTGACGAGTACTACGACACGTACGAGATCATCCTCGACGGCCGCGACCCGCAGGAGTTCCGTCGTCACGTCGAGGTTCAGGCCGCTCAGGAAATCGGCATCGGCCGCTTCCTCGACGAGCATGACTACAACGCGTTCTCCGACCACTTCGGCGACCTCGGGGGACTGGGACAGCTCCCGAGCCTCGCCATCCAGCGCCTTATGCAGAAGGGCTACGGCTTCGGCCCCGAGGGCGACTGGAAGACCCCTGCGATGGTCCGCCTCATGAAGGTCATGACCGCCGGCATGGAGGGCTCGAAGGGTTCCGCCCTCATGGAGGACTACACCTACAACCTCGTGCCGGGCAAGGAGGGCATCCTCGAGAGCCATATGAGCGAGGTCGACCCCTCCGTGGCCGACGGCCGCATCGCGATTCGCGCCACGCCGCTCTCCATGGGCGACCGCGAGGATCCCGCTCGCCTCATCTTCACCGGGAAGACCGGCCCTGCCATCGCGACGTCCCTCATCGACCTCGGCAACCGCTTCCGCCTCATCGTCCAGGACGTGGACTGCAAGAAGGTCGAGAAGCCCATGCCGATGCTGCCTACCGGCACCGTGTTCTGGACCCCGCGTCCCGACCTCAAGATCGGCACGACTGCCTGGATCTACGCGGGAGGCGCGCACCACACCGCGATGTCGTACGACCTCACGTCCGGCCAGATGGCCGACTGGGCCGAGGCCATGGGCATCGAGTGCGTGGTCATCGATGCCGACACCAAGCTTCGCGACTTCCAGCGCGACCTCAAGCTCGGTGAGGTCTTCTATCGCTAGAGCCGCGCGGCCCGCTCAGTGATGTTCAATTCCGTACCGGCCGCGCCCTCGTTGGGGACGCGGCCGGATGTATGAGGGGCAGGGAAGATGGCACTTACAACGGATCGCATCCTTCATGACATCGAGGAGGCCAAGACGACCCTCGGTATCGAGTACGGTTCCACGAGGATCAAGGCCGTGCTCGACGACTCGGAGAACAACCCCATCGCCGTCGGCACGTTCGACTGGGAGAATACCTTCGACGGCACGTACTGGACCTATGGACAGGACGAGCTCGTCGCCGGAATCCAGGGCGCCTACGCGTCTCTCAAGGCCGACGTGGAGAAGCGCTACGGCGTGACGCTGCGGCACGTCGGCGCCATGGGCGTCTCGGCCATGATGCACGGCTATCTGCCGTTTGACGCCGATGACACGCTGCTCGTCCCGTTCCGCACCTGGCGCAACACCACGACGACCGTCGCGGCGCGCGAGCTCACGGAGCTCTTCGCGTTCCACATCCCCGAGCGCTGGAGCGTCTCCCACATCTACCAGGCCGTCATTGACGGCGAGGAGCACGTGTCCCGCATCGCCTCCTTCACGACGCTCGCGGGCTACGCCCATCGGCTCCTCACGGGGGAGAACTGCCTCTCCGTGGGAGACGCCTCGGGCATGTTCCCGATCGACTCGACGACGAAGGACTACGACCGCGCCATGATCGAGAAGTTCGACGCGCGCGTCGCCGAGCACGGCGTCGCGTGGAAGGTCGAGGACCTGCTGCCGCACGTGCTCGTGGCGGGGGAGTGCGCCGGCCACCTCACGGCCGACGGCGCGCGCCTGCTCGATCCCGCGGGCGACCTCGAGTCCGGCTGCCCGCTCTGCCCTCCCGAGGGCGATGCCGGCACGGGCATGATCGCCACGAACTCCGTCGCCCAGCGCACCGGCAACGTGAGCGCGGGCACCTCGGTCTTCTCGATGGTCGTGCTCGAGCATGCGCTGGCCGACGCCATGGTGCCCGAGATCGACCTCGTGACCACGCCCGTCGGAGACCCCGTCGCCATGGTCCACTGCAACAACTGCACGTCTGACATCAACGACTGGGTCGACCTTCTCGCCGACTACAGCAAGGCCATGGGGCAGCCCGTGGACAAGGGTGCCATCTACACGACCCTCTTCAACGAGGCCCTCGGTGCCGACAAGGACGCGGGCGGGCTCGTCTCGATCCCCTTCGTGTCAGGCGAGACGGTCATGGGCGTGCAGACGGGTCACCCGCTCTTCGTTCGCGGCCAGAACGCCCGCTTCACGATCGCAAACTTCATGCGTATGAACATCATGTCCGCCTTCGGCGCCCTCGCCGTGGGCAATGAGTCCCTGCGCAAGGAGGGCGTGCGCATTGACAAGCTCTACGGTCATGGCGGGATCTTCAAGACGCCGAAGGTCGCCCAGAGCCTGCTCGCCGCGGCGCTCGATGCGCCCGTGACCGTCATGGAGACGGCCGGCGAGGGCGGTGCCTGGGGCCAGGCGGTCGCCGCCTCGTACATGCTCAATCGCGACGAAGGCGAGTCGCTGGCGGACTACCTCAATGACAAGGTCTTCTCCGGCATGAGCGGCATGACCATCGAGCCCGACCCCGCAGACGTCGCAGGGTTCAAGACGTACGTCGAGCGCTTCAAGCACGCGAACGCCGCCGAGCTCGCATTGTAGATTCGATGGCGCGCGGGGTGGCCAGCCGTCCCGCGCGCCGACCAGAGAGAGGAACTCAGCCATGATGCTCAAGGAACTGCGTGACGAGGTCTACGAGGCGAACATGGACCTCCCCAAGCACGGTCTCGTGGTGTTCACCTGGGGCAACGCCTCGGGTCTCGACCGGGAGCGGGGACTCTTCGTCATCAAGCCGAGCGGCGTGGACTACGACGTCCTCAAGCCCGAGGACCTCGTCATCTGCGACCTCGATGGCAAGGTCGTCGAGGGCACGCTCAACCCGTCCTCCGACACCCCCACGCATGCCTGCCTGTACCGTGCCTGGGGCGACCGCGTCGGTGGCGTCGTCCACACGCACTCCAGCTGGGCGGTGGCCTGGGCGCAGGCCGGCAGGTCGATTCCGTGCTATGGCACCACCCAGGCGGACTACTTCTACGGTGACGTCCCCTGCATGCGCGGGCTCACCGAGGAGGAGATCGCCGAGGCCTACGAGCTCAACACCGGGCGCGTGATCGTCGAGGGCTTCGAGGGACTCGACCCCATGGCGCAGCCGGGCTGTCTCGTCCGCAACCACGGTCCGTTCTCCTGGGGCGTCGACGCGGCGGCCGCGGTCTATCACGCCGTCGTCCTCGACGAGGTCGCGAAGATGGCCGCACGCACCGAGCTGCTCGCACCAGGCGTCGGACCCGCACCTCAGTATCTCCAGGACAAGCACTACCAGCGCAAGCATGGGCCGAACGCCTACTACGGCCAGAAGTAGCCTGGGGCGGGCGTTCGGGATTTCGAAAACGTAATTTCGAGCGCCCGCGCCACCTCTCGCCTCGCGAGTTGACCATACTATCTTCTAAACTGTTTTTAGCGTGTTTATACGAATGGGGGCCAGCGATGAAGAACGTCGGGGTGAGGGAGATCAGTCGCCAGACTGGGTTCTCTCCCGCAACGGTGTCAAACGCCCTCAATCACAAGCGTGGCGTGAACTCGAGCACGGCAGAGGTGATCATCCGGACGGCCCGGATGCTCGGCTACGCGCGACGTGGTCACGTGAGCAACATCAACTTCGTGATGGCGCGCAAGACCGGTCTCGTCCTCGACGAGGGAACCTTCCACACGGGGGTGATCAACGGCATCGCCGCGAAGGCCAGGGCAGAGGGGATTCAGACCTCGTTCTCGACGCTCGAGCTCGGTGATCGTGCCGGCGCCGCCGCCCAGGCGGCCGACATCATCCATGACACGAGCAGCGCGGTCATCCTTCTCGGGACCGAGATGACCGAGGAGGACTACGACCTGTTCAGCAATCCGGAGACGCCCCTCATCGTCGTCGACGGGACGAGCGACCGCATCCCCCTCGACGCCATCGTCATGTCGAACGAGACGTCGTCGTATCGCGCGACCCGCTACCTCATCGATCATGGGCATCGTGAGATCGGCTACATCGCGGGATCGTACCGCATCCGCAACTTCCCGCTCCGCGAACGTGGCTGGCGTCGGGCCATGCGCGAGGCAGGCCTGCAGATCAATCCCGGCTATCGCGTGGTGGTGGGCACGAAGCCGAGCACGTCGTACACCGACATGCTCGCGTGGCTCGGTTCAAACCAGAGCCTGCCCACCGCCTTCTTCGTCGAGAACGACATCATGGCCTTCGGATGCATGCGCGCCCTCTCGGAGCGCGGGCTCAAGGTGCCCGATGACATCTCGCTCGTCGGCTTCGACGACCTCTCGTTCGCCACGATCGCCAACCCGCCGCTCACGACGATGCACGTCCCCAACCAGGAGATGGGCGTGATGGCCGTGCAGGGCATCCTCGACCAGATCAACAAGCCGAGCGAGTACACTCGCGTCATGCACATCGGTACGGTCCTCGTCGAGCGCAAGAGCGTGCGGCAGCTCTAGGGGGATGACGCAGGTGTCGGCCCTATGCCACGGATGCCTTGACCACGAGCTTGGGTTCGAGAATCCGCTCGACGGGAGTGGCCGCGGCGTCCTTGTCGGCGATTCTCTCGAGCATGACCTCGAAGGCGACGTCGGAGAGCTCGGCGACGTTCTGCTCGATCGACGTCAACGCTGGCTCGAAGAGGGTGTCCGCCGCGGAGTTGTCGTAGCTCACCACGGAGTAGTCGTCGGGCACGTGAAGCCCCTCCGAGAAGAGGCGCTTGAGGAGTCCGAGCGCGATGTTGTCGGAGCTCGCGAAGACCGCGGTCGCCTCCGTGTCGAGCAGGGCGGCCGATGCTCGGAACGCGTCGTTGATGTAGTAGTCGGTCTGCAGCTCGAGAGCGGGGTCAGGTTCGATGCCGCGCTCGCGCAGCGCCCGCTCGTAGCCGGCCATGCGCTCTCGGCCGGTGTTGGAGTTCTTGTTCACGAGGCAGGCGACGCACTCATGGCCGTTGTCGAGCAGGTACTCGGTCGCCCGATGGCCGCCCTCCTCGTTGTTGAAGCGGACGCGGTCTCCCGCCACCCCTTCAACCACGCGGTCGACCATCACGAACGGTACGGGCAGCTGAGTCAGGGCGCCGACGAGGCCCGCGTCGGTGGTAAGCTCGTCGGAGACCACGATGAAGAGGCCGTCCACGCCTCGGTTCATGAGCAGGCGGACGAGCTCGGAGTCGCTCTCGGTGCTCTCGGAGTTGGTGATGAACAGGGCGTAGCCGTGCTCGCGGCACCTGCGCTCGAGGCTGCTGGCAAGAGACGAGAAGAAGCGGCTCTCGATGTTGGGCACGATGAGTCCCAGCGTGTTGGTTCGCTGCATCACGAGGCTGCGCGCAATCTGGTTGGGCACGTAGCGCTTGCGCCGCGCGACCTCCTTGATGCGCTGCTTGTTCGCCGCGGAGACCTTGCACGGCCGGTCGTTGAGTACGAGCGAGACGGACGTGGGCGAGAGTCCGACCTCGTTCGCGATGTCTCTGAGCGTCACCTTGCCCGACATGTCCGAACTCCCTCGACGGGTCTGCAGATGGAACTAGGTTAAACGGAAGAAACGGAAAGTAAAACGCTATACCCGTGCTAATCCACAAACGGTCGGAGGTCACGTATGAGAAGCATCATCCTCGATAACAACATCCTCAAGGCGAGATTCGTCACCACGGGAGCGTCGCTCGTCGCGCTCGAGGTGCCAGGGCGCGACGGCGAGAAGGTCGACGTGGCGCTCGGCTTTGACGACACCGCCGCCTATCTCGACAACATCCAGAACGTCGGCGCAATCGTCGGTCGCGTGGCCAACCGCACTGCCGGAGCCAGCTTCACGCTCAACGGCGTGACGTACCAGCTGGCCGCCAACGACGGCAAGAACAACAACCACTCCGGTCCCGACTCGTGGACTGGCCGCGAGTTCGAGATCGCGGACGTGGACGACAGACACGTGACCTTCGCCCTCGCGAGCCCGGCGGGAGACCAGGGCTTTCCGGGAGCGCTCGACGTGCTCGTGACGTACGAGCTCATCGACTCCGCGTTCGAGGTTCGGGTGAACGCCACGCCGAGCGAGCCCACGCTCGCCAACATCATCCATCACGGGTACTACAACCTCAACGGCTATGCGTCCGGGTCCGTGATGGAGCACATCCTGCGAGTAGACGCCGAGCACTTCACCGTTCCAGGACCCGACATCGTGCCCACGGGCGAGCTCGCGTCCGTCGAGGGTACCGAGAACGACTTCCGCACGCCCCGGCGTGTCGGTGCGGCAGGTGTCACGTATGACACCAACTTCGTCCTGGACGCGGGCTGCGAGTACGCGCACGCGGCGCGGCTTCAGGGCGACAAGACCGGCATCGTGATGGACGTGGACACGGACCGTCCTGGCATGCAGGTGTACACGGCGAACTTCCTCGACTGCGATGGCGGCAAGGGCGGCGCGCACTACTCGCCGCAGGGCTCGATCTGCCTCGAGACGCAGCTCTTCCCCGATTCGATTCACCATCCCGAGTGGCCGAGCCCCATCATCACGCCCGAGCACCCGTTCTCCATGCGCACGCGCATGTCCTTCTCGCTGGCGTAGCCGTACGAACCGCGCCTCCTTCGAGCATCACCTCGTCGCGCATCGGGCTCACCTGTCGGGCATCGGCCGGAGGGGTCTCATCGAGTTGTTCCGGGACCCCTCCCGTCGATGGCTCTCGTAAAGCGGCTTTCGTGTTTTTCATGGTAGAAATCGTTTTCGTTGGGGTGTTCGTGAATAAGTAAAACGCTTTACCCCTTATACTTCACAGCTGTCGAAAGAGTATGCAGGCAGATATCCCGGCAAAGGAGAAGCGCATGGCACAACCAGTCATCGGCACCCCCTGGAAGAAGCTCAACGAGCCCGTCAGCGAGGAGGAGGTCGCCTGGGTCGACAGGTACTGGCGCACGGCGAACTACCTGTCCATCGGCCAGATCTACCTGCGCTCCAATCCCCTCATGCGCCCTGGCTTCTCGCGCGAGGACGTCAAGTACCGCCTCGTCGGCCATTGGGGAACGACGCCGGGCGTGAACTTCCTCTTCGGCCACGTCAACCGTCTCATCCACGATCACGGCCAGAACGCCGTCTTCCTCATGGGCCCTGGCCACGGCGGACCTGCCGGCACCTCCCAGAGCCTCCTCGACGGGACGTACCGCGAGATCAAGCCCCAGATCACCGATGACGAGGAGGGACTCCAGAAGTTCTTCCGCCAGTTCTCCTACCCGGGAGGCATCCCCAGCCACTACGCGCCCGAGACCCCCGGCTCGATCCACGAGGGCGGCGAGCTCGGCTACGTGCTCTCCCATGCCTACGGCGCGGTCCTCGACAACCCCTCGCTGCTCGCGGTCGCCGTGGTCGGCGATGGTGAGGCGGAGACCGGTCCTCTCGCCACGTCCTGGCAGACCAACAAGTTCATGGACCCGCTCACGGACGGCATCGTTCTCCCCGTCCTGCACCTCAACGGCTACAAGATCGCCAACCCCACGATTCTCGCCCGCATCTCCGACGGCGAGCGCGACGAGTTCTTCCGCGGCATGGGCTATCATCCGTACAACTTCGTCGCCGGCTTCGACGACGAGGATCACCTCTCGATCCACCGTCGCTTCGCGGCCCTGCTCGAGGCGGTCTTCGACGAGATCTGCGCCATCAAGCAGCGTGCTGCCGCCGGTGACTCCTCGCGTCCGTTCTATCCCATGATCATCTTCCGCACCCCCAAGGGCTGGACTTGCCCCAAGTTCATCGACGGCAAGAAGACCGAGGGCTCATGGCGCGCGCACCAGGTGCCCCTCGCCTCCGCTCGTGACACCGAGGCCCACTTCGAGGTGCTCAAGGACTGGCTCGAGTCGTACGAGCCCGAGGAGCTCTTCGACGAGAAGGGCGCCATCCGTCCCGAGGTCACCGAGTTCATGCCCGCCGGCGAGCTTCGTCTTGGCGCCAACCCCAACGCCAACGGCGGTCTGCTCCTCGAGGACCTCGTCCTTCCCGACATCCGCGAGTATGAGGTCGACGTCGAGCACAAGGGCCACGGCTTCGGCGCCGTCGAGGCGACGCGCGTCCTCGGCGAGTACACGGCCGAGCTCATCAACAACAACCGCGACACGTTCCGCATCTTCGGCCCCGACGAGACGGCCTCGAACCGTCTGCAGCCCAGCTACCAGGTCACCGACAAGCAGTGGTTCGGCGGCGGCGTCTACGACGACCCCGCGAACGACGAGCACCTCTCGCCCGTGGGCAACATCATCGAGCAGCTGTCCGAGCACCAGTGCGAGGGCCTTCTCGAGGGCTACGTCCTCACCGGCCGCCACGGCCTCTGGTCGAGCTACGAGAGCTTCGTGCACCTCGTCGACTCGATGGTCAACCAGCACTGCAAGTGGCTCGAGGCGACCGTTCGCCACATCCCCTGGCGCAAGCCCATCTCCGGCATCAACATGCTGCTCTCGAGCCATGTCTGGCGCCAGGACCACAACGGCTTCTCGCACCAGGACCCCGGCTTCGTCGACATCCTGCTCAACAAGTGCTTCAACAACGACCATGTGGTCAACATCTACTACCCGGCCGACGCCAACCTGCTGCTCGCCGTCGCCGAGCGCGCATACGTCTCGACCAACTGCGTGAACGCCATCTTCGCCGGCAAGCAGCCCGCCCCCACGTGGCTCTCGCTCGACGAGGCCCGCGCCGAGCTCGCCGCTGGTGCCGCGGAATGGAAGTGGGCGTCCAACACCAAGCCCGGCGAGGAGCCCGATATCGTCCTCGGCTGCTGCGGTGACGTGCCCACGGGCGAGTGCATGGCCGCGCTCGAGCTTCTCGATAAGCTCGGCATCAAGGTCCGTCTCGTCAACGTCGTGGAGCTGCTCAAGATCCAGAACGTCAGCGAGAACGACCAGGCGCTCACGGACGAGCAGTTCGTCGACCTCTTCACGGCCGACAAGCCCGTGCTCTTTGCCTTCCACGCCTATCCCGGCACGGTTCGCCGCCTCATATGGGACCGCCCGAACCACGACAGCTGGAACGTGCACGGCTACAACGAGAAGGGCTCCACGACCACGCCGTATGACATGCTCCGCTTGAACGACATGGACCGTTGGGCGCTGGCCGCCGACGCGCTGCGCATGCTCGACCCCGAGAAGTGGGCCGACCAGATCGCCGCGTGGACGCAGTTCCGCGAGGACGCCTTCCAGTTCGCCGTTGACAACGGCTACGACCACCCCGACTTCACCGACTGGAAGTGGCATGACGCGAGCGACGCAGGTCAGGTGACGAGCGCCACCAAGGCCACCGGCGGCGACAACGAGTAGCTGCGGGTAACACCAGGGAATTCGACGGGGCGTCACGGAGAGATCCGGGCGCCCCGTCGCCGTCTCCATGGCTCGCGCTTCCGAATATGGCATGTCTGTGCCGACGCCTCCGAGGCGAGAAGTCTTTCACAGCATGTGTAATACTTCCCATGCTGTGAAAGAACACGGGCGCACGGAGCGCCGCTCGGGGAGAGGAGAGCCACGCCAATGCAGCTCACACGGGGTCGCACCGAGGGTGCCGCCCTCAGCACGGACAAGAGGAGCGTACGTACCAGACACGCGCTCAGGACGGCGCTCGCCGAGGAGATTGACGCCACCGGGGACCTCTCGCAGGTCACCGTCACGGCCGTCACCGAGCGCGCCGGCGTCACGCGTCGCACCTTCTACTCCCACTATCGTGACATCCCGGACCTCGTCCTCCAGACCGAGGACGAGACGCTTGAGGGTCTCCGCGCGCCTCTCGCCAAGCTCACCGAGGTCCACCTCGACGACCTGCGCAAGGCGGTCGAGAAGCACGAACCCTGCCCAGGGTCCGAGGCACTCCTCGCCTACATCAAGCGCCGCGGCGACTACCTGCGCCCGCTTCTCGGCGACGGCGGCGATCCCGCCTTCGCCGAGCATCTCAAGCTCATGGCTCGTGGGGTCGTACTCGACCGCGCGCTCGACGGCCTCGACCTGCGCGCCATCGGCCCGTTCTTTGACTACTACCTCACCTACGCGATTTCCGCCGAGGTCGGCGTCCTCGTGCGCTGGCTCGACGGGGGCATGCGCGAGAGCGTCCGCGACATGGCCCGCATCATGACTGCCCTCATGTTCGTGCGACCCGGTGATTTGTATGACAACCCCATCGACCTCGACATTCCGAACTTCGTGCTCGATGTCATGTTCCCCGAGGAGGACGGCAATGACTAACAATCCCTCATCCCTCACCGCAGAGAAGGCTGCCCGTCCGGGCATCGAGCTCGTGAAGC
Source organism: Atopobium sp. UBA2090 (assembly GCA_002331575.1). GTDB lineage: Bacteria > Actinomycetota > Coriobacteriia > Coriobacteriales > Atopobiaceae > Olsenella_D. Next base: position 83,055 of record DCZG01000165.1, on the reverse strand, counting down.
ACGGGGCGGAGCTCTCGCCCAAGCACCCCATCAACCTCTCGCACGCACGCCTGCGACTGGGCATCGACGTGGGATCGACGACGGTCAAGCTGTCCGTCATCGACGACCGCGGCAACCTCGTCTACGCCAACTACGAACGTCACCACACCGACATCAAGGCAACGGCGCGCGAGATCTTCGAGAAGGCCCAGCGCGTCCTCGGCGACACGCCCATGCGCGTCTCGATCACCGGCTCCGGCGGCATGCTTCTCGCCAAGTGGCTCGACCTCGAGTTCGTCCAGGAGGTCATCGCCTCCAAGCGCGCCGTGGAGACGCTCATTCCGCAGACCGACTGCGCCATCGAGCTCGGCGGCGAGGACGCCAAGATCATCTACTTCGACAACGGCATCGAACAGCGCATGAACGGCACCTGCGCCGGTGGCACGGGCGCCTTCATCGACCAGATGGCCTCGCTCATGGAGACCGACGCCATGGGCCTCAACGAGCTCGCGAAGGGCGCCACGCACATCTACCCCATCGCCAGCCGCTGCGGCGTCTTTGCCAAGTCCGACGTCCAGCCCCTGCTCAACGAGGGTGCCGCCCGCGAGGACGTCGCAGCCTCCATCTTCCAGGCCGTCGCAAACCAGACGGTCTCCGGCCTCGCCTGCGGTCACCCCATCCGCGGCTACGTCGCGTTCCTCGGCGGCCCGCTTCAGTATCTCTCCGCACTCCGCGAGCGCTTCTACAAGACGCTCCACCTCGACGAGGAGCACCGCATCGTCCCCGAAAACGCCCACCTCTTCGTCGCCACGGGTGCCGCCCTCGCCGGCGAGTCTGACCGCTACGTCACCTTCGCCCAGGTCATCGACAGCCTCGACAACCTCGGCGACACCCAGGGCTCCGAGGTCGCGCGCCTGAACCCGCTCTTTGCCACCGAGAAGGACTACGAGGACTTCAGGGCCCGCCATGACTCCCAGGTCGTGCCCAAGGGCTCCCTCGACTGCTACCACGGCCGCGTGTTCATCGGCATCGACGCGGGCTCGACCACGATGAAGGCCGCCGTGGTCGGCGAGTCGGGCGAGCTGCTCTACACCTGGTACGACAACAACAACGGCGACGTGCTCGGCACCGCCCGCAAGATCATGGATGACATCTACGACCATCTCCCCGAGGGCTGCGCCATCGGCCACGTGACCACCACCGGCTATGGCGAGGGCATCCTCATAGAGGCCCTCCAGGCCGACTCCGGCGAGATCGAGACCGTCGCCCACCTCCGCGGCGCCAAGGCCTTCGTGCCCGACGTGAACTTCATCCTCGACATCGGCGGGCAGGACATGAAGTGCCTCCAGGTCAAGGACGGCATCATCGAGCACATCATGCTCAACGAGGCCTGCTCGTCGGGCTGCGGCTCGTTCATCGCCAACTTCGCCGACTCCATGGGCATGACCGTGCAGGAGTTCGCCAAGGCGGCCGTCCGCGGCGAGCACCCCGTCGACCTCGGCAGCCGCTGCACCGTGTTCATGAACTCGCGCGTCAAGCAGGCGCAGAAGGAGGGGGCGACCATCGGCGACGTCGCCGCCGGCCTCTCGTACTCCGTGATCAAGAACGCGCTGTTCAAGGTCATCAAGCTGCGCGACTACGACCAGATCGGCAAGTACGTCGTCGTCCAGGGCGGCACCTTCATGTCCGATGCGACGCTGCGCGCCTTCGAGCTTCTCACCGGCCGTAACGTCATCCGTCCGGACATCGCCGGCACCATGGGTGCCTACGGCGCCGCCCTTCTCGCCCGTGACCGTGCGGGCAAGACGGGCGTCTCGACGCTGCTCTCGCGCGATGAGATCGACAACCTGCAGGTCAAGCACACCAACGTTCACTGCGGACGCTGCTCCAACAACTGTCTTCTCACCATCAACTCCTTTGGCAACGGCCGCCGCTTCATCACGGGCAACCGTTGCGAGAAGGGCTCGGGAAAGCCCGCCAAGGAGCAGAGCAAGGCGCCGAACCTCTTCGAGTACAAGAGCCAGCTGCTCTTTGACCGTCCCGTGCTCTCGCCCGAGGACGCGCCCCGTGGCACTGTGGGCATTCCCCGCGCGCTCAACATGTACGAGAACTACCCCTTCTGGCATGCCTTCTTCACCAAGCTCGGCTTCGCCGTGGTCCTCTCGGACAAGACCACGCGCAAGACTTACGAGGCGGGCACCGAGTCCATGCCGTCGGAGAGCGTCTGCTATCCGGCCAAGCTCAGCCACGGCCACATCATGAACCTCCTCGGCAAGGATACCGACTTCATCTGGATGCCTTGCGTGAGGTGGGAGCGCCAGGAGGACATGGCCGCGACCAACCATTACAACTGCCCCATCGTCATGAGCTACCCTCAGGCGCTCCAGCTCAACGTCGACGAGCTCGCCGCACCTGGCATCGAGTACCTCTGCCCCTTCCTGCCCTACGACAAGAAGAGCGAGCTCAAGAAGCGTCTCTACGAGGTCGTCTCGGTGCAGCGCGAGACGGACGCCGCCGCTGGCAAGGGCCGCGTGCGCGGCGCTCACATCACCAGGACAGAGATCGACGAGGCCGTGAACGAAGCCTGGCAGGCCGACCTCGACTTCAAGGACGCGATGCACCGCGCCGGCGACGACTGCCTGCGCTGGATCGAGGAGAACGATGCGCACGGCATCGTGCTCGCCGGTCGTCCGTATCACAACGACGGCGAGGTCAACCACGCTATTCCCGAGATGCTCCACGGCTTTGGGTTCGCCGTCCTGACCGAGGACTCCATCGCCCACAAGGTCAAGCCCGAGAGGCCCATCCGCGTCGTGGACCAGTGGATGTACCACTCGCGCCTCTACCGCGCCGCGCGCTTCGTGGCCTCCCGCAACGACCTCGACCTCATTCAGCTGCAGAGCTTCGGCTGCGGTCTCGACGCCCTCACGACCGACGAGGTGCAGGAGATTCTCGAGGCCTCCAACAAGATCTACACCGTGCTCAAGATCGACGAGGTCTCCAACCTGGGCGCCGCCCGCATCCGCGTGCGCTCGCTCATGGCCGCCCTCATCGAGCAGCGCGAGGAGCTCGAGCGCGAGGTGGCAGCCGGTAAGGTCGCCGACGTCGCGCCGGAGGACGTGCTCATGGCCGACGGCTCGCTCGAGCATGCCCGCCCGACGGACAACGCCCGCCGCGTGCCCGTGTACCGAAAGTCGGAGAGCGCTGCGTTCAAGAAGGTCCGCTACTCCAAGGACATGCAGGACGAGGGCTACACGATTCTCGCCCCGCAGATGTCGCCCATCCACTTCGAGCTCGTCGAGGTCCTTCTCAGGAAGGCCGGCTACAAGCTGGACCTGCTCCCGTCCGTGGACCAGGGAGCCGTGGACACCGGTCTCAAGTACGTCAACAACGACATCTGCTACCCGTCGATCCTCACCACGGGCCAGATCATGGAGGCCGTGCTCTCGGGCAGGTACGACCTCGACCGCACCGCGGTCCTCATCTCGCAGACGGGCGGCGGCTGCCGTGCCACCAACTACATCGCCCTCATCCGCAAGGCGCTCAAGGACTCCGGCCACGCCAACGTCCCCGTGATCTCGCTGTCGGTGGCGGGCGGCCTCGACGAGGACAACCCCGGCTTCAACATCATCAAGCCAGAGATCCTGGTTGGTGCGGTCTACGCGCTGCTCTACGGCGACCTCATCATGCAGGTCCTCTACCGCGTGCGCCCCTATGAGGCCGAGCAGGGCGCTGCTGACGCGCTCTACGACGTGTGCATGTCCGACGCCAAGAAGGTCATCACCACGAGCATGAGGCCCAAGGACTTCTACGCCCTCTGCCAGCGCACCGTGAACGCGTTCGACGCGCTTCCGCTCGTGAACGACCGCTCCAAGCCGCGCGTTGGCGTGGTGGGCGAGATTCTCGTCAAGTTCCATCCCACGGCGAACAACCAGGTCGTGCGCGTGATCGAATCCGAGGGTTGCGAGGCCAACGTGCCCGGTCTCGTCGACTTCTTCCTCTTCGGCACCTCCAACGTCATCAACACGCACCACGAGATCGGCTCCAAGAAGGCGAGCATGTTCTCGCACTTCCTCGGCATCAAGGCCATCGAGGGCTTCCGCGAGCCGATCAACAAGATGCTCGAGGCAAGCGAGCGCTTCGAACCCTACCCGCACATCCAGGACCTCGCGGCCAAGGCCGAGGAGGTGCTGTCGCTGTGCAACACCATGGGCGAGGGCTGGCTCCTTACGGCCGAGATGTGCGAGCTCATCGACACGGGCACGCCCAACATCGTGTGCTGCTCGCCGTTCGCCTGCCTGCCCAACCACGTCGTGGGCAAGTCGGTCATCAAGCGGCTTCGCCAGATGCACCCCGAGAGCAACATCGTGGCCGTCGACTACGATCCCGGCGCCTCTGAGGTCAACCAGCTTAACCGCATCAAGCTCATGATCAGCGTCGCCAAGGAGAACTTCCGCAACGGTGCCGCAGGTGGCTTCCACCTGGAGAACCCCGACGACCCGACGCTGCACGAGAACGCACCGGTCGCCGACGTGCGCGCGCACGCCGATCGCTACGGCAGCAACTCCATCACGCTCACGCCCGAGCAGCTCGCTCAGATCGAGGAGGCCAAGCGTCGCGCCGGCGTGATCAAGTAGGGGAGAAGGACATCGGATTCGTGAACGCGCCGCAGGCAGAACGACTCGCCCGCGGCGTGTTCGTCTCCCTTTGGCACACGCTCTTCCCGCCCGTGCCCCCGCCCACCGCTCGCCAGCCGTCTTCCGTCTTGCCCGACGTAACCCCGCGATACACTGTATCCGCAAGCCACGCGTGAGCATAAGGAGACCAGATGAGCGACGTCATCGAGCGCTTCATGCGCTATGTGCAGGTAGACTCCCAGTCAGACCCCGACAACGAGGCCGAGACTCCCTCGACGCCCGCCCAGCACGACATGGCGCGCATGCTGGGGGACGAGCTTCGCTTCCTCGGCTGCACGGACGTCGAGGTCGACGACCATGCCTACGTCACGGGCACCTTCGCCGCGTCTGCCGGTGCCGAGAAGTACCCCGCGCTCATGCTCTGCGCGCACATCGACACGTCGTTCGACGCTCCCGCGGCTGGCGTCAGGCCGCATGTCGTGCACTACGAGGGAGGTCCGCTCGTCTCGGGCGTCGTGAACGGCGAGACGATCCAGACCACGCCCGAGCAGGTTCCCGACCTCGAGAAGCTCGTCGGGCAGGACATCATCTGCTCCGACGGCTCAACGCTCCTCTCGGCTGACGACAAGTCGGGCGTCGCGGAGATCTGCTCGCTCCTCGCTCGTCTCGGCGAGAATCCCGCGCTTCCGCACCCCACCCTCAAGCTGGCCTTCGTTCCCGACGAGGAGATCGGCCACGGCGCCGCCCTTCTCGACCTCGAGAAGCTCGACGCGGCCTACGGCTACACCGTCGACGGCGAGGCCGTCGGCGACTTCAACTACGAGTGCTTCAACGCCAGCCAGGTGGACGTCATCTTCCATGGCGTCACCGTCCACCCCGGGAGCGCCAAGGGAGTGATGGTCAACGCCATCACGGTGGCCTCCGAGTTCGAGCAGCTCGTTCCCCAGGCCGAGCGACCCGAGCACTCCGAGGGTCGCGAGGGCTTCTATCACCCCATCGCCATCGAGGGCAGCTCGTCTGAGGCCAGGCTCACGTACATCCTCCGAGACTTCGACCCGAATGACTTCGCCCGTCGCGAGCAGGTCATGGGCGAGATCGCTGCCTTCCTCAACGAGCGCTATGGCGAGGGTACGGTCACGCTGAGCGTGAAGGAGCAGTACCGCAACATGGCGGAGCACTTTGAGGGAAAGGCTTTCCTCATCGACAACGCCCTCGCCGCCAACCGCGATGCCGGCGTCGAGCCTCGCATCGTGCCGGTGCGTGGCGGCACCGATGGAGCGCAGCTCACCTTTCGCGGCCTGCCCTGCCCCAACCTCGCCACGGGCGGCTACAACTACCACTCCATCCGGGAGTTCATCCCGGTTTCCGCCCTCGAGAAGACCGTCGACATCCTCGAACATCTCGTCGCTCGCTTTGCCACGGAGGAGGGAACGCGCTAGTCCGAACGCGCCCGCGTGGTGGCTGTGTGCAGATGTGCCTATCGGTGTCATCCGTTCAGGAACGTCACGAAACCGGGAAGGATTCGCGTCATTCTAGTTTGTGCACGTAAGAAAGAAGTCGGAATCAGCCGACTAGTCATGGGAGAGAAGTCAACGATGCGCCCCGAATTGGTCCGCCCGAACAGGTGCGGAAGCCTATGAACGACGTGATCCTTACGGTGGCCATCATCGCGATACCGCTGCTTGCGGCAGTGATGGAGCGCATGGGCAGCGTCGGCATCTCCGAGCGTCACCACTCCCACCATGACACGTTCGTCCTTTCGTCTGCGTTCTCGCACGCGATCGTGTTCGCCATGCTCTTCATGGGTCTCATGGGACTCGTCTTGGGGTGGCTCTGCTCCATAGGCGTCTTCTCGGCGAAGCCCGTCGTCATCCACAGCTTCTTCGTCGCGTTTCTCGCGGTGATGTTCGTCTTCTGGATGATCATCCGCAGGTTCAAGGTTTCGCTCTTCGACAATCAGATGATTGTCACCCCCTTTCTGGGTGGCGACGTGACGGTGGGATACGCCGACATCGAGAGCATGGAGTGGACGGGCTTCAGAAAGGGGACCGGATACCGCGACCTCGCGATCTACGTGGGTGGCAGGAAGGTCGTCACCCTCGTCGGGGTCCTCGACCTCGAGCAGGTCCTCGTGCGCATCAACCGGTTCGACGTCCTCGGACGGTCCTCGAGTCGCTGACGTCCGTCTGGGGTGTCATGTTCCCGTCATCCCCCAGGTTCCCACCCGCGGCACTGCCCACAGCCCGTATCATGTGAGTCAGACAACCGCCGTCAACGAGGGGCTTCCCGTGATCAAGCTCGTACTCTCCGATATCGACAACACGCTCGTTCCGCTGGGCGAGCGCTTCGCGTCGCATCGCTCGATCAATGCGATTCATGACGTCATCGCCGCGGGTGTGAGCTTTGGTCCTGCAACGGGGCGAGACTACTTCGAGCTCCTGCGCTTCTTCCACATGGACGAGGCGTGCTTCATGACCGGCATCATCTCCAACGGCAAGCGGGTGCGCGTGGACGGCAAGTATGTCTACCAGCGGCTCATTCCGCATGAGGCGCTCGTGCGCATCGACGAGGTCGTCCACCTCATGCCAGGCGTCTTCCTCGTGTGCTATCCGGCAGATTCAAACATGCTCAACCCCGCCTACGGCGTGGGCGTGACGAGCGAGGAGCTCGCCATCTACGAGGCTCGCACCAGCTTCAACGGCAGCACCGTGGACGAGGTACCCAACGTGGACGTCATCGCCGCCACGCTCGCATGCTCCGGCAGCGCCGAGCGCGCGCGTTCGGTGATTCAAGCCGTGGAGGAGGCCGTGCCCGAGGTCGAGCTCGTGTCTCCCTTCGCCAACTGGATTGACATCCTGCCGCGGGGGACGTCGAAGGCGACGTCACTCGACGTGCTGCTCGAGCATCTGGGAATCGGGATCGACGAGGTCGTCGTCTTTGGCGATGGTGGCAACGACGTGGCGATTCTCGGCAAAGTTCATTACTCGGTGGCCGTGGCGAACGCGGTCGACGTCGCGAAAGAGGCCGCGAACTTCCAGGTCGGCGCCGCGGCGGACGAGGGAGTGGCCGAGGCTCTCGAGGAGATAGCGCGCGCGACACGGGCGGGGGAGATGCCCGCCTTCCTTACGAAGGAGGACCAATGATCAAGCTCATCGCTTCCGACATGGACGGCACCCTGCTGGACGAGAACTCCAAGGTGCCCGAGGAGACCTTTGAGCTCATCCACGAGCTCCACGAGCGCGGCATCGTCTTTGCCGCGAGCTCCGGGCGCAGGTACAACACGCTGCGGTGGTTCTTCGAGCCCGTCATGGACGAGATGGACTACGTGGCATCGCTCGGCACCGAGGTCTATGCCCAGGGAAGGATGATCGGCCGCGAGGTCTTCTCGTACGGCGCCATCGTGAGCCTCTTCGAGCTGTGCGCCACCTTCGACTGCCTTCACCTGGCCATCTATGATGATGACCACTGCTACCTCATGGACGACCTCACCAACTACGTGAAGACGGCCGACAAGGACCTGCCCAACCCCGTGGTGCGTGCCGATCCCCCCGGACCCGAGAAGAGCGTCATCAAGATGGGCATCTGCTGCGACAAGCCTGCAGAGACCATGGACATGACCTACATGCTCGAGCGCGAGCTGGGCGACCGTCTCACGTTCATGCCCTCGGGGGACAAATGGATCGACATCACGCCGGCCGGCGTGGACAAGGCGACGGGCATCTGGCAGCTCATGCGCTACTACGGCATCGCGGCCGACGAGGTCATGGCCTTCGGCGACTCGATGAACGACTACGCCATCCTGCGCTTTGCCGGTCATCCGCGCGTGATGGCGAATGCCCGGTATACGCTGCGGAAGCGTTGGCCGGTCGTGGGCTCCAACGTCGACCACGCGGTGCAGCGAGCCATGCAAGACGTGCTCGACGGCATCGAGTAGGGGAGCGGAGGAGCACGCCGTTTGTGGAGAAGTCCTGTCAGGATTGACAGAGACCTGGGCGGTACCTATAGTTACTTCTTGCGCTACGAGCGCATACATAGTGCGGGGTGGAGCAGTTTGGTAGCTCGTCGGGCTCATAACCCGAAGGTCATAGGTTCAAATCCTATCCCCGCGACCAAAAAATAGCCCGTCACCTGGTAAAACAGATGGCGGGTTTTTTTCGTTAGAACGGACGATTTTCGCCCAACCTAATACAAAAACGAATACAGTTCGTCAGAAAATCTTCGTCTGTCCGGTCTGGGATTCTGTGGCCACCTCACTGACGGCAAACCCACGACAGTCCTATCAGGCCGCAACAACCTTATACCCACTACAACTTCCATACCAAGTTCCCCAAGAGCAGGGCGGGGCAGAGCCCCGCCGAGTGTCCCTGTGCGAAGAGCCGAGGAGAAGCTTTGGCACTCATTCGTCATAGGGAGACACCATGGATTACAAGGAGCAGGTACCAAACCCGACCAAGACCGCAGTCAAGACCGAAGCCGACGAGACGCCCGTCGCCGAGATGACGCAGGCCCAGCTCGTTGCCGAGGAGAACCGCCTCGTCTCGAGCTACCCCGAGAAGCGCGGCTACGCCATCCTCGAGCATGACTGGCACTGCGTCGACGGGGACGTTCCCGTCGTTGCGGACGACAACTGCAAGCCCGTCTTGGTCCTCACGAAGGTCGCACGCAAGCTCGGCGATGACGCGGACGCCATGCCCGAGCTCTCCGTCGACAAGCGCAAGCAGCAGCACTACCGCAAGCTTGGGCTGCTCTACCTCGCGAGCCACCCAGCCGTCGACGATATCCGCGTGGACGTGATAGCCCTCTACATTGTGGGCGAGCGTTGCGCGAGGCTCAGGTATCTCATCGGCGCGTATGAGTACGAACTCTAGGAGTTCTCCCTATACTCCGAACTTCTGCTCTGCGTGATGAGTACGACGGCTCCTCGGGACATCGGTCCCGGGGAGCCGTCACTTTTCGCTGCCCCTGAAATCGCCTAGAGCCCCATGGCATTTCGGCGCCTATTAACGTCTCCTCGGGCCTCACGTACGATTGGGACGAAAGAAACCGATGCCAAAACCACATGAAATGGAAGGTGATACGGATGGCAACTCAGCATTACTACTTCGACGGCGACAAGGCGGCTCGTAAGCTCAAGTCCTTCTCCTACGAGGACGGCAACAACAACGCCCTCGCCTATCAAATCGCGGCGCTCGCCTCTCAGAACCCCGACGCGACCATCACGTTCTGCGACTCGCGTCGCACTCCGTTGGTCTGGTACCGCGACCACAAGTTCCCGTTCGACGCTGCCGACATCGACAAGCGGGACCTCAACGAGCTCGTCGCGACCAAGGCTCACGACATCATGCTTGCCCATAGGCGGCACCCGGACCGCATGGACACGTTCTCGATACGTTATGACCTGTCATTCTTCAATTAGCCCAAGAGCTGCAAGGACGGCAAGCCGACCAGGACTACGACAAAGACTGGCGATGTCAGGCTCCTCGTCCCTGACGACCTCAGCGCAAACGGCATCTCCCTCGAGGGCACCTCGACCTTCCTCCTCTCCTCGTGGGTCTACGAGGGGAGGCACGACCCGTCCGCGTGGCACGTGGTCGTGCCCATGGGTCATGACCTCACATTCTCCCGCCCCGATGGCAGGGGCTCCTACGAGGACGTGGTCACCCTCTCCCCCGAAGCCGTCGAAATCATGTTCAACGACTGGCACGTCCGTTCGCGCGCGGGAGCCCCCATGGACGGGGGCGGCGGGCTCTCGTAGCCCCCGGCCGCTCCTGAGAAGGAGCTCTGGCAAGCACCCCGTACGCGGCCAGATATGACGGCCCTTCGGAGGACCGTCCCTCACCCAAGGAGGAACCATGTCCCACAACACCAAGAACGACCCGCTCGATGATCTTCGCAACATGGCGGAGCACGCCAGGAGGCACGTCCCCGGCTATGCCCGTATGCTCGACTTCTTCGTCGGCGCCTGGCAGGCCGAGCGCGACCAGGCCGCTGACGCCGCCGCTCGTCTCAGCTACCTGCGCTCCTCGTTCCTCGAGGAGCACTCGACAGTGCTCCCGCAGTGCGACGGCGCGGAGGTTGCTGGCTCTGACGCCGAGCTCGAGGAACTGAGGTCTGCCTTCGGGGTCATCGGCAAGTACATGGCACGCTGAGCGATTGGGACGACCTCTCGGGTTCACACCCGATGGACGTCCCTTTTTCTGTCCCACTCGTTACGTGACTTGTTCTTCGGGAGACCATCTTTCCGCATTAGACAGCCATCGCGATTGGAACGAGCATTCCATCAGGCAGGGCTGCACAGAGGACGGAGCTCCAACGCTCCTTCAAGCGGATGGCCGAGAGCTTGCGCAGAAGCGCTACTGGTCGGGACTTCGAGATACCGTGTTGGGCACCTACTGCTACAGCTTCCTGCCTGAGCGTGTGGTAAACCGTACCGATGCAGAAGAGCCGACACAGAGCTCGGGCTCCACTAGGCGCGCCACGACGGAGGACCGCTAGGTCCTCATGGTGCCAGAGAGGATGGGCAGCGTGCTTGCTGTTTAGGTCTCCGTGAAGACCATCTGGCCATCAGCTGGCATGAAATACCAGAGAACAACTTGCTGATAGTAATTGAGTAATCGCAACTAGGCACATAGATATGGGGCGGAGACGTTATCGTCTCCGCCCCATTTGAGTAGTGTGGCTAACGAGCTGGAATATCAGGGCTTACGAATGATTGATATCGGGGCAGCAATACCAACATCCATCGGCTGATGGGTACAGCCTCCGCGCCGCAGCAAGGGCTGCGTAGTCATTGGAAAAAATCCCAAGGTCCACGCGGTTTGATGGCGACGGAAGCTTTTGACAAGAATACTTGTGAACTTCATGGTCACCGTTCGTCTGGGCATCTTTGTTGACACAATATCTATCCATTTGATTCCTCCAAACAAGGCGTTGGAGGCCGCGGCATTGCCGCGAGTGGATTCTCGCGGTAAACTATTTTTGACATGGGGCTACGGCCTCGGTTGTTTTGAGGCTCATAGTTGCTGCTATGAGCCTCTTTCTATCTTTCGAGCAAATCCCTCCTTTCTGGTAGTTTCTCCAGCTCGTTTAGCCACTCGTGAGGGTTTATCCGTGAATCGTTCTTGAGGGCATACCGTCCCCTTCCAACAGCCGACAGCACCCCGATATGAGTCAGGGCCATGACTGTGACTTGTAGCCGATAACTGGGCATTTCCGGAAACTGTGATTCGAGCTCGCCCATGGTTACGGGTGAGCCCTGATAGATATCCGCAAAACGCTCGCAAATTGACTCGACGTCTCTTATGTCCACCGACTTCTTGTACAGTCCGCCTTTATCCCGTTTCCCATATTTATAGAGCTTGCTCCTCGAGACAAAGTAGACAGGAAACTCGGGTTCAACCCCATTTTGGGAGACAAGCACAGACGAAGAGGGGCTTTTTATGTTGTTTCCTATTCGCTTCTGAGAGGCAGGCCTCTCGTTCAGGGACAGCTTTTCCCACTCCTGTCGGAGGTTCTCGACTTTCTGGGCGAATGCGAGATAGTCCATCGCTCTTTGATAATCCCTGTTGGCAGACTCCAAGGAAGGATGAAGAAGAGGTTGCACGCTGTTGTTCACCATGTCCTCGGCCAAGCGGAGGTGTTCATCCACAGAAGTGTCCATCATACTTGTCTCCTTCCGACGATGACATTATACACGATACGTGACGCGGACTCGGACGCAAATTGCGTTTCTATCAAGTCTGTCAGGAAATATTTTGAGCTGGCCGTTCGACGGACAATCTCATGTCGCCCCTCGTCTTCCAGGCATAGCACGGCAATCTAGCACCTCTACCCGATTGCCGACGCGACCCTCAGGAACCCCTGGCACGCCATGCCCGTGACGCGGGGGAACCCGGAGGGCCGCTTGCTGCCAGGATGACGAGGAGCGAGGAGAGGCCGAGCCCCCAACCGTTCTAGGGAGTTCGTCATGAGCAAGAACACCAAGACCCAGCAGCAGCCGACCGCCGACCAAACCGAAACCGAGCCCAAGCCCAAGCCCGTCACCGACGACACCCTCGATGTCATCGTCATCACTATCATGCTTCCTCCAAACCAAGCGCCCAATGACGCTGACGGTTGCGAAGGCGGGCTCGTTCCACGAGGCAACCCTCAATGCCCTGCGGTTTGGGTGGCTATGAAAGCGACGGGGGGACACGTCATCGACAGTCTAGCATAACGATTATTCATAAATGTTAAGCCATAAGCCTGCGAAAACGAGAGGGGACGAGGGCAGTCGTGCCCCTCGTCCCCTGGGAGCTGCACGTTGTTGCTTCCAGGACGTTAGCCCCAACTACGATGCCGTTGTCTCAATATCAGTTGGTATACTTCGAAGCGCTGCTTCTACTCCAGGTCTCGCGGGAGAGGTTGTACACATGGATTTGGCGATGCTATCCACAATCCCAAAGGCATGGTTTGGGATTGGAGCTGCCCTGCTGGGTGTCTTGATTTGGCTGCTATGGTTCATCTTCCATAACCCCTACAGCTATCCGTACTACTTTGTCGACATAGACATATCAAAGCGTAGAAACGTGAACATCCAAGAGGAGATCGAGAAGTACCTCTTGGACAAAGGAATGGATGAGTTCCTGAACCAGTTCAATTATGTCGAGCAATGGGAGTCGGACACTTTCGAGGCGGCAAAGAAGTCGATATTCAGATTCAAGCGTGTCAAGCAGTACCTAGATATTCTCGACGATGACAATATGTTCATCTTCAACCTCTGCCGCGATCAGACGCGCTACAGACAACGGAACTACGTCAAGTCATCCTATGTCGTCTCGGCTGCCAGTGATACGTGCGAGTGCAACCTCGCCTATCTTCAAGCCAGATACGACGAATTGGAGCGTATCGGGTTCGAGACGACGACGGTGAAATATCACGCCAAGAACCAGCGTCAGTTGATGACCCCAGAGCTTCGGCGACGCATCATGGAGCGCGATAACTATACGTGCCAGGTTTGCGGCAAGTACATGCCTGATGAGGTTGGCCTGCACATCGACCACATCATCCCCGTGTCCAGAGGGGGCAAGACCGTCGAATCGAACCTTCAGGTCCTCTGCTCGAAGTGCAACGGCCACAAGTCGAACAGAGTGTGATTGCCCAATAGCAGCGAGATTCGTATCAGCGGCAAGCCGCACGGCATCATTCGTTTCGAGAACGACTGAATCAGACTATTCCCTCATCAGGCAATTCCTGGTTGGTATAAATCACCTGGTCTATCAGTACCAGCCCTCCTCCTGCACGACGCGCGTGCCGGTCTTCACATGATTGGTGCCAGTCTGCACGGATGCGCTCGCGGTGGTGACGGTGCAGTCACAATCGGCAAGCGTCTGCGCGTCATATCCCGCCACGCGTATGGCAGTCAGTGCGTCGGTATTGCCGGTGGCCATGGCGTCCGCGTCGTTGTCATAGTCGTATCCCGATGTGGCGGCGATCGGCGGTGTGATTGCTATTCCGTGGCAGGCGGTCGCGCTGTACGTGTAGCAGTACTTGGTCGCATAGACCGGTCTGTCCTCGTAGACATCCTCGGTGATCAGGTCGTGCCAGGTGACCTGCGAGCCGTCCGAGACGTCATCGGATTCGTCGTCGGCGTCGCCGTAGGTATCAGGGTCGGAGTAGATTATCTCGTTGACCTGCTGCTGGATGGCACTGGCGTCGTAGCCCGCGTTTGTGAGAGCGTCGACGCGGTCCTGTCCGTTGCCCCAGTCGCCATGGATGACTTCCTGGGCCAGCTCGTCGTTGCTCTTCGTGGCGGTCGCGGTTGTTATGGCGGTCGTTGTGGTGGTATCAGGGGCGGCTGTGGTCGTGTTCTGAGTGACCGGACCGGTTGTGTTGACCTCACCGCTACTGACTACTCCGGTATCGGTGGGCTGAGTCACCTGGGAATCTTGACTCGCCGTGCTGCTGGCTGGTTTGGTGTCGTTGCATCCTGAGAGCCCTGCCACCGAGAGAGCCATGACGCACAGGGACAGCGCCATCGCGATTGTCCACGCTGCGAGACCTCTGGCTTTACGAGGCCTCTTTTCCTTTTGAGCGTTCATGGCGTCCTCCCCTGTTGTTTGTCCCCTCGGCTGTCCAGATGCATACCAACTCAAATATGAGACTAAGAACATGCATATGAGGAATCAAGGTTCCGAACCTCCTGTTTTTCGGAGGTTCGAAGAGCGCCAAGCGCATTGCGGGCTCCCTGGCATTTAGCTGATGCCAGCCGAGAACCCAGCCGTCTCATCACGTATGGCATGATAGGATGCGTCGCGTGGTTTCGAAGTGACTGGAGTCCCCATGGATCCGTTCCTCATCTACCTCATCGCCGTGAACGTCGTTGCGTTCATCGTCTTTACCATCGACTTCTTCCTCTTCATGAAAAGTGGAAGGGAACTGGTCAACCACGCGGTGATGTGCCTGTTCGCCGTCCTCGGAGGCGGAGTCGGCATGCTTGCCTCGTTCCTGATATGGGATCGGAAGGTCGTGAAGTCGAACGCGGCGTGGCGCTTCGCCGCACTCATGGGCATCGTCGTATGGACGATGGTCGTCCTGGCGGTGTACGGCGTCATCACCATCGACCTTTCGGTCATCACCGAGCCTCTGGGGCTCGAGAAACTCGCCCCTCTCGGCATCTACCTGCTGGTCATTAACATCGTCACGTTCATCGTCTTTGCCTACGACAAGAGGCAGGCCACGCGCGGCGGCAACAGGGTGCGCGAGTTCGTCCTGCTGGGGCTCTCGTTCATCGGTGGCGCGCTCGGCGGGCTTATCGCCATGTATGTCGTGAGGCACAAGACGAGCAAGTGGTACTTCAAGTTCGGCCTGCCCGCCATGATCGTGCTGCACATAGCCGTGTTCGTGTACCTGAGGCTTGGCGGCATTCTCTAGGACGTGCACGGTCCTTCGGTAACGCTGGCGAGAAGCCCTACACGCGCCCTTCCCAGAGCGGCAGCGGGAAGAGGACCTTCTCCGCGCGCGTCCAGTAGTCGGCGAGCTTGCCCTCGAGCAGTCCGTTCAGCCAGAAGTGCTCGGTCCCGTACATCGTCGCCATGGCGAGAGGAAACATGTCGTATCCGTCGACGCCGTCGGGCACGTCCCACTGGACGTTGCGAGCCACGTAGCTCTCGACGTTTCTGCGCTGCGAGAAGTATTGCTGCCCCGGGCTATCCTGGGCGTTGGCTTCAGCGCTCAGCATGTGGAAGAGCATGAGGAGCTCGGGGTTCTCGTCGTTCTCACGCACGGCGACCCAGCAGAACTCCGGCAGGCTCGGCCGCTCGCCCGCCCGCTCACCACCAGGCTCGAATTGGTTGAGGTAGCGCAGGACTGCGCCCTGATCGTCGTGGTACTTCTCGATGACCAGCGCGAGCAGCCCGTCCTTGCTGCCGATGCAGTTGATGACTCCCGCGCGCGTGATGCCGACCCGCTTGGCAACGTCGTCGAGTGTCATCTCGCGTGCGCCCTTCTCGCGAATGGCGTCGACGGCTGCCAGGATGATCTGCTGCGTCCTGGCTTCCTTGGGTAGGCGGACCTTGTCCTTCTCCTGCTTTCGACTGGTCATGCGCAATCCCCTCATTCGTCTGACGTCGTGTTCTTCGGCGATGGTGCATGACCACTAGAAGACTAAGTGCGCCCATTCGCTTACTGAAAAGGTCAAACCATACGCAGCATAGTGCAAGATTGACGCTGATTTATAAGTGACTAAAAGTCATTAACGGAAACGGTCAGTCAGGGCAGATAAAAGGGGGAGGACGATGCCTGACAAGGAAGACCTCACGGACACGGCGATGCTCATCGTCGCTAACGCGGGCGCGGGGCGTTCTCTGGCGTATGAGGCGCTCGCCTGCGCCAAGAAGGGGGATCTGGCGGCCGCCGACGCGAAGCTCGCAGAGTCGGATTCGTACATCCACGAGGCCCAGGGTACCCACCTCAAGATTCTGCAGATGGCGGCCACGGGCGAGATCGAGAACGAGACGGTCTTCATGGCGCACGCAGACGACCACCTCATGTGCGCGGTTCTCGCAAACGAGCTCATCAAGGAGTTCGTCGAGCTGTACAGGTCCAAGACGGCAACCAAAGACGGAAGGGCTGTGATGTGATGAAGATCCTGCTTGTCTGCGCCGGCGGCATGTCCACCAGCATCCTCATGAAGAAGATCGAGAAGTACGCGGCGGAGCATGACATCCCGCTCACCATCATGGCGCGCGGCGCGGGTGACTTCGAGGACGTGGTCAAGGACTTCGACGTCATCCTGCTCGGACCCCAGGTCTCCTACCAGAAGGCCAACATAGAGCAGGCCTCCGGTCTGCCCGTGGGCGTGATCGCGCCGTATGACTACGCGATCGGGGACTGCGAGAACATCTTCAAGCTGGCAAACGGGCTGCTCGGCAGGTAACCGGGCGGGGAGGAGTTCGTGATGGCAGGCAACTTCTTCGAGAGCACGTTCATGCAGAAGCTCCAAGTCGGCGGCCAGAAGGTCGCCGCCAACAAGGGCGTCTCAGCAATCATCGNNATCGCGGCCATGATGTCGATGATGGCCGTGATTCTGGTCGGCGCGGCATTCCAGATCGTGGCGACGCTCGCCAACGTGACGGGGCTGGCGACCACGGACTCCGACTTCTACAAGCTCTGCATGGTCCCCTACAACATGACGATGGGGCTCATCTCGGTCTACCTGGTCTTTGTTCTCGCCTACAACTACGGCAAGGCCCTCTCGCTCAAGCCAATCCAGTGCGGTCTCATGGCGCTCGTGGTCTTCCTCACCGTCGCTTCGCCGGCAACGGTCTACACCCTGCAGGACGGCATGACGATCACCGCGCTCAACAACACGAACTCCGTGATCGGCAGCACCGGCATGTTCACGGCGCTCATCATCGGCCTCTGCACGGTCAAGCTCGCGAGCTTCATGCAGCGTCACAACTGGGTCATCACGATGCCCGACGTCGTGCCGCAGTTCCTGCAGGACGCCTTCAACGCGATGCTCCCGCTCGGCGTGAACCTCATCATCTGGAACCTCATCGGTCAGCTCTGCATCAAGGCCACCACGGTGAGCCTCGCCATGCTGATCAACGTCATCTTCGGTCTGCCGCTGGCCGGCCTCAACTCCGTGCCCGGCATGTTCGTCCTGTTCTTCCTTGCCACGCTCCTCTGGTGCTTTGGCATCCACGGAACGATGGTCGTCGGCATCGTGCTCATGACCGTCCTGCTTCAGAACTACGCCGACAACGCGGCGCTCGTTCAGGCCGGTCAGCACGCCCAGTTCTACCCCGTCATGCTGTGGGCGGCGCTCACCTGCTGCGGCGGCACCGGAGACACGCTGCCGCTCTGCGTGATGTGCCTGCGCTCCAAGTCCGAGCAGCTCCGCGCCGTGGGCAAGGCCGGCATCATCCCAGGCATCTTCAACATCAACGAACCCATCACCTTCGGCGTGCCCGTCATGTACAACCCGGTCATGGCGATTCCCTACATCCTGACGCCGCTCGTCTCGGCCCTCGTCTTCTATCCGCTGTTCATGGTCGGCTTCTTCCAGCCGGGCTACGTGGCCATCGTCGCCACCATGCCGCTCGGCATGGCCGAGTTCCTCAGCGCGCTCGCCTGGCAGAACCTCTTTATGCCCGTGATCGTGTTCGTCCTCGGCTGGTTCATCTATCGGCCGTTCTTCAAGGCCTATGAGAAGCAGCTCGTCGAGAAGGAGCTTGCGGCAAAGGCGGAGTAGATCGCCGAGACGAAAGAAGGGGCAGGTCATGGGTGCGTTTCCCGATGGGTTCCTCTGGGGCGGGGCAACGGCCGCGAACCAGTGCGAAGGCGCATGGGACGAGGACGGCAAGGGTCCGAGCGTCCAGGACCACCTCACGGCGGGCAGCCGTCGGATGCCTCGCGGATTCACCCACGAGATCCAGCCCGGCCTCTCGTACCCGTCTCACGAGGCGGTCGACCACTACCACCGCTACAAGGAGGACATCGCCCTTCTCGCCGAGATGGATTTCAAGGTCTATCGGCTCTCGATCAACTGGACCCGCATCTACCCGCAGGGGGACGACGAGAAGCCCAACCGCGCCGGCATCGAGTTCTACCGGCGCGTGTTCGAGGAGTGCCGCGCCCATGGCATCGAGCCGCTCGTGACCATCTCCCACTACGAGCTGCCCTATCACCTTGCCGAGGCCTACGGCGGCTGGTCGAACCGAAAGCTCATCGACTTCTACGCGCGCTACTGCGAGACGCTCTTTGTCGAGTACCGCGGCCTCGTGCGCTACTGGCTCACGTTCAACGAGATCAACACCCTCATGCATCCCTTCGGTGCCGTCATCGCCGGCATCCTGCCTGACCATGACGGCACCGCCCTTGACCTCATGGGCTCCGCCGAGACGCCCGAGGCCGCTCAGCGCCGCTTCGAGGCGCTGCACAACCAGTTCGTCGCATCGGCGAAGGCGGTCTGTCTCGCGCACGAGGTCGACTCCGAGAACAAGGTCGGATGCATGCTCTGTGGCATCGAGACCTACCCCTACACCTGCGACCCGGCTGATGTCATGGCCAACGAGCTCCTGATGCAGGAGTCCATGTGGTATTGCGGAGACGTCCAGGCACGCGGTGCCTATCCGTACTTCTCGTCTCGCGTGCAGGCATCCCACGGTGCGAGGCTCGACGTGTCGGCCGAGGACGCCGCGACGCTGGCGGTTGGCGCGGTCGACTTCGTGAGCTTCAGCTACTACTCGTCCGGCTGCGTCTCGACCGACCCGAACGTCGTCAAGCAGGCGGGCAACATGTCGATCGGCGTTCCGAACCCGCACCTCAAGCAGAGCGAGTGGGGTTGGACGATCGACCCCGAGGGTCTTCGGCATCTGCTCAACGAGGTGTACGGGCGCTATCGGCTTCCCGTCATGGTCGTCGAGAACGGCCTCGGTGCCGAGGACGTGCTCGAGGCGGACGGGTCGGTTCACGACCCCTATCGCATCGACTACCTGCGCAGGCACATCGTCGCGATGCGCGAGGCCATCGCTGATGGCGTCGACCTCGTCGCCTATACCACCTGGGGATGCATCGACCTCGTCTCGGCCGGCACGGGCGAGATCCGCAAGCGCTACGGCTTTGTCTACGTCGACAAGGACGACGACGGCAACGGAAGCCTGGAGCGCAGGCGCAAGGACTCGTTTGCCTGGTACAAGCACGTCATCGAGACGAACGGAGAAGAGCTGGGGTAGGAGGAGCGGGCTGGAGAACGTATTAGGTGGATCCGGCGACTGCTATCTGTCTGACTTCTTAGAGCCCAACCTAAGGATTGCATTTGTGAGGTGTGCCGACGGCCTCGTGGTGGCAGTGAAATACGATCCGGAGAACTCCAGGAATGGTTCGGACTACTGGACGATCTTGGCAAAGATGAATCCTGGCGAGGGGTCCGAGCCGCTCGATGAGCTAAGGCAGATGCAGGCGAACTTTCCCGTACGGGAGCTCCTGCCATGAGGATGAGACGTCTTTGGGCGGCGGAACAGCATCGGCATCGACGCCGATTTCTTCTTTGTCTTGTTGCCGCACACACTCGAGTTGATTGGATGAGGTATTGAGAAGTCGCTTCAAAGGTCTGAAAGACAGCCTGTGTACTCGAGAAGCGATGAACAAGAAAATGTAGGGAGGCACGGCGTTGCCTGACGACACCCGCTCCGGCAGCCCCAAGCCCCGTCGCCATCGCATCCTCAGGCGTGTGCTGGTCGCCCTCGCAATCGTGCTTGTCGCCTGCGTGGGCGGGTTCTTCCTGTGAGCATCTGACTACTACCACGCCGACGCGACCGCTGTTGCGGTCGAGCAGCAGGATTCTACCATCGAGTACGAGGACGACCAGGTGATTCTTCCTGCTGATGGTTCGACCACGGCGCTCATCTTCTATCCTGGGGCAAAGGTCGAGGCTACGGCCTACCTGTCCATCCTCGAGAAGATCCGCCAGCGGTGCGGCATCACCTGCATTCTCGTCAAGATGTCGCTCAACCTGGCCATTCTCGACGAGAACGCCGCGGATGGCGTCATCGCCTCCCACCCCGAGATAAGCACATGGTTCGCCAGCGGCCACTCGATGGGCGGGGCGATTGCCAGCGCCTANNCCAGGACGAGCACGCCGGCCTCATCCTTCTCGGCGCCTATGTCTATGGCGACTACCCGCCCGCGGATGCGCTCACCATCCATGGCACCTTCAACTCCAACCTCGAGGCTGACATCCACTACACGGACAACGCCGTCGTGATCGAGGGCGGCAACCACGCGCAGTTCGGGTACTACGGCAGGCAGTCCGGGAATCCTGACGCCACCATCTCGGCCGATGAGCAGCAGAACGAGGCCGTCGACGCAATCGCGGCGTTCGTGGCCGCGAGGGAGTAAGCAAGCGACCGTTCTTCTCGCTGGCACCTTTCCGTCTGACTGGCATTGCATACCGTCGTCCAGAGGCAGCGCACCCCCACGTTCATGGACGATAAAGTTTGATATGACAGGATGTCATGCAATCCGCGCGCGGCGCGGCAGAGGGGAGTTCTCATGAAGGGGTTCGCGATGCTCTCAAAGGGCAAGGCCGGCTGGATTGAGAAGGACGCTCCGACGTGCGGGCCGCTTGATGCCATCATCAGGCCTACGGCGGTTGCCCCCTGCTCCTCTGACACGAGCATCATCAATGACCTTGACCTGCCCAACGTCATCCTCGGGCACGAGTCGCTCGGCATCGTCGAGGAGGTCGGTGAGCTCGTGACCAAGTTCAAGCCCGATGACCGCGTGGTCGTGCCGTGCTGAACGCCCGATTGGGAGGAGCCGTCGCTCCAGGAGCGCGGCATCAACAACGCCCATGACACCGGCTGGATCAAGAGCTTCAAGTTCATGATCACCCATGATGGGGTGTTCGCCGAGCACTTCAAGGTCAACAACGCCAACGCCAACCTCGTCCACATGCCCGAGGGGGTTTCGGTCGAGGACGCCCTCATGACCGTCGACATGATGTCGACCGGTTTCTATGCTGCCGAAAACGCGAACATCCAGTTCGGCGATACGGTCGTCGTCTTTGGCATCGGTCCTGTCGGCCTCATTGCCGTTGCCGCCGCACGGCTGCGCGGAGCCGGGCGCATCTTTGCCGTCGGCACGCGTCCCAACTGCGTGAAGCTCGCTCGGGAGTACGGCGCGACGGACATCATCAGCTACAAGGACGGCGATACGGTCAAGCAGATCCTCGATGCCAACGGTGGCCAGGTCGACCGCGCCATCATCGCGATTCATGACGTGGAGTGTATGAACCAGGCCCTCTAGCTCGTGCGGTGCAACGGCAACATCTCGAGCATCGCCTGCATCTCGCCCTCGGAGACGTACAGCGTGCCCGCCATGCTGTTCGGTCTCGGCGAGTCTGACATCACGATCAAGAACGGCTTCTGCCCGGGTGGCGCCTACCGCGTCCAGAAGATGCTCGAGCTCATCAAGTACGATCGCGTGCATCCGGGCAAGCTTCTCAACTACACCTTCGACGGGTTCGACAAGATCGAGGAAGCGTTTTGGACCATGGCCAACAAGCCGAGGGACCTGGTCAAGCCAATCGTCTACATCGAGAAGTAGCCTCACCCTGTTTTTCGCGGTATCACGTGCGTCCTCATCACGGGGCCTGTCGCAATGAGACAGGCCCCGGCGTCCTTCTCGCCATGCGGGAGCCGCGACCACCGTGGCGCCCGTCGGAAACGGCCTCCCGCCGATTCCGTATCATGATGTCCCGTGAAACTCCTCCGACGTTTACGCCTTCCGACTCGTATTCTTGATGAGGGGGTGAGCAGGGTCCGTGGCAACGTATTCGCGAGCGTTTGACGACATAGAGGCAATCTACAACCGTCAGGTGAGCACGGTCTATCGTGTGTGCTACTCCTACCTGGGAAATCGTGCCGATGCGGAGGACGCCACCCAAAACGTCTTCCTTCGGCTCCTGAGGAGCGGCGCGTCGTTCGAAAGCGGCGAACACGAGAAGGCGTGGCTCATCCGCGTCTCTGCCAACCTGTGCAAGGACGTCCTGAAGGCATCTGTCAGGAAGAACGTCCCGTTGGACGCCATCCCGGAGCCTGAGGCAAAGCCCCAGGAATACGACGCAACGCTCGACATCGTGCTTTCCCTTGACGAGAAGTACAAGGACGTCGTCTACCTGTACTACTACGAGGGCTGGAGCACGGACCAGATTTCGGGAGCGCTCGGGAAGCCTCCCTCCACGATACGGAGCTACCTGAGCGAGGCACGCGCGCTACTGAGAGAGAGGCTTGGAGGTGAGATGGCATGAGGGATGAGAGAATCGTCAAGGCGTTTGACAGCATCGATGCCGACGACGCCTCGAGGCAGCGCATGCTCGACTCGCTTCTGGCGGAGCGCGAGCGGATGGTTGCCCAAGGCGCCGAAGAGCCAGTCTCGCCTGGCGATAAGCCCTCGCGTGGTGCGGAAGGCCTGCCGACCATATCAGACGCTCGTCGCCATGGTGCCACGCCGGCCCGCACGGTGCTCCTGCGCATCGCGGCCTGTCTCCTCGTCGTCGCTGGCATCGGGGCCGTCGCGCTCCCGATGATGTCAGGTTCTTCCAGCTCCTCCATAAGCAGCAGCGCCTCGAGCGAGATGACCGATTCCACGAAGGCGGAATCGAGCGCCTCGGGTTCCGAGGCCGCGAGCGGCGAGACCACGTCGACCACCGCGGGCACGTTCCCTGGTGACGACCTCGCGGGCGCCTCCCTCACCATCGACGGGGTCGTCTACCACGTCGCGACAGCGGAGGAGGCCGTGAACGTGGGGCTCCCGATGACCCTACCCGAAAGCTCGCTCGCTGGTTCTGCCGTCGCCACAGAGCTGAACCTCGAAGATGGCGATGTCGTCTCTGCGTCGTTCCAAACGATTTCGGGGATTTCCCAGGAACGGGCAGTCGCCGTCCAACGCGAGGGCGCGAGCGACTGGGCGCTCTTTGTCGTGACGCAGGAATGAGCCGTTCGGGGCAGTAAAGCCCGAACGCCGAGGTGGTTTCTCCCGACGATTCGTTCCCTTCGCTCGTATCAGAGGTAGCGGAAGACGAATCGAAGGGAGAGCATCATGAGAAAGACCATGGCCATCCTGCTCAGCATCGTTCTCGCGGTGTCGACGTGCGGTTGCGCGACTTCCCAGACGGGATACGAGAAAAGCGGTGCTACGCAATCCTCTGGTGCGGCGGGGAGTGAATCCAGCGCGGCTGCGGATAGCGCATCGGGATACGGCGATTCCTACGGGTCGGATGTTCCATACGAGCCAGAGGTTGCCTGGAACACCGAGGAGTACGCCGCGATAGTCGAGCATGGGTTCACCAGCACGGCAAGCGACCCCTACTCGACGTTCTCCGCTGACGTGGATACGGCGAGCTACGCCAACCTCAGGCGGATGATCAGCGAGGATTACACCGCCGAGGACATCCCCAGCGGTGCGGTGCGCATCGAGGAAATGCTCAACTACTTTGACTACGACTATGCTGACCCCTCGGGTTCGGACGTGTTCGGGGTGACCGCCCAGATCGCCGACTGCCCATGGAATCCCGATACCAAGCTGCTCGTCATGGGCCTCAAGACTCGAGACCTCGACTATGCGGAGACGCGGGGCAACAACCTCGTTTTCCTGATTGACACCTCTGGCTCGATGGATAGCCCGGACAAGCTGGGCCTTCTCAAGCGGTCGTTCTCCTACCTCGTCGATAACCTCAATCCCAGCGATACGGTGTCTATCGTCACCTACGCCGGCAGCGACCGCGTCATTCTCGACGGCACCCCCGCCAGTGACCGTACGACCATTCTCGACGCGCTTGACGACCTCGAGGCCGATGGGTTCACGAACGGCGGGGCGGGGCTCGAGCGGGCCTACGACATCGCGCAGTCGCATTTCATCGAGGGTGGGAACAACCGCATCATCCTCGCTTCCGACGGTGACCTCAACGTCGGCATGACCTCGGAGAGCGACCTTTCCGACTACGTTGCCGGCAAGAAGGACACGGGGGTCTACCTGTCCGTGCTCGGCTTCGGCGAGGGCAACTACAAGGACACGAAGATGGAGACGCTCGCCGATGACGGTGGCGGAAACTACTCCTACATCGACTGTCTCGAGGAGGCCGAGAAGGTGTTCGGCGATGACCTGACGTCGACACTCGTCACCTGCGCGGACGACGTGAAGCTGCAGGTGGAGTTCAACCCCGCGTACGTGAGGGGATACCGTCAGGTGGGATACGAGAATCGCGAGCTCGACACGCAGGACTTCGCCGATGACTCCGTCGACGCCGGCGAGGTGGGATACGGGCACAGCGTGACCGTCGCCTACGAGATCATCTGTGCCGACTCCCCGTACGACCCCTTCTCCGCGATTACGTCGAAGTACGGCAATGATGACGCCACGGGCGTCGAGAACGGCGAATGGCTCACGCTCAACGTGCGCTCCAAGGACCCCGGCGAGAGCGAGTCCAAGCTGAGCGAGTACCCGATAGGGGAGAAGGACGTCACGAGCGCTCCCAGCGACGACTGGCGCTTTGCGAGCGCGGTCATCGAGTTCGGGATGATCGTGAACGACTCCGAGAACAAGGGCACGAGTACGACGGACAGCGTCCTCGACATTCTCGACGGCGCGAACTTGGACGATTCCTATCGAAGCGAGTTTCATGACCTGGTGAGGCGCCTGGATGCGTGAGCGACCGCGGCGCGCCCCGCTAGCTGCAGTAGCGCCAGCGCTTGTCGGTGAGCACGCGATTTCCGCATTCGCTGTCTTATTTGGCGACTTGCGGAGACTCGTCCTCCCGTGTTCCTTGTTCACCTTGAGAAACTACTGCCGACAACTGTGACCCCCTGGCGTTGCGCCTCCAAGCACATCGTCAGGGGGTCAAATTTCTCGTCAACGGATTTGAAACTGCACTTTCCCCTTTGCTCGTCGGCAAGCGGCTGGTTTGAGTCTGCGAACGCGAAAGCGAAAGAGAATTCTTAAACATACTAATATTATGATATTATGACAATCACCAAAGATGACGATTCGTTTTCGCAGGCCATCGATGGGCAAAGCGACCAGGAGAGGAAGAGCATGTACACGACATTGAGAGAGGTACTTCAAGAGGCAACCGAGCTGAACATGGCGGTCGGGGCTTTCAACACGCACAACCTTGAGATGACGCCCGCCATCATTCGTGCAGCCGTAAAGCAGAAGACTCCGGTCATCATCCAGACGAGCTGCGGGACGGCAAATTTCATCGGCCATCGGAACCTCGTTGCCATCTGCAAATCAATGGCCGACGAATATGGTGCTGATGTCGTTCTTCATCTCGATCACGCAAAGGACTATGACGAAATCCGCAAGGCGATTGACGCGGGATATAGCTCGGTGATGTTCGATGGGTCAGCGCTTCCATTTAAGGAGAACATCCTTGGTGCAAAGAGGGTTGTCGAGTATGCGGCCAAGGCTGGCGTGAGCGTAGAGGCAGAGCTCGGAACCATCGGAGGCACCGAGGATGGTATTGCCGTAAACCCCGATGACATCAAGTACACCAATCCTTCCGTTGCTGCGGAATTCGTCGAGAAGACGGGCATTGACGCCCTCGCGGTTGCCATTGGTACGAGCCATGGTCAGTACAAGTCAAAGACGGACGTCAACTTCAAGAGGCTTGCAGAGATCCATGATGCGGTCGATATCCCACTCGTCATCCATGGAGGAACTGGTGTCAAGGACGAGGATGTCAGGCGAGTTATCAACCTAGGTATCCGCAAGTTCAATGTCGGCACCGAGCTTCTCGTGCAATGGAATGCCAAGGCGAAGGAATGCTACGACGCGAACAAGGTCAACACTTCCAATCGCGAGAACGTCATCCCCTGTCTCGACGTCATCGACGAGGTCGTTGAGCACAAAATCAGCCTCTTCAAGAACATCGACTAGGGAGAAGGCAATGAGGGCCGGCTACTACATGGGCAACCTCGCGTACGAGGTCAAAGACATTCCCGAGCCAACGCCGGAAGGCGATCAGGTCAAGATTCGGGTGGCCTGGTGCGGCCTGTGTGGGACGGATGTCCATAAGTTCCAGGGCATGAACGGCGCAAGCATCGTCATTCCCCCAATCATTTTGGGTCATGAGTGCTCGGGAGTTGTCGTGGAGGTAGGACCAGACTGCGAAGGTTTCAAGCCTGGCGATCGAGTCGCGTGCGATCCAAGCTGGAGCTGCGGAAAGTGCATATGGTGCCAAAAGGGTCTTCCAAACTTCTGCATCCATCGTCATGGGGTTGCCAAAGGCTTTTCTGACTTCGTATGTCCACCCGAGTCGAACGTCTATCACGTCGCTGACTCCCTTGATCTTGAGGCGGCTGCCTTCGCTGAGCCTCTGTCATGTGCGATTCATGGGATGGATCTCCTGGACATGAGGAGCGGCTCGACAGTGGTGCTCTTCGGAATGGGTGCGATGGGTTCTCTCATGCTGCAGCTCGTTCTTGCAACGAGTCCCTTCGAGGTGATTGTCGTAGAGAAGGAGGAGAGCAAGCGAGAGCTTGCCCTGCGCCTCGGCGCGACGCATGCGGTAGACGATGACGCAATCGAAGGGCTTTGCTCGTCGAGAAACATCGACTATGTCATCGAGTGCATCGGCCTTGGCACGACTATGGAGCAGGCGATTCACGTTGCTGGGAAGAGTTCCAAGGTGCTTCTCTTCGGTCTCGGTAACCCTGAGAGCCGAGTCAGCTTCAATCAGTTCGAGGCATATGCCAAAGAGTTGAGCATCTATACCTCTTATCTCAATCCCCGTAGTACCAATCGAGCCATTCGTCTTCTCGAGAGCGGACGAATTGACACGAGGAGCCTTATCAGTGCAGAGCTAACTCTTGAGGAAATGGGGGTGGAGCTGGCAACGCAGAAGAACGCACGAAGGGGTAAGGTCATGGTCCGCTTGAGTGGTGAACGGTAGCCCTGCCTCTTGTCCGCAGAATTCTCCCGACGCGTATGCTCGGGACTTTGGAGAACAACGGACATCGTTTTTGCACGTACGATAGTATCCAGTTCAAGTTAGGAGAGCGAACAATGACAGTAGCTTCCGCGCTTCTCGTCGCCCTGTTGGCGACCATGGGCCAGTGGTGGTTCTTTGGGCCTGTCACCAAGTGTCTGGTCTACCCTCTGACCACTGGCCTTCTCGTCGGCATTTTCATGGGCGATCCCATGACGGGCATGCTTGCGGGCGCCAACATCCAGCTTATTTACCTTGGGTGGATTTCTGCCGGTGGCACAATGCCAAGTAACACGATCACTGCTGGCATCTATGGCACCGTGATGGTCATCCTGTCCGGCGCCGATCCGACCATGGCGGCGACCTTTGCAATCCCCCTCAGCATGCTTGGCCTTCTGCAGAACCAGGTGTACATGACCGTCAACGCGGCATGGATTCACCAGGCCGACAAGATGCTCGAGAAGGGCAACATCCGTGGTGTCCGTCTCATGAACTTCGTTCCCTCGTTCTGCATGGCGGTACTGCTCTATGGTGTGCCGGTGTTTCTCATGGTCATGTTCGGAAGCGGCTGGGCACAGGGGCTCATCAGCTCTGTGCCAGGAAGCGTTATTAGCGCTCTTCAGGTTGTCGGCGGAATCATGCCCGCCCTTGGTATCGCCATGCTCCTCAACTACCTCGGCAAGCCGAAGCTCGTCCCTTGGTTCTTCGGTGGCTTCTTCCTCGCTGCCTACTCTGGGCTTGGCCTGACCGCCATCTCGATTTTTGCTGCCATCATCGCAATCATCTTCTTCCTAACGGGAAACGAAACCGTTCAGAAGGGTGCCACGAAGGCAGTGAAGCGTCTGTCCGTCAACAAGGACGTCAAGACCGTCGAGGTCCAGGATGCTCCTGCTCTTGATGATGAGCCACGACCCGTTGTCGAATACTCAAAGAAGCTCTCTAAGTCCACGCTCGTCAAGACATGGCTTTGGTCTACGAGCACTGAGGCATGCTACAACTACGAGCGTCTTCAGGCGCTCGGCATCGCGAACCTCATGATTACCCCGATTCGTGCCCTCTACGACACGAACGAGCGTCGCGTTGAAGAGCTCAAGAAGTATCTGGTGTTCTACAACTCCGAGGTATTCACGATCGGTCCAATCATCAACGGCATCACCTGCTCGATGGAAGAGGCACGCGCGAACGGGGAAAACGTCACTGCCGAGGACATCAATGCGGTGCGCACCGGCCTCATGGGACCCGTTGCGGGAATCGGCGATACGGTCATGCAGGGCATTCTCTTTCCGACACTGTTCGGCATCGGCTGCTCGATGGCTCTCGACGGAAGCTATCTCGGTCCCGTCCTCTCCTTCATCATTTTCGAGGCTGCAATCTTCGGCTGCGGCTACTTCATGTTCATGACCGGTTATAAGCAGGGTAAGTCCTCCCTCCTGAGGATTCTCAAGAACGGGACGATTGATCGTATCGTCAATGCGTTCAGCATCGTTGGCCTCATGGTCGTCGGTGCGATGGCCTATAGCCGAGTTCTCATCAGCACGCCAGTCACATTTGCCGTGGGTGGTGGCAGCACGAGCCTTCAGAGCGTTCTCAACTCGCTTGCCCCTGGAATCATTCCCCTTGCGCTGACGCTGCTTGTCTGGTGGATGCTCAAGAAGAAGATCAATACCGTGTGGATCATCCTCGCCATCTTTGCCATCGGTATCGCTGGATACTTCCTCGGTATCTTTAGCTACATGGGATAGAGCGCATCACTGCGAAGTATCTACGGGAAGGAGGTCCACATGATTCAAGTCGTGGTCATCAGCCACGGAAGATTCTGCGACGGTCTTCTGGACACGCTGGAAATGGTCTGTGGGGGAGACTTCGGCATCCGAACTCTGGGTCTCATCCCTGGTACGTCTCCCGAGGAATACAGGGAGAGGCTTACGGAGATTCTCACCAGGTGTGTCGAGGAGGATTCTCGAGGCGCACTCGTCCTTGCGGACATTGCTGGTGGCACACCGTTCAACAGTGCCGTCTATCTCCGGAGCAAGTTCAGGATCGGTATTGTGGCCGGAGTCAACATGCCAATGCTCATGACGCTCGCCATGGACAGGGACGAGAGCGACACAATCGAGTCGCTTCTGGAAAAGGCCGAGTCGCCTCTCGCGCTTGGCTTCAAGACAATTAGTCCAGATGTATCGGGAAAGAGGAGCCATGCAAAACTTAGTGCTCACAAGGATTGACGATCGTCTCATCCATGGCCAGATTATGACCGCGTGGATCAAGAACAGGCATGCCGACCAGGTTGTGATTGTTGACGATAGGACTGCAGCTGACGAATACATGATCGAGGTGCTCGAGACGGCAATTCCTGAGGAAATCGCCATCGGCATATTCACGAGGGAGGAAGGCGTCGAGTTCTTTTCGCAGGGGCTCGATGCGCCGACGATTCTGCTCGTTAAAGGTCCAGATGCCCTCCTCTATCTTGTCGAGCATGGCATTGGAATCGATGAGGTCGATGTTGGCGGTATGGGTGCGCGCAAGGATCGTTCCGTCCTCTACAAGAACATCTCGACGAGTCCCGAGGAGAACGATCAGTTCCGTAAACTTCTCGAGCATGACGTGAACGTGTTCGTCCAGGTAATGCCACAGGACAGACCCGTCAGCGTCGCGGAGTACCTCAACTAGAACAACACTACAAGGTCAAGGCACGACTGCCTTCGACAGGAGGAATCATGAACACTGAGCGAATGGATGGCAAGATTTTCGTCATCACGGGCGGCGCAAGCGGGATGGGCGCAGCAATGGCAAAGGACTTCGCCAAGAGAGGTGCGAAGATCGCAATCTTCGATCTCAACGATGAGAAAGCTGCGGAGGTCGTAAAGGGCATCCGCGAGGATGGCGGAACAGCGTCTTTCCACCACGTTGATGTGACCGACAAGGGTTCGATTCAGGCTGCGGCCGATGAGGCCGAAGGGGAGTTCGGGCCCATCACCTCCTGGGTGAACTCCGCGGGGGTCTCGAAGATGGTGCCGTTTCTTGACACGTCTGTTGAACTCTGGGAACTGACGATGGACGTGAACCTCAAGGCAACGTTTCTCTGCTGTCAGGTTGCCATCACGAAGATGCTTGAACATGGCGGCGGCGTGATTCTTAACATGTCCTCGCTCTCGGGGAAGAAGGCGAGTACCTGGCAGGCCGCCTACTGCGCGAGCAAGTTTGGCGTCCAGGGCCTCACTGAGTCCGTTGCGAAGGAGTTTGCCGACAAGAACATTCGCGTGAACTCTATCTGCCCAGGTATCGTGCCTACGGAGATGTGGGACAAGCTCAAGTACGAGTACGCCAAGAAGCGTAATCTCGATCCAGAAGAGGTCATGTCGTACTTCAAGAAGAGCATCCCCATGCATCGTCTCGTCGAGATTCAGGACGTCATCAACACGGCCGTCTTTCTCCTCACGGACAACTCGAGCTACCTCACGGGCCAGTCGATCAAGCTGACCGGTGGAGAGTGGATGGACTAGGCTCCTAGCACTCTTTGAATCTACCAGACGGACGGGCTCCGGTGGCGTTCTGGTGTCACCGGAGCCCGTCTGATTATTGAGCGCTATGGAGGAGAAATGCGAGGCACGCTCGTTCTTCTCGCGGGATATCCCGCAACGGGGAAGTCCTATCTCCGTAATCTTATTCTTGGAAGACACCCCAAAATGGCAGTTATCTCCCAAGACGAGATAAAGGAATCGCTCTGGGATGCCGAAGGTTTTAACAACATCGAGGAAAAGACCAGTCTTGAGCTCAGGGCATGGGAGTTAGTCTATGCGCGGCTCTCGAGGACGATGGGAATGGGCAGGGACATTATCTCTGACTATCCCTTCAGCGAGAAACAGCGTTTCCGTCTCCAAGAGCTTGCCCGTTCCAATGGATACCAGGTGCTTACGGTTAGGTTGGTTGGGGACATTGACGTTCTCTATGCGCGCTCGCGTTCGAGGGACCTTGACCCCTCCCGGAACGTCGCTCATCTCGTGAGCAAATACCACAGGGGAGACGTTGTCGCCGACCGTGAGCATGCGGACTGCTTCGTGACGCTTGATGAGTTCAGAAAGCGCTGTACGACGAGAGGATATGACACGTTCTGTCTTGGTAAACTCATCGAGGTTGACGTGACTGATTATTCAAAGGTTGATTATGGAGTGATTCTAACCCAGATTGACGATGTCCTCGAGAACGAGAAGAAATGACATCCGAAGCCGTCCCCCGTCTCCTGTTTGGTGGATACAATAGGCAACAGGTGAGAGCGAGGAGGGATGACACAATGAGGGAGCTCGACTTCAGCGGCAAGGAGCAGCTCTACTATCAGCTGTACAACATTCTCTTCCAGGACATCGTCAATGGGGTCTACTCTGTTGGTGATCTCATCCCGTCCGAGACGGAACTGATGGGACAATATGGGACGAGCAGAATCACCGCCCGCAAGGCGATGGAGATGCTTGCAAACGATGGTCTCATTCAGAAGCGCAGGGGATATGGTTCGAAGGTCATCTCGAACTACCCCAACATATCGCCCAGTCGTGCCGCAAGCTACATCCGCAAGAGCGAGGATGACAAGGTTCCGCCCGAGAAGAGGGTCATCGAATCACATATCATTCCAGCTGACAAAGAGGTTGCCACAGCGCTGAACCTGGCGGAGGGTACGCCCGTTTTCAACCTCGAGCGCGTGCGCTTTTCCGGAGAGAAGGCTTACTACATCGAAGCCAACTACCTTGAGGAGAAATTAGTTCCCGATGCGATAAACAGGGATTTCTCGGAGGAATCGTTGAGGGTCTACCTCAGGGATGTCTCTCACGTGAGATGGGCATACATGACGGAGAAGATCTTCTCTGTGACTGCCGACGCTCGTCGGGCGGAGCTTCTCGGTATCAGCGAGGGAAGTCCTCTCCTCTACGTCCGCAGGCATTCGTTCGACACGAGCGAAAGACCTCGGGAGTTTGTTCGTGCCTACTTCAGAGCCGACCTCTATCATCTCGAGATTACGATGAACATGTAGGGACAGCGGGGCGTCCATTTCTCGTGTCCGTTAGCTGCAGTAGCGCCAGCGCTTATCGGTGAACACGCGGGCGAGCGCGAGGCCGATGAAGCAGACGGATGACTCTGAGGGGCACGAGACGGATGCACCCGAGCGGCTTGCTCTTCGGCTGATTCAAACGCGTGCCAGCTGGTTCAACTGATTCCGAATGCCTGCGAGGCGGCTCTTCTGCCTCTGGCACGGTATTTCCACGCGGGGTGGTGCCAAGGTCACCACCCCGCGAGCGCGTTTGAGCATCCAGATACCTCTCTATTGCTACTTGATGCTATCGAGGAGGGCTGCCCTTCCCAGCGCTCCTTTCACATCGAGCTTCTCCTTGGACGTGTGAACGGTCTCTTGCCGTCTGCGGTCTCTTTTCATCCACTCAAAGTCTTCTTTTCTAGGACGCGAATATCTCTGATAATCTTCATATGCCTTCGAATAGTCAGTTAAAACTAGATAAAGAAGAATGTAACAAAGATAAAAGTAGCCACGATTCAGGAGGACTCCAATGTCGGCGGAGTCAGTCCTTGTGGCTCTGTCGGGATGGGGGCCGTGCTTTGAAGAAGATTATCAATCGACCAGAGGACGTCGTCTCAGAGATGGGCGCAGGCATCGCGCTCGCATATCCCGAGCTCGAGTTCGACCGCACCTACCATTTCGTGAAGAAGCGCGAGATCGCCCAGGACAAGGTCACCCTCATCTCCGGCGGTGGGTCAGGACATGAACCAGCCCATGCCGGCTATGTTGGGAGGGGCATGCTCGATGTCGCCGTCTGCGGAGATGTGTTCGCCTCGCCATCTCAGGTTCAGGTCTACGAGGCGATCAAGGCGGCAAGGAGCGAAAAGGGCACGCTGCTGATCATAAAGAACTATTCGGGCGACGTGATGAATTTCACGAACGCCGCCGAGCTCGCCAGGGAGGATGGCATCGACGTCGATTTCGTTAAGGTCGACGACGATATCGCTGTGCAAGACAGCCTGTACACGGTTGGCCGTCGCGGCGTGGCGGGCACGGTGCTCGTCCATAAAGTCGCCGGCGCAGCTGCCGAAGCAGGCGAGTCACTCGCCGGAGTAAAGGCAGCCGCCGAGGAGGCAATTGCCAACCTGAAGACCATCGGTTTCGCGCTGAGCTCATGCACGGTGCCCGCAAAGGGCACTCCGACTTTCGATATCGCTGAGGACGAGATGGAGTACGGCGTCGGCATTCATGGAGAGCCAGGGATAAGGCGCGAGAAGTCTGCTACGGCGGATGAGCTTGCGAGCCGCACGGTCGAAGCCCTTCTCGGAGAGTTTGGCACCTCGGGAGTCAATGATGTCACCGTCATGGTGAACGGGTTCGGCTCGACACCTCTCATGGAGCTCTTCGTCCTCAATACGTCGGTTCGGCGGGTTCTTGATGAGCACGGCATTTCCGTGCATCGCACGTTCGTGGGTAACTACATGACAAGCATTGACATGCTCGGCGCGTCCGTCACTCTCATGAAGATGACCGACCACCTACGATCCCTCATCGATGCCCCTGCTGACGCGAATGCATTCAAGGTTACGGGGGCAGTGCCAGCCACTTCTTTCTGTGACGTCATCCCGCCTGAGGATTCGGTCTTGTCTCCTGACCATCTGTCCGCACCCAGTCCAGAGACCGCGGTACTCGAGGGTGAGCGCCTCAGCCTTGGGAACATAGTCCACATGGTTGACAGGATGGGGTGTTGTGTTATCGAGAACGAGGTCGCCTTCTGTGAGCTTGACTCCCATGCGGGCGACGGTGACTTTGGCATGAGCGTCGCAAAGGGTTTCCGTCAACTACAATCCGAGTGGGAAGACCTCATCCAACATCACACCACGAGCATTGGTGACTTCCTCTGTGGTTGCTCGCTCGTGATCATGGAGTATTGTGGCGGGGCTTCTGGCCCAATATGGGGCTCCGCCTTCCATGCTGCTGGAAAATGCGCTGGAGACAAAGTCGAGCTTTCGTTATCGGAATTCGCTTGTCTTATGCAGGCCGCTGTCGTCGGAATCCAGAAGACAGGCGAGCGCTCGTTCGGCCGAGGTGCCGCCGTGGGCGATAAGACCCTCATCGATGCTCTCGTTCCCTGCGCGGACTCGTTACGTGATTCCGCAGAAAGAGGTGTCGACGTCAGGACCGCCCTTCGTGTCGGAGCTCTGGCTGCCGTGGAAGGAGCGAAGGCGACGGAACAGATCGTCGCCCGCATGGGCCGTGCGGGAACCGTCGGAGAACGCAGCATCGGCTATCCCGACGCGGGTGCATTCGCCCTCGGAACTATCTTTTCCGATATTGCAAGGTCAATTGAGTAGGAGAACACACGGCATTCTCTACGTACGTTCACTGCGGAGCCGTTGGTCCGTAGATGCTCTTTGGTGTGAGTCGAGATTCGCCAGGACATCCGCGACAGCACTACCGATGATTGACATTTATCTACCGTACGCTAAATTAACCAAGATAGGTATAGACAAAAGTAGATGAAAGTAGATAATCAATCACAATACGTTCAATATTTGTGCAGATGAGAAGGGATGGAAATGGCAGGGATTCTGGATCTACCGCTCATGAGAGAAGCAGTCACGTCGTGTCATTACTTCTGGGAGGCCGGCTGGGGCGAATGTCATGCAGGCAACATGAGCTACCTCCTCAGTGATGCTGACATCGCCGAGGTCGAGCCCTTCTTCATGGCTCAGCCCGTTCGCGTGCCGTTTGGATACGACACGGCCGGTCTCGTCGGGAAGTCGTTTCTCATCACACGAACGGGCGGACAGTTCCGCACCATTGTCGAACGCGCCGAACGCGATATGGGCATCATCCGCGTCAACGAGGGCAGCTATGACATCCTCTGGGGATATGACAACGGCGTCGGTCGCCCCACGAGCGAGCTCCCTGCACATCTGCTGTGCCACGCCTCACGCCTCGGCTCCAATCCCGGCAATCGGCTCGTCATGCATACGCACCCGACGTACCTCAACGCGATGACGACCATTGCCGACCTTGACGAGAAGTCGTTCACGGAGACGCTCTGGTCGCTCAACTCCGAGTGCATCCTGGTTTTTCCTGACGGCATCGGCGTCCTGCCGTGGATGGTCTGCGGCGAGGGTGAGATCGGACCTCTCACGGCAAAGAAGATGGAGCGCTATCGCATCGTCGTCTGGCCGTATCACGGCATCTTCTCGAGCGGCGATTCGTTCGACGAGGCGATAGGTCTCATCGAGACCGTCGATAAGAACGCCCACGTTTACGTCGCGGTCAACGGGAAGCCCAAGCACTGCATCAACGAGGGCCAGCTCAAGGACCTTGCTGCCCACTTTGGTCTCTCGGCTGCGTTCTGATGTCCTCGAACAGCCCGGTCCTATCCGACACATACATAGAGGAACCAATGGCACACTCAGTCTCGCTTCCAGACCTGTTCCACGAAGACGCGGTGCTCTTTGACGTCCATGCCGGCTCTCGTAATGATCTCATCAGGCAGATGGCCGCGGTTGCCATTGAGAAGGGGTTCGCGACGGAGGGCTATGCGGAGGATGTCATCCAGCGAGAAGACCTCTATCCCACTGGTCTCCCAACATCGGTGTTGAAAGTCGCGATTCCTCACGCGATGGTGCAGGACCACGTCGTTGTCCCCGCCATCGTCATCGCAAGGCTTGCCACCCCGGTCAATTTCAAGGAGATGGGGGATGGCGAGGTGGACGTACCTATTGACATGGCGTTCATGCTGGTCGCAAAAGGTGACGCCGAGTATCTTGCCGTTCTTCAGAAGCTGATATGCCTCTTTGCCGAGCCGACTTCCATGGAACGGCTTGCAGGGCTGCACGATGCCCGTGCGCTCGTCGACGCAATCGTCGACTTGGCTGCGAACGTCGTCATCTAGTCCCGGTTGCCGGACTGAGTTGGCGAGGTGTTTCTGTCAGGAGCTTTGTGTCGCGCCGAAAACTGAGAGATGCATGGAGGGAGGTATTCATGAAGAAGATCATTGTTGCTTGTGGTGGGGGCATTGCCTCATCTGCAACTGTCGCCTCGAAGATCAACGCGCGCCTCAAGGACGCCGGTCTGGCAAACAAGGCGAAGTGCGAACCGGTGGACATCAAATCGCTTAGCAGCTACTTTGCGGGATCAGACCTCTATGTCTCAATCACGCCGGTCAGAGGCAAGGTCATCGATGCGCCAATCCCCGTCATCAACGGCATGCCGTTCCTGACCGGCGTTGGGACGGACGCCTGCTTCAAGCAGATAGTGGAAAAGCTCGGCCTATAGAACCGAACGAATAACAGCGGAGGGAAATATGGAAGTATTGCAGACAGTCTTTCAGGCAATCCTCAATCTCGGCTCCTCGGTGTTCATGCCCCTGGTCGTATTCCTGATTGGCCTCGTGGTTGGCCTGAAGCCTGCGAAGGCCTTCTCTGCGGGTCTCACGCTCGGCGTCGCCATCGTCGGCATCAACCTCGTTGTCAGCTATATGTCGACGTCCGTCGGACAGCCCATTCAGGGGTTCGTCGAGGCGACCGGCATTCAACTCACCGCTCTTGACATGGGCTGGTCACCCGCGCTGAGTCTGGTCTGGTCTTGGCCGTATGTCTTCCTTATGTTCGTCATCCAGATCGGCATCAACGTCATCATGCTGCTCATCAACAAGACGGACACCCTGAACGTTGATATGTGGAACGTCGCCAACCAGGGCTTCACCGCGTTCCTGATCTACTGCGTCACCGGAAGCGTCGTCGCCGGCTTCGTTGCTGGTGGCATCCAGGTCATTCTCGAGCTCAAGAACTCCGATGCGACGAAGTATCAGATCCAGGAGCTCACGGGCTGCCCCGGCATTGGCATGCCGCACCCCATGTTCCTTTCGAACATCATCTTCTATCCCATCGCCCGCCTTCTCGACAAGGTCTTCCCCGAGGAGACCAAGCTTGACACCGCTGCCATGCAGGAGAAGATCGGCATCTTCGGCGAGAACCACGTCATTGGATTCATTCTCGGCACGGTCATCGGTCTTGTCGCTGGCCAGGGCAGCGCTGCGCTGGCAACTGGTGTCATGGCCGGTACCGCTCTCACGCTCTTCCCGATGGTTTCCAAGCTCTTCATGACCGCCCTGACGCCCATTTCAGAGGCTTCGCAGGGCTGGGTTCAGAAGCGTTTCCCAGGACGTGAGATGGTCATTGGTCTCGACTGGCCTATTCTCGCGGGCAACTCCGAGATCTGGGTCGCCATCATCCTGACGATTCCCGTTGCCATCGGCGTCGCGCTCGTTCTTCCTGGCAACACCGTCCTCCCGTTCGGTAACCTCATGAACGTCTGCGTCTGCGCCGCCGCTTTCGTGTCCTGCAAGGGCGACCTCCGCAAGATGGTTCTCATCTCCTGGCTCATGGTTCCCATCCTGTGCTGGTCCGCCTCTGACTTTGCACCCATGCTCACCCAGCTTGCCAACGAAGTCGGCGGAACTCTCCCTGCGAATGGTCTCCAGCTCGCCTGGTGGGGCATGGATATCGCAGAGATTCGTTGGGCAGCCGTCGAGGCGTGCCGTGGCAACTTCATCGGCATCGGTGCGCTCGTGGGCTTCTTCGCCCTCTGCTTCCCCTTCTTCAAGAACCAGAAGAACGAGGAGAAGGCTGCGGCGGAGCGTATGGGCATCGAGATCGCAAACAAGTAGGAATGCAATCGTCCGCCTTGGTATCTGGGACGAGCTAAGGACAGAGCATGCAGGAGAAGATTCGCACGATAGCTTGGTGTCTACTGGTTCTCATCGACGCGTACATGCTCTTTCTGGCATTCACGACGCAGAGCCTTGTGGCAACCGCAATTGCTGCGGTCATGGCCTATGTCGTTGTCAAGTCATCTGAAGCCGTGCCGATTCCCGAGATATACCGCAGCAAGGGTATTACCGAGGAGATGTTCTCAGGAAAGGCGAGGAAAAAGCCGGGCCGTCCCGAGGGGGAGACGTCCCAGGACTAATCGCACCCAGGTGAGGTGGTGTGAGGAACATTCGTATCGTCCATTGACTATGTGGGATTTGACATCCAATGAAGGAGCACGTGCATCTTATGAGCGAGAGCACTATGAAGAGGGTCATGTTCTATTCGCCCGGGGACATCCGCGTAGAGGAGGCTCCCATTCCAGAACCCGGACCGGGCGAGGTCGTCATCAAGAACAAGGTGACGCTTACGTGCGGAACCGACGTAAAGACGTACAAGCGGGGTTATCGCTATGAGCCTCCCTTCGGTTTCGGCCACGAGGCATCGGGAATCGTGTATGCAGTCGGTTCCGGTGTCGAGAACTTTCACGTGGGCGAGCGTGTCGTCGCTCATAACTCCGCTCCGTGCGGGCACTGCTACTACTGCAAGCGCGGGGATGAATCAATGTGTGAGCACTTGATCCAGAACCAGTTCGAAAACGGGGCGTACGCCGAGTACCAGCTCATTCCTGCCCCAATCGTCGCAATGAACATGTTCCGTCTCCCAGACAGCATGTCTTACAAGCAGGCGGCTCTCCTCGAGCCCATGGCCTGCTCGGTGTACGGAACGGCCAACTGCCCGATTGAGATCGGCGACTACGTCGTTGTCAATGGCTGCGGTCCGATTGGTCTCGGCTTCGTTCGCATGTCCTATCTTCGTGGTGCGCATGTGATTGCCTGCGACATGTCAGCGTCTCGCCTTGATGCCGCCAAGAGGCTTGGTGCCTTCGACACGGTCAAGGTCGACGAGGTTCCGGACAACATCGCGGCGGTCAAGAGTCTCACCCCCGATGGCCGTGGCGTCGACGTTGCAAT
This sequence comes from Atopobium sp. UBA2090, assembly GCA_002331575.1. Classification (GTDB taxonomy): domain Bacteria; phylum Actinomycetota; class Coriobacteriia; order Coriobacteriales; family Atopobiaceae; genus Olsenella_D. Next base: position 43,654 of record DCZG01000165.1, on the reverse strand, counting down.
CGAGGCGACTGGCGTGCCCTCTGTCTGGGAGGCAGCCATGCACATGGCAAGGCCCGCGGGATTCGTGCTTCTTTTCGGTGGGCTCAAGAAGGGCTCCGAGGTCAAGCTCGATGCGAACCTCATGCACTATGCCCAGCTAACGGTCAAGGGAGTGTTTCACACGACCCCGATGTATGTGAACTCGACTTTCGAGCTCCTCAAGATGGGGACGTTTCCTGAGGAGATATTCGTCCAGAATGAATATCCCATCGAGGATACCGAGAAGGCAATTCTCGAGCATGCGTCTGGCGCTGTGATCAAGAACGCCATTGTGTACCCTGGCTAGGCTGATAGCAGCTGCCTAGGCAGCAGCTCTTCGGGCGCCCCTGACGCAATTTGCGCTGGGGGCGCCCTAGTTTTTGCTATGTTTGTCAATTTATACGCTGTGCATTTAAGACTGAGCTAAAATATATATGATGCTTTCACTATAACAAAATCTGTATTTCAAGAATCAATATGAGCTGGTCTGACAACTGTTTGGTGAGATGAAATGACAGAAAACAAGCTCTTTCCGGAAGAGAGAAAACAGAAGATTATCGAGAGACTCAAGCAGAAGCCGAAGGTTCTCGTCGCGGACCTTTCGGAGGAGTTCGGCGTCTCCCAATTTACGGTTCGNNCGACCTTGATGAGCTCGAGCGTGAGGGGAAACTCTGCAGGTGTCATGGCGGAGCTTTGTCGGTCGAGAAGAGCGGGGTGGTTGTCGACTACAGCAAGCGCAAAGGCCATATGACGAGCGCAAAGAGAGCGCTCGGTGAGCTGGCGGCGACGCTGGTCGACGAGGGGGATTGCATCGCTGTCGATACGGGCACCACCACGATCGAATTGATTCGTAGCATCAACCCTCGTCTTAACATCACGATAGTGACCAATGACTTCTCAGTTGCCGACCTGGCAGAGGAACGTCTTCCCAGCGCTCGCGTCCTTTTCCTGGGTGGCTTCATGCGCAGGGGCTATCGCTACACCACGGGCGTCTCCGTGCTCAACAGCCTTCGGAACTATCACACTGACAAGGCGTTTCTTTCCACGAGCGGCCTCGTCGCGGCGAGCGGTTTCATGTCCGAGGACCCGGAGCAGGCAGAGATAAAGCGAGCCTATTTCGAGGGCGCTCGGAAGCGCTACGTCTTGGCTGACAACACCAAGTTCGGGCTCGTCTCGCTTGTCAAGTTTGCCGATATCTCCGAGGTGGACGCGATTGTTACCGACATCGACCCTGGTGACGAAGCTCGCGAGGCCATTCGCTCGAATGGTGGAGAACACTGCCAGATTCTGGTCGCCAAGTAGTCGAAGAAACTTGACTTGGCTTCTCCTCCTTGGGAGAGTGCTCGCTCCCGTACCCGCTAGCTGCAGTAGCGCCNNGCGGGCGAGCGCGAGGCCGATCGGCAGGAAGACCACGATCATCGCCGCGCGCATGGCCCAGCTCATCGAGTCGAGCGTCTCGAAGATGCCCATGTAGTAGACGGCGCGGTACATGTAGAGTCCCGGCACCATGATGACGATCGACGGGACGGTGAGCGTGATGCGCGGATAGCGCAGGCGCAGCCCGATTGCCGAGGCGAGAAGGCCGGCGACCAGGGCGCCCAGGAAGGCAGCTGCCTCGGGGGGCATGCCTGCGAGGTCGACGCACTCGAGGCGAAGGGTGTTTGCCACCGCCCCGATGCAGCCCGCCGTCGCGGCCGTTTTCGCGGGGCTGTTGAACATGATCGAGAAGCCGAAGACCCCGAAGAAGCTCGCGACGAGCCTCAGCCCGAGCACGACGGGGACGGACAGACCGAGAGGCGCGAAGTCGTCGGGGTACAGCTGCGTCATCGATGCCACGAGCCAGCCGGCGAGAGTCGCCACGAGGATGACGACGAGCGCGTACGCGAGACGCTCGAGGCCGCTCCTCATGTCGAGCTTCGCGATGTCGAGCCCGCTCGTGATGAGGGGGAAGCCGGGGATGACAAAGAGCATGGCGCCGATGTAGCCTGCCTCGTGCGACATCGCGTCGGGGACGAACAGGCCGAGCGCCATGAGGCTGCAGAGGTAGGCGAGGCAGGCCGCCGCCACGCTTGCGCCGACGCTCGTGAGCTGGTTGATGTGACGGCCGAGCATGACCCTGCGCAGCCACTGGCCGACGCCCGCCCCGATGAAGGCGCAGCCCATCTCGATGAGCCCGCCGCCGAGGAGGAACACGAAGGCGGCGCAGGCGAGGGCGGATGCCAGGCCGGACTGTACGGCCGAGTAGTTGACAGGCTTCTGGACGATGCTGTCGAGAAGGTCGTGGACCTCGTGGACGGTATGGGTCTCGACCAGGTCGTCGACCTTCTCGATGAAGTTGTCGATGAGCGTGATGCGCTCCGTGTTGACGCCCGTCGTCGGCAGGCTCACGACCTGCGTGAAGCCCGAGTCCGCCTCGGTGCAGGTGCAGTTGATGCTCGTGAGGCTGATGTCGGCGCTGCAGCCGATGCCGAGGGCGCGTGCGGTCCGGTTCATCGCCTCGCGGACGCGCCAGCTTCCCGTGCCTCCCGAGAGGGCGATAAGGCCAACCCGGCAGACGAGCGCGCTCTTGTCGGAGAGGGGAGCGCACGTCGCTGGCTCGTCGGTGCTCGTGACGGTCTCGTGCCACTTGATGGGCATGTGGTGTGGGTTGGATGGCGCATCCATGCGTTGACTCTCCTATGACGCTGACTGGCTATGACACCAGCCTACACGTTTGGAGCCGTCGCCGCGCGGTGCCGCGGGTCCCNNTTTCAGGCGGATCTTGTGCCGTTGCGTTCATTTCTCAGCCTCAGAAGGGGCCTGAAATGAACGAAACGGCACAAGATCCGCCTGAAAGCGGAAGGGGGGAGAGGAAGACGGTTGTGGCTCGTGCAGGCAATCCCCTGAAGCGACAGCCTCAGCGGGCGTCGATCTCGAGCTTGAAGATGGACCTCACCGCATTGATGAATGACTGGAAGTCCCTGCAGCTGCGGAGCGAAGCGATGTACTCAGGCTTCGAGATCATCAGCGAGATGTAGTTCCAGAGCTGGTAGCGAACGCTGTCTCCAACGTTGATGACGAGCAGGAGAGACATGTCGGTCTTGAAGCTGTCCCACGGGACTTTCTTGTTGAGAATGAAAACCGAGATGAACGTCCGCCTGCAGTCTGCCCTCAGCGTTTCCGCATGGGGAATGGAGATGTCGTTCCCGAAGTAGGAGGAGTTGGATCGTTCGTGCTCAAGAATGGAGTCCAGCGCCGAGGGGTCGACGATGCCGAGGTCTTGGGCACGTGAGAACATGCGCCGAACAATCTCCTCCTTCGAGTTGGCCGATCCCACTTCGAAGAGCCGCCTGTCGAACTTCGAGACCAGATCGCGCTCGAGGTCAAAGCCCGCGAGGGAGAAGGCCACGCGGCGCTCCTCGTCCTCGTCGAGCGAGACGCCATCGACATAGATGCAGTTGCTGTTGAGGGAGGTGAGGTCCTTCTCGGTTACGAGAATGCAGTCGTATTCGTTCAGGTTCAACTTCTTCTGACTGTAGACGTGCGAGACGTCGACCTGGGCAATCTGCGGGAACCGCGAACGAAGGCTCTGTTTGAGGAGAAGGGCCTCGCTCTTCTTGCTCCGCGTGATGATGATCGCCCTCTTCTCCGCGTGGTTCGCCTCGTTGATGGCGTTCAGCGCCGTCGCGAAGTGGCAGGCGAGGTACGAGAGCTCGTCATCGCTGATCTTGCCCTCGAAGACAGGAAGTGCCTCGTCTGCAAACGTGGTGGCGATTTCGAAGGGCAGCGCATAGTTCTGCTTGATAAAGAACGTGAGCGCGTTCTCAAGCTGCCGGTGGTGCTTGAGCCGGGTCACCATGGGGTTCACGTGCAATGCGAGCGCGATGCGCAGGTCGAGGTTCTCGGTCAGGTCTATCCCGTAGACGTCGGACACCCTCTTGAGGCCATTGAGGACGTGTTCGTCGACTTTGCTCGTGATGAAGTCGTCCGTGTCGTATTCCCGCTTGCCATGGATGTTGACCGCCAGGTTCTCTACCTCGTTGTCATTGAAGGAGAGACCAAACTTGTCGCTGCACCTCTCTAGGATCTCCCGGGCGATGACTCGCTCCTCGGGGTCTGTCGAAGGGTCGGGTTGGAGGTCTTCCTCGATGACGCTGCCTCGAATGAGCATCTCCACCGTCGCGGCGACATGGACGACGATGTTCTGAAGGGTTATGTCTGAGACGCTGAAGTCGTGTCTCAGCATGATGCTCGTCACGATATCGCTCGACATGTCGAGCATGTGGTCGTACTTGGAGTTGCCGATGTACTGGACGTCATCCACCAGCGAGATGGATGACTCCTTCATCAGACAGTCCCTCTTGTCCAGGGGGTCTCCCGTGATGCGTACTCCCACTCCCTTGGCACGCTCGAGAGTGAGATGGTACTTCTCCAGGATGGAGCCGACCGTTTTCAGGTCTTGGGAGAGGCGCGACTGGGAGATGTACAGGTCTCCCGCGAGCGTGTCCATACTGACATATCGCCTACTCAGGAGGACCGTCTCGACGATGTACTTGGCCCGTGCGAGGTCATCCACGAAGTAGAAGACCTTCTGCATCTCGTCCATCGTCTCGCCGACGAAATACCTGGCCCGATCCGCGTCGACAATCGAGAGGACGACGTCCTTCTTGTCGATGGAGAGGTCGAGCCCCTTGCCCGTCATGTGCCTGGCGATCGCGTCGACATCTGTTCGGATGGTTCGGGTGGTGACTCCGTAGGTTTCCGCGAGGTCGTCAATCGAAAAGCTCTTCGCAGGATCTTCTTGGCGTGACGAGTAGAGGTGATAGAGAATCTTGAATTGCCGCGTTGAAAGCACTGGCTACCCCCCAGATAACCGATGCATATGATGCCTGGTAAATCATAGCCACGATGGTGACCGCAGATGCGAGCACGCCGTTCACGGGACTTCACGACCGCCCGCGGAAGGTGGGGCTCTTTGCTGCCCATGGCGGTCGGTTACGAAAGATAACCTCTTCTAACTGCGATTATATGAGAATTTGTCTCTCGTTTTTCGCATTTCACTTTGCGTGAAAAGCGCGGGAAGTTCCCTCGAAAAGCCGTCCGTAGAATCCAAGTCAGACAAGGGACCACATCACTTGATGGGCTCACGTCCACGACGAAAGGGGTTCTACATGCTCGTCAATTCACGTTGGATTCTTGACAGGGCCAAAGAGGGCGGATTCGCAGTCTGTGCTCCCAACACCAACAACGAGACGTTCGCTCGCGTCGCCATCGAGGCAGCCGAGGAGAACCACACTGCTCTTATCCTCGACCTCAACTATCCCCAGATTCCCGACATGGTGTTCTTCGGACGCATCGTGGAGCGGCTCGCCAAGGACGCGAGCGTGCCCATCGCCATCCAGCAGGATCACGGCGGCACGTACGAGCAGGCCATCTGGGCAATCCGCTCCGGCTACACCGGAATCATGCCCGATCGTTCCGACAAGCCCTACGAGGAGAACGTTGCCGAGGTCGCCGAGCTCGTCAAGATCGCCCATGCGGTGAACGTCTCCGTCGAGGGCGAGATCGGCCACGTGGGCATGGAAGACGAGCCGGACACCATTCGCAAGAACCTCGTTCAGCCCGAGATGGTCAAGGACTACACGGAGCGAACCGGCGTCGACGCGCTTGCCATCGCCATCGGTACCACGCACGGCCTCTATGCAGGCAAGCCGTTCATCGACTTTGACCTTCTCGCCCAGTGCCTGGCAATCACCGACGTGCCGCTCGTCCTGCACGGCGGCTCCTCCACCGGTGACGAGCTTCTCGCCCAGGCGGCGCGCTCCGGCATCTGCAAGATCAACATCTGCACCGACCTGCTCATGAACGCCGCAAGGCTCTGGAACGAGGCGGGCGTCACGGACGCTGGCAAGGGCGTCAAGTACCTCAGGCAGGGCTACAAGGAGAAGCTCGTTCACTACATGAACGTCTTCGGCCAAGTGGACAAGTTCTAGAAGCGAGAGGTTACTGCTATGGATCTTGGATTCAGCGGAAAGACAGTCATCGTCACGGGTGGCTCTCGTGGCGTCGGTGGTGGAATCTCCGAGATCTTCGCCCGCGAAGGGGCCAACGTGGTCATGGACGACCTCTCCCATCCCGAGGAGAGCGCGGCCTTTGCGAAGAGCCTGAGCGAGAAGTACGGGACCAACGTGTACTTCGTGACGGGGGACATCTCAAATCCCGATGACGTGAAGAGGGTCTTCGACTTCGCCGAGGAGAAGACCGGCTCGCTCGACATCCTCGTCAACTGCGCAGGGCTCACTGGCCCCTCGACGAACGGCCTCATCTACGAGATGCCCGTGGAGACGTTCAAGAGGAACCTCGACGTGAACGTCGTCGGCACGTTCATGATGAGCGCCGAGTTCTCGAGGCGTCTCATCGCTGCGGGCAGGGGCGGAAGGATCGTGAACATCCTCTCCAAGGCCTCGGTCTCGACGACGACGCCGGGGCACGTGTGCCTAGCCGTGAGCAAGTCGGGGCTCATGGGCCTCACCAAGCAGCTCGCCGTCGAGTTGACGTCCAAGGGCATCATCGTCAACGGCATCATGCCGGGCTCCGCGATGAACTCCCGCTTCAAGGGCACGCCAGAGGAGCTCGAGGATCCCAAGACCAAGGCACGTCTCGAACGTCTCCCGATGGGGCGCTTTGCCAAACCAACCGAGATCGGCCAGATGGTCGCCTTCCTGGCAAGCGACCAATGTCAGCTTGCCGTCGGCTCCATCGTTGACGCAACGGGCGGTCTGCTTCTCTAGCGAGCCACCCAAGACGACGAAAGGAGGACACGGGACTCGTTCCCGGAACGCACATGGATAAGAAATACTCAAACTTCAGTTTCTACATGCCGACGGAGATTGTCTTCGGTGTGGACGTCGAGCTCCAGGTTGCCGACTACATCAAGAGGTACGGCGGCACCAAGGTACTCATCGTCATGGACGGCGGCGGCTTCATCAAGGCCTCCGGTCTCTTTGACAAGGTGACGGACTGTCTCGATGCTGCTGGTCTCCCTTACGAGGAGCTCGAAGGCGTCCAACCGAACCCCAACGCGTCGCTCGTCTACAAGGGCCTCGACAAGGTGAGGGAGACCGGCGTCGACTTCGTTCTCGCCATCGGCGGCGGCAGTACCATGGACACCGCCAAGGCCATCGCGATCGGCATGGTTAACGACGGTGACTTCCTGGACTTCTTCACGCACAAGCGCAAGCCCGCCAAGATCGGCAACGTGGGTGCCATCTCGACCATCGCCGCCTCCGGCAGCGAGACGAGCGGATCGGCGCTCATCAAGGACGACATGGGCTCCGGCTTCAAGGGCGGGTTCATGAACCCCGCCATCCGTACCAAGTTCGCCCTGCTCGACCCCGTGCTCACCTACACGGTTCCCAAGTTCCAGACGGCCTGTGGTGCTGCGGACATCTTCTCGCACACGTTCGATACGTATCTGACCGACCAGACCTCCTATCTCGCCGATCAGTTCTGCGAAGGCGTCATGAGGACTTCGGTCAAGTTCGGTCCGATTGCCCTCGCAAAACCAGATGACTATGAGGCACGTGCCGAGCTCCTTCTCAACGCCTCGTTCTCGCACAATGACGTGACGCGTATCGGCAGGAGCAAGCTCTCGGCGACCACGCACTTCGTCGAGGAGGCGCTCTCAAACGTCTATCACAAGACGCACGGTGCCGGAATCGCGCTCGTGATGCCGGCCTGCACCCAGATGGCCCTCGACAGGGGCGTGGACACCGAGGAGCGCCTCGCTCAGCTCGCGACCAACGTGTTCGAGGTCAGCCCCGAGGCGGGTACGGCGCGCGAGGTTGCCCAAGAGGGCATCGACCGTATGAGGGCATGGCTCGAGGGCATGGGCCTTCCCAAGACGATTCGCGAATATGCGGGAGTCGACTCCGTCTCCGAGGAGACGATCGACGAGATCCTCAGCTATGTCAAGTGCGGAGACGATGGCATCTTCTTCGGCTACGGGAACGTCACCCGTGACGATGTGCGGGACATGCTCGAGTCGATCGCTTAGCTACAGAGGAGGGCGAGCCATGGAAAAGGCGGAAACGGTCAGCAAGGCGGTGGATCGGCTTCTCTCGACCCATGAGAGCGAGGTCGAGGTGATACGCAGCAAGGAGTCGAATGAGTCCGACCGGAAAAAAGCCGTGAGCTCGATGGCGAGGGACAACAAGGAGCTGATCGTCAACCTCGTCCTGCTCGACGACGCCAAGGGGGAGGAGAGGGCGTACCTCAAGGCGCTGACCTCTCAGGCCCTCGCCGGCGCATTGCTCACGGTGAGCCTCGCGGTCGTGACGGTCATCTCGATTGCGGCCGGCCAGTCGCTGTATGTCTACGGGCTCGTCTCCACGTTCGCAGCCCTCGCCACGCTCGTCTTCCTCATCGTTCGGTATGACCAGGCGGTCAAGAGAAACCTGGAAGAGATTGTCTTGAAAGGCGCTTCAAAGAGATAGGTCGGACGTATCGCTTCACGAGTAGAGAGAGGAGAGGAGAGTACCGCGCTTCAGCAACGTCGGTACTCGGAGATCATGAGCGAAATCGTAATGACAAGGGTTGATGCACGTCTCGTTCACGGTCAGGTCGCTGGGCGTTGGATCAAGCTTCTGCATGCGGACAGGGTCGTCATCGTCGAAGACGAGGTTGCCAACGATGACTTCCAGGTCGAGATGTTCAACCTCGTGGCTCCTCCCGGCATTGAGATCGACTGCCTGACAGTCGAGCAGGGAATCGAGCGGTGGAACAAGGACAAGTTTGGTGAGGGAAAGACCATCATCCTGTTCAAGTATCCCCAGACCGCTGACAAGGCCTGGAGGGCAGGCCTCAAGTACTCAGCTCTCAACGTCGCTCAGGTTCCCATGGCAAAGGGCAGGACGCGTGTCTACAACACCGTTCATCTCACCGAGGAAGAGCGCGAGATGTTCAAGGCGCTCGTCGCCGAAGGCGTGAACGTCTATATCCAGGCGGTTCCCGAGGACACCAAGATGCCCATCGTCGACGCCATCTCAAAGATGCATTAGGAAAGGAGAGGGACAATGGACCTTCAGCTATTGCTGGGTTGCATAGGGGCTGGTCTGTGGTATTGGCTTATCACCTCTGACTTCGCCAAGGTAACCATCATCATGAGCGACACCTACTGGATGGGCCTCATCATCGGCACCATCTATGGGCAGCCTGCCAAGGGCTTCATGATCGCCGCCACCATCGAGCTCGCCTACATGGGAGTCGTGAGCGTCGGCGGCACGGTACCGTCCGACAAGAGGCTCGCGGCCCTCATCGCAATCCCCGTGTCTCTGTCCACGGGTGTTGACCTCGGCGCCGCCCTGGCTATCGCCATCCCGTTCGGCATGCTCGGCTCGCTCATCCAGAACTTCGGCTATGTCATCAACTCGTTCTCCCACGAGGTCATGGTCAAGCACGTGAACGAGAAGAAGTACAACCTTCTCTACCTGGACGCGTACGGCATCCCCGGTCTCATCAAGCTCCCCCTGGCCGCCATTCCCGTCACGGCGATTCTGTACCTCGCACTCGTCGGCGGCAACGCGCAGGCGGTTCTCGCCTTCATCCCCGATTGGCTCAACCACTCGCTGGTGCTGCTCGGAGAGGTCCTTCCCGCGGTCGGCATCATCTCCTGCGTGCGCGTCATCGGCGGTCGCAAGCTCCTGCCCTGGTTCATCGTCGGGTTCTTCATGTGCAAGATCCTCCCCGGGATGTCCACCCTCACGTTCGCCATCATTGCTGCCTGCGTCGCGGTGATTGTGGTCATGAACATGGACGACGACGCCATCAGCCGGGCGAATGCCAAGAAAGAGGAGTAGGTGAGAGACATGGCTACTGAGGACTCCGAGATAGAAGTCACGGACAAGAAGACCCTTACCAAGCGCGACCTTGCACAGTTCTGGTTCCTGCAGCACTTCTTCCAGAAGGTCACCGAGAGCATCTCGTACTACTACGCCAACGGCATCTGCGCATCCATGCTCCACTGCCTCCGCAAGCTCTACGCCGGCGATGAGGACGGTCTCCAGGAAGCGCTCCTGCGCCACCTCGAGGTCTACATCTCAGAGGGCAACTGCGGGTCCATCATCCTCGCCGCCGCGATGGCGATGGAGGAGGAGAAGGCAAACGGCGCCCCGATTGACGGCTCCGTCATCACCGCCTTCAAGACCTCGACCATGGGCCCCATGGCCGGCCTCGGCGACACGATCATCGGCTACATCATCTTCCCGATCATCAACAGCATCTTCGCCGGATTCGGCATGGAGGGCTCGTACCTCTGCCTCCTGTCCCAGATCACTGGCACCGTCATCTTCGTCACGATCTCCATCACCCTGTTCAGAACTGGCTATTACCAGGGTAGGAAGGCCGTGCTGCAGGTCCTCAAGGGCAACTGGCTCAACAGGTTCGTCGTCGGTGCCGGCATCCTCGGCATGCTCATGATGGGCTGCCTCGGCGCCTCGTACGTGAGCATCGCCCCGACGCTCGTGCTTACGCTCACCGAGGGCAACACCCTCGACCTCCCGACGACCTTCGACGCCATCCTTCCGGGTCTGCTCCCGTTCCTGTTCCTCATCCTCGGATACGTCTATCTGGACAAGCACGAGAAGGCCACCAGCGTCAAGCTCATGCTCTGGTACCTCGCCGTCATCATCGTCGGCGTGCTTCTGACCCTCTGGTAAGAGGGAACGACCGGAGGAGCTGGCCGACGAGCGAGTGCTCGCGCCAGCTCCTCCCTGGAGTTTCTCTGACTGGGCATAGTACGCAACCTCATCTGGAAAAGAGCAAGCAATGGCAATGAAAGTCATGTACATGGACGAGGGCGGTGCCATGGACGAGTACATCGCGGAGAATGCGAGGACCCTCGGACCCGACATCGACCTCGTGAAGGGGGCCTGGCTCAAGAGGGGTGACGATCTCGGCTTCCTCATTCGCAAGGTAGAGACCGAGGGCCCTGGCGACTTCGATGTCCCCCAGGGTTTCTATGACAACCCTGACGCAGAGATAGCAATCGGCACGTTCACGCCCTTCTCGGCCAAGAACATGGACGCCCTGCCCAAGCTTCGCATCATCGGTGCCGTTCGCGGAGGGCTCGAGAACTACGACATCCCGGCAGCGACGGAGCGGGGAGTTCTCGTCATCAATGCCGCGGGACACAATGCCTATGCGGTGTCCGAGTACACGGTCGGCATGATCCTCGCCGAGATGCGCAACATCGCCCGCTCTCACCACGCCACGCTCGAGAACACCCGAGCTCATTACTACGAGACCTACGAGCTCCACGGGAAGACGATTGGCTTGGTTGGCTTCGGGTTCATCGGCAAGCTCGTCGCCCACGAGCTGTCGGGCTTCGACGTGCGCGTCATTACGTATGACCCCTTCATCAACGCGGAGCAGGCCGAGGAGGCGGGCGTCACCCTCGTCGAGAAGGACGAGCTCTTCAGGACTGCCGACGTGGTCTCGATGCATGCCCGTCTGTCTCCTGCAACCTACCACCTGGTCGGAGAGCACGAGCTCTCGCTCATGAAGCCCTCCGCCTATCTCGTCAACACCGCGCGAGCAGGACTGGTCGACACCGACGCGCTTCTCGCGGTGCTTCGCGAGCGCAGGATTGCCGGCGCCGCCCTTGACGTCTTCGACCAGGAGCCACTGCCCGCGGACTCTCCCTTCCTCGAGCTTGACAACGTCACGCTGACGCCGCATCGAGCCGGCAACACCATCGACGCGACCATGGTCTCGCCCAGGCTCGTCGTCGACCGCATCAAGGGCCTTATCGACGGAGAAAAGGTGCCGGGCATCGCCAACCCGCAGGTCCTCGAGAATCCCGAGTTCCAGAGGTGGCTGAGCACCGCCGGAGAGCGCATTGGCCGCTGACTCGACATTCGAGGAGAGGCTTGAGCGCGTCCGGCTCATCGCGACCGATCTCGACGGCACCCTCGTCAACTCCCATGACGAGATCTCGGAGCGCAACGTCAGGGCGCTCCGGGCGGCCATGGACAGAGGGTACTGGGTGTCCTTCCTGACGGGCAGGTCGATGCACGGTCTGGATAGGGTGTCCTCTGTCATCGAGGCCAACGCCCCCGTCGTCTGCTCGAACGGAGCCCAGGTGGCGAGTGGTGACCGCGCGATCGTGTTCTCCCAGCGGTTCATCGGGGAGCAGACAGTTCGCGATCTCGTGGCCTATCTTCTGAGCGAGGGCGTCGACTTTGTCATCAGAAGTGACGCGGGTGAGCTCATCAGCGACAACCCCCACCACCCCGTGCTGAGGGGGAGAAGGAAGAGCGGAGAAGAGGACGACGACCCTTACGAGAGGACGCCGCACGTCTCCGATCCGACCGATTCCAGGCTTGGCGCGCTCGATGTCGTGAAGGTCATGGTCATGCTCGGGGGTTGCCCGACCGACGCCGTCAATCGTGTCGAGTCGTATTGCTCGAAGGATGACCGGCTGGGTTTCACGAAATCCGCCGATGACCTTCTCGAAGTGGCTCCCGCTGGCACGGACAAGGGCACCGGGCTCAGAAAGGTCTGCGAGGTAGTGGGAATCGACCGAGACGAGTGTCTCGTGTTCGGGGACTACGACAACGACGTTCCCGCGTTCGACGTGGCAGGCATCGGGGTCTGCATGAGGAATGGCAGCGAGGCTGCGAAGGCACATGCGGACCTCGTCTGCCCGTCGAACGACGAGGATGGCGTCGGCGAGTTCATCGAGCGACATCTGCTGAGGGGGTAGGAAGATGGATCTGGGACTTGCTGGAAAGGTTGCCCTCGTGACGGGCAGCTCGAGGGGAATTGGTGCCGGGACCTGCGAGGTGTTCGCCCGAGAGGGTGCCGACGTCGTCATCAACTACAGCTCCTCCCGACAGCGTGCCGAGGAGCTTGCCAGACGACTGTCTGACACCTATGGCGTGCGGGCCATCGTGGTCGGAGCCGACATGAGCAGGGAGGAGGACATCGTCTCCCTCTTCAGGACGGCGATCGACGAGCTCGGTGGCGTGGATATTCTCATCAACAACGCGAGCGTGCTCAACGATGCCAACGGACCGATCGAGGACTTCTCCGTCGAGAAGTTCAGAGGGGCCGAGATCGGCTCCATCGAGTCGGAGATGGTCGCCTGTCGCGAGTTCGTTCGGCATTGCAAGGCCGAGCACAAGCCCGGACATGTCGTCAACATTCTGACGAAGTCCATCTTCTGGACCGGAAGCCACAACAACCTCGCCTACGTGACGGTGAAGGGGGCGAACGCCTCGTTCACGAGAGGCCTCGCGCATGACGTGGCGAGAGACGGCATCCATGTGAACGCCGTCGTGCCTGGATATGTCCGGAACGACCGCACCGAGGTCGACTCCGACCGCTATCAGCGGGCCATCCAGCACATCCCCATGGGAAGGTTCGCTGAGCCCGAGGAGATAGGGAACTGCATCACGTTTCTCTGCTCGGAGAAGGCCATCCAGTGCAACGGGGCGATTCTCGACTGCTCGGGGTCGACCCTCATCGGGGACTGAAGCACCACACCGCATCGTACGGCGTTCGCTGAGAGGGGGTTGACATGCAACAGCCACGGGATGGCGCACAGGAGAAGAACAGGGTGAGACGGCCGACGACGATCGGCGAGGTTCCCGCCTTTGTCAAGGAGTGGCTGCTGACAGTGTCCTTCAGGCTGCGCTACACCTTTCTCCTCGTATGGGAGACAAAGAAGCTGCTTCTCTTCGTCATGCTCTTCTTCTCGGTGTTCGACGGCCTCATGCCCGTTGTCGGCTCTCTCATCAGCGCAGCCATCATCAACCGACTGAGCGAGGTCGTGAGCAACAAGGACCTCGCCTTCTCGAGTGTGGTCTTCTTCCTCGTCCTTCAGTTCGTCTACACCTTCGTTCGCTCGACGGTGTCGAGAATCTACAACGCGGTTCTCTCGGTCACGGGCGAGCTCGTGTCCAACCACATCAAGCTCAAGATCATGGCGAAGGCAAAAGAGATCGACATGGTCTGCTACGACTCATCTGACTTCTATGCCTCGATGGAGAATGCCAGCCGCGAGGCAGGGTCGCGGCCGATCCAGGTCATGAGCTCGAGCTTCAGCGTCCTCTCGTACCTGATTTCCATCGTGTCGTACGTCATCGTCGTCTTCAGCGTGAGCCAGGTCGCGTCGCTGCTCATCGTGGTCGTCTCGATTCCGATAGCCGTGGTCAACTTCGTCTTTCGCCGGAAGAACGTCAACTACCTCAACCGGCACTCGAAGAACCGTCGGAAGATGGATTACTTCTCGAGCGTCGTCGTCGACAAGGACCTGGCAAAGGAGATCAGGATCTTCGACCTGTCCGACTACTTCTGCTCGCTCTACGAGGAGTCCTTTGACGAGTACTACAAGGGCCTCAAGAGGCTCAAGATCCAGGAGAACGTCTGGAGCGTCCTTGCCTCCCTGCTCAGTACCGTGGTCTACTGTCTCCTCTACATCATGTTCGCTCGAGGGGTGTACGACGGTCTCTATGCGGTCGGCAACTTCGTGCTCTACACTGGAGCCATCACCTCCATCGGTGACGGCATCAGCAGTGTCATCTCGTCGACGTCGTCCATCTACGAGAACACGCTCTTCATCAATAATCTCATCCAGTTCCTGGAGATGAAGCCGACCATCGTTCCGTCGGGCGAGAAGGGCGTCATGGTGCGAAAGCATCAGCCCCACACCATCGATTTCCGCGATGTCCGCTTCTCCTACCCCGGGAACAACGCAGAGGTGCTCAAGGGCGCAAGCTTCACGATCAGGCCCAACGAGACGATTGCCATCGTCGGTCTGAACGGCGCCGGCAAGACGACCATCATCAAGCTGTTGATGCGGCTCTACGACCCGACGTCCGGGGTCATCCTGCTCGACGGCAGGGACATCCGAGAGTATGACGTCAATGATCTCTACTCGATGTACGGCGTCATCTTCCAGGACTTTGGCAAGTATGCGATCTCGGTGGGCGAGAACATCCGTCTGAGCGACATCGGCTCGGTGCCTGACGAGGGGCGCGTTGTCGCGGCGGCAGTGCAGTCGGGCGCGAGCGCATACGTGAGCGCGTTCGCGAGTGGCTATGACACGCAGCTCATGCGCTACTTCGACACCGATGGCAAGGAGCTGTCGCTCGGGCAATGGCAGAAGCTCGCGGTCGCCCGCGCGTTCTACTCCGACTCGGATGTCCTCATCCTCGACGAGCCCACCGCATCGCTTGACCCTCGCGCCGAGCAGGAGATCTTCAATCAGTTCGCAGACCTCAAGGAAAGCAAGACCTGCGTGTTCATCTCCCATAGGCTCTCGAGCGCGACCATCGCGGACAGAATCCTGGTTCTCAAGGACGGTGTTGTTGCCGAGTCCGGCTCTCACCGAGAGCTCATGGAACTGAACGGCGAGTATGCACAGCTCTTCAAGCTTCAGGCGTCTCGATACGTCGAAGGTACGGAGACGACGAAGTAGTCGAGAACAGGCAAGCATTTCAAACAAGGAGGAACCATGCGTTCGGTGTTTGATCCAGAAGCGATAGTCCCTGACGTTCCCGGAGTGCTGCTCCTGAGC
Organism: Atopobium sp. UBA2090; assembly: GCA_002331575.1. GTDB lineage: Bacteria > Actinomycetota > Coriobacteriia > Coriobacteriales > Atopobiaceae > Olsenella_D. The sequence goes on along the minus strand of DCZG01000165.1, from coordinate 28,077 downwards.
CACGGGGGATTTGCGGTAGGCTGCCTCGAGACCATCAAGATGCTTGCGGGGGATGTCCCGAACCTCGCTGCGTTCTCGCTCGAGGAGGGTATGGAACCTTCCGAGTTCATCGATGCGGCAATGATGGCGCTCGAGGCGTTCCCCGTGGGGTCAATCGTCCTTCTCGACCTGCTCGGCGGCACCCCCTACAACCAGACGCTCCTCTACGTGCGCGCCCATGGCAGCAAGGTGTACTCGCTGGCGGGATTCAACGTCCCGATGGTGATGCAGGCGCTCGAGCTCCGAGACGACTATCGGGGCAGGGAGCTCGTCGACAACCTGTTCAACCTCAACAACAACGGCATCTACAACGTCTCCGAGCTCATCGACACGCTGATGGAGCGGATGAAGTAGGGGTGTTGGACTTGGCGCCGTCGCCGCGCGCTCCCGCTACGGTTCCGCGCCACACCGCGGGCGCCTTTCAGGCAAATCTTGT
>DCZG01000165.1:0-27578 GCA_002331575.1 Atopobium sp. UBA2090 | reverse complement strand
CCACAAGATTTGCCTGAAAGCGGGAGAGGGTCGGAACGGAGCTGCGGTTCGAGTCCGTCTGCTGGCTTGTCAGCGCGTGCTTCCACGCACGGCACGGCGGACGAGGACGAAGGCGATCGCCATGATGACAAGGCCGATTCCGTCGCAGACGATGAACCGCTCGAGCGCCGCCGCGAGCGTCGTGTGGCCGGCAGGCAGGGTCAGGCTGATGAACGTCTCGCCCACGAGGCCCACGACCTGCTGGGCGAGCACGACCGCGTAGAGCGTCAGGTGCGTGGAGGGCCGGGCGATCACGAGGGGATAGGTCACGTTCCACATGAGGAAGGCGACTCCGAGTCCCTGGACGGCTGCCTGACCGGCGACCCCTGTCAGCTCGTAGGAGGCAGCGTAGGCGCCAGGGTCGACGATGAAGCCGAGCGAGCACCACACGTTCATGGCAAAGACGGCTCCGACGGCGATGCGTGCGATCCAGTCGAGGCGCGGTGCGAGGTCCTTGTCGATGTCGCTATTCATGGGAACAAGTGTGGGCGTCACCAGGCGGTAAGTCAAACAACGGCGAGATGATCGTGTGCTAGCATGACCCGCATGGATACCGACGTGACATCATCCGATTCGAGCTCCCGACACGGCATTGCCCGCGTCGTCTTTACCGCGCTCGCGGCGGTCCTGCTCGTCTGCGCGATTCTCGGCGTGTCCTTCTCGCTGCTGCTTACGCCTTATCCGACCAAGCTTGCGACGCAGCTCTTTTCAGAGGAGGAGGGCACCGGCCTCACACATGACGAATGCGCCCAGGTCGGCCAGGGCGTCCTCGCGTTCTGCATGGGCGACGACGATGCGAGCCTGCCCTGGGGGGTGGCGGAGACACCGACGACGCTCGGCGAGCAATCCCGAACCCACCTGCTCTCCGTGCGCGAGTTCTTCTTTGGGATGATCGAGTTCGCCGCGATCTCGTCCTGCTGCCTGGTGGCTGTCCTCGTCCTCGTGTGCCGTCTCTTTGGCGGACGCGCTGTGGGCGGTGCCCTTCTCGCTGGCGGCATCGGTGCGGTCTCGTTGGCAGTGGTGTTCACGGCGATAGCTCTGTTCGACTTCTATGATCTCTTCAACTGGCTCCACGGATGGTTCTTCTCATCCGGGACCTGGCTCTTTCCAGGAGACGCGCTTCTGATTCGCTCGCTGCCCGAGCCGCTCTGGATGTTTCTCGGTGCGCTGCTCGTCATCTTCGTCGCGGCGTTCTCGGTCGGATGCATCGTCGGTGGGCGGCGGCTACGCAGGACTCAGGCAAGCATCTCTGAATAATCACCTCGGTCGAGACATGCGAGAAGGGCGCGGGGCATGTTGCCGGCGTCCAAGCTGTCACGTGAGGACGTACACGCAGGTCATTCACACTTCTTTCGCAATTCGCACCGTCATTCGTGCGGCCGTGACGTGGTTCGGGATTGTCCCGTGAACTGAGTACTCGCCAAGATAGGTACCGTGTTGATATCGAGCGACACTCCGTTCCTGGCACGAGATACCTGGTGGTCGCTGTTTTCTGACTGCCACGCGCTGGAGGTGTGGAATGGCTGGCATTGACCTGTTGGAAATCCATACGGACTCCGTGAGGTACTTCGAGACGGAGGCCCACAGGCTCAGCGCCGTGTTTGGCGGTGGTGATGAGGTGGTCGTGCGCGGGTGCATGAGGGACGCGGAGCGGCTGCTCGCGACGAGGGGTTTCGTCCGGATTCACCGGTCGCATGTCGTCAACGTCGCCTACGTCGTCGCCTATACCTGCGATGACGTCACGATGGATGACGGCACCATGCTACCGCTCAACCGCTCTCGGCTCTCCGTGCTCGAGTCTGCCCTGAGAAAGCAGAACGTGGCGGCGGCGAAGAGCGCCATGGGCCTGGTCGCAGGGTTCGACAACCGACCGGGCTCCCTCTTGGAAATGCCCTTGCTTGCGATTGACTCAATTGGTTCAGGCTACAGCCCGAATCGTCCGTAGTACTTCCTGAGCTCGAGGCCTTCGGTGTCGAGGGTCACGAGCAGGTGGTTCCTGTCGGCGGGCTCGACGAGGACCGAGGTCTCGAAGGGCCTTTTGAGCGTGTCGAACGAGGTCCGCAGCACCCTGAAGGCCGGCGACCCTGGCTTGACGCCGAGCAGCTTGGCCTCCTTCTCGTCCACATTGGCAGCCTCGTAGATCTCCTCTGCACGAGCCGGGAGCGCCCCCGACTCCTCGGTGATTCGTGCGTAGAGCGAGCGAGAGAGGTCTCGCTCGGAGAGACCAGGGCAGAGGGAGCACGGCACGAACGCGGTCTCGACGCGCATCGGGATGCCATCTCCAAGCCGCAGCCTGCGAATCTCCCACACCTCGGTGCCGTCTGGCACCTGGAGCCTCTTGGAGATGCCCTTCGTGGCGGGACGCTTTCGCAGTCCCAGCACCTTGGATGAGGGCTGTTTCCCTTCCCGTTCCATCTCCGCCGAGAAGTTCAGCAGCATGCCCAGGTTCTGTCTCGTCGACGTGGGGCTTGCGAACGTACCTTCATGTCGCCGGCGGACCACGCTGCCCGTGTCAACGAGGTCCTGGTAGCATCGCCTCACCGTCGTTCGCGAGAGGCCGAGGGCTCCGCAGAGCTTCTGCTCGGTGGGGAGCGGTGTGCTCTCGTCGAGTCCTCCCGTGGCGATGACTTGGAGGATGCGGCGTTCGAGCTGCAGGTAGAGCGGCTCGTCAGAGGTGTGGCTCAAGGGCTCCGCCGTGATTGCCGTCAACACGTCCATGGCGCTCCGATCCTTTCCAGACGAGTCCACAGGCTAGAGTCTCCGCGATTGCCTCTCTGGCGGTGGGCCTCGAGCCCTTCTCCTGTCTCAATGTATCATACGTACCATACAAAAGAAGTATATCACGTTGCCCCTCTCTGGTCGCCTCCGTGGATGCTATTGTTCAGTTGGTCCTAAAGTACCTAACTAAAGATACAAATAAGGACCAACGACGAAGGTCGCGGCGGCACACCGACAACGCCCCCGAGGGGGCCAAGAGAGAGGAAGCATCATGGAGAAGACCAAGAAGGCAGCTGAGATGAACGAGCGCGAGCTGGCGAGCTACATCGACCAGTCGGTCCTGAAGCCCGAGTTCACCGTCGATGAGATCAAGAAGTACAGCCAGGAGGGCATCGACTTCGGCTGCAAGACCATCTGCATCAACCCGGCGTCCCTCGACATCGTCGCCCCCATGGTCAAGGGCACCGACACCGGCATCTGCGTCGTGTGCGACTTCCCGTTCGGCCTCTCCACCACCGCCTCCAAGGTGCTCCAGGCGGAGGAGTACTGCAGGAACTACGACATCGAGGACCTCGACATCGTCTCCAACTACGGACGCCTGCGCTCCGGCGACCTCGACTACGTGACCGCCGACATCAAGGCCGTCGTCGACGTCTGCCACAAGTACGGCACGAACGTGAAGGTCATCATCGAGACCGACTCCCTCACCATCGACCAGGTCAAGGCGGGTACGCGCTGCGCCGTCGCGGCGGGCGCCGACTTCATCAAGAGCTCGACCGGCTTCTATACCGGCGGCGAGCAGCACGGTGCCACCAACGAGGTCGTCGCCGCCATGATCGAGGCTGGCGAGGGCCGCATCAAGGTCAAGGGCTCTGGCGCCATCCGCACCAAGGAGCACTTCTTTGAGCTCATCGACATGGGCATCGACCGCATGGGCGTCGGCTACCGCTCCACCCCGACCGTCCTCTCCTGCACTCCCGAAGAGGCAAAGAAGCTCGCGTAGCTCGTCTCGCATCACAACCCGGCCGGCTGCTGCCGGCCGGGTACCCAAGCGCACATCGACCGAGGAAGGTGGCACCATGACCGACATCATCTCCGAGCAGGAAACCCCCGAGGCTCCCGAGCAGATCACCGTCCACGTCATCTCCGACTCACTGGGCACGACGGCCTGCTCCGTCGTAAGGGCGGCCGCGGTCCAGTTTGACAAGGGCTCGGTCCGCGTCAGCTGCCTCTCCCACGTGAGCGACATCGAGCAGGTCAAGGCCTACGTGTCGCGCTACGTCACGATGGATGGGCCCACTGCCGTCTTCCACACGATCCTCGAGAAGGCGCTTCGCGAGGAGCTGCGCCGCGAGATGGAGGCCGCGGGCATCCCGTCCGTCGACCTTCTCGGCCCCGCGATGGGGATTCTCGCCAGGCTCACCGACTCGGAGCCCCTGAACATCCCGGGGCTCGTCGTGGACAGGGACGTCGACATCGTGAGGCAGGTCGACGCGCGCTTCCTCGACCGTCAGGTCTAGCCGTCGTGACCGGGAACCCATTCGCAAAGGAGCCAACCATGGCCATCAGGATCTTCGCCGACGGGGCAAACCTCGAAGGCATGCTCGAGATGTACGAGTCGGGCCTCGTCCAGGGATTCACCACCAATCCCTCCCTCATGCGGAAGGGCGGCGTCACGAACTATCGCGACTTCGCCTTCGAGGTCCTGGGCAGGATTCGTGACATGCCCATCTCGTTCGAGGTCTTCGCCGACGACCTTGAGGGCATGGAGGCAGAGGCGCGCGAGATCTCCTCGTGGGCACCCAACGTCTTCACCAAGATTCCCGCCCTCACCACCAAGGGCGAACCGACCTACGACCTCATCAGGGGGCTCTCAGCCGAGGGCGCCCAGCTCAACATTACCGCCGTCTATACCGAGGAGCAGGTCGACGCCATCGTGGACGCGCTCGACCCCGAGGTCGACTCCTACGTCTCGATCTTCGCGGGGCGTATGGCGGATGCCGGCAACGACCCGGTCTCCGTCGTGAGCCATGCGGTCGAGGTAACGCGGGAGCGCCCCCTCACCGAGGTCCTCTGGGCAAGCACCCGCGAGGTCTACAACATCCTCCAGGCCGAGCAGCTCGGAGCCGAGATCATCACCGTGCCCAACGACATCCTCGCCAAGTGGGCCAAGCGCGGTCGCGCACCCTATGACCTCTCGCTCGACACGGTTCGTGGGTTCGCGAAGGACATCGCGTCTCTCGGCTTCACCATCCTGCAGGAATAATCCGGGTCAAGATTCAACGAACTACCGGAGCGTGGTCGAGGAGCACCTCGGATCGGTTCGGAGCAACGACAGCATCGGACGCATCGCGGGCATGAGGAGGCATCCGTGCCCGTGGTGCGTCCCCCTCGAGGAGGAAACCATGAGGATAGGGGTTGGCAACGACCATGTGGCGCTCGTCTACAAAGAGGAGATCTCGAGACACCTGCGTGAGCAGGGCCACGAGATAGTCGACTACGGGACGGACTCACCCGAACCTACCGACTACGCGCTGTGGGGAGAGAGGGTCGCCGAGGCAGTCGCGTCCGGCGAGGTGGAGAGGGGAATCGTCATCTGCGGAACAGGCGAGGGCATCGGAATCGCCGCGAACAAGGTACCTGGCATCCGATGCTGCATCTGTTCGGAGCCCTTCTCCGCGAGGCTCTCTCGGCAGCACAACGACGCAAACATGCTTGCCTTTGGAGCTCGCGTGGTTGGTATCGAGGTTGCGAAGATGATCGTGGATGAGTGGATGTCCGCGGAGTTCCTGGGAGGGCGTCACCAGCGCCGTATTGATCTCATCTCCCATATTGAACAGAAGACGAGAGCCTCTCGGTAGAGCGGCTCCGGACAATCGAACAGGAGGTGGCATCCGGCATGAATATGGAATCGATTTCACGTGACGTTAACACGCTCGCAGACTTCCTCGGGAAGCGTGACGTTCCCGAGCTCACGTCGAAGGCGTTGGCTAAGGGCTTCGGCATCGAGCGAGCGGACGTGTGTGCCCTCTTTGGTGGTGCGATTCTCGGCGGAGCTGACGTCTTCGCAGGTGCGATGCGGGCAAACGTCGCGCGTCGCTATGCGATTGTGGGAGGCGTGGGTCATACAACCGAGGCTTTCCGCGAGAGGGTGCGGGAGCTCTGCCCTGACGTCAGCTTGGCCGACGATGCGTCCGAGGCCGACGTCTTCGAAGCCTACCTCGAGACGCGTCACGGCCTCAGGGCAGACGTCCTCGAGCGTCTCTCGACCAACTGCGGGAACAACGTGACGTATCTCAGAGACCTCCTCAAGGAGCGCCATTTTGAGTGCTCGACCATGATTTTGATTCACGACGAGTCCATGCAGAGGCGTATCGAGGCGGAGGTTCGTCAGGAGATGCCCGATGTTATTCCCGTCAGTTTCGCCTCGTATCGCGTGCACGTTATTCCCGATGAGGGGGCCGAGACAGAGATGTCCGGTGCGGTGCCAGGGCTTGCCTTCGAGGGGGAGCCATTTGGCATCTGGACCATGCGCAGGTATCTGACACTGCTCATGGGTGAGATGCCGCGCCTCCATGACGATGAAAACGGATATGGACCAAAGGGCATGGGATTCATCCCCCATGTCGAGGTACCCGATGAAATCTGGGATGCGTTTCTTCGGCTGAGGGATGACTTTCCTGACTTCGTCAGGCAGGCGGTGCCTGTTCGCGCCTCGTGAGGCGTCGAGCGGAACCGTCGTAGACATGTGCGCAATACGGCCGAACAGGCCGAGTAACTGGAGACAACAGGAGAGGGAAGGCAGAAATGAAACAGGAAGAGAACGTGGCACAGGAGATCATCGAGAACGTGGGTGGCCTCGAGAACGTCAAGTCGGTGGAGCACTGTGCCACGCGGCTCCGGCTCATTCTCAAGGACGAGAGCAAGATCGACAAGGACGCTATCGAGGCCATCGAAGGCGTCAAGGGCTCGTTCATGGCAGCGGGCCAATATCAGGTGATTCTCGGGACAGGCTTTGTTAACAAGGTCTATGCGGTCGTCGTGGGCATGGGCGAGGGCGTGAAGGAGGGCAACCGCGAGGAGCTGTACAAGAACATGACACCACTCCAGAAGGTGAGCCGAACACTCGGCGACGTCTTCGTCCCCATCATCCCGGTCCTCGTGGCGACTGGTCTCTTCATGGGTGTCCGCGGCCTGCTCACCAACCTCGGTGTCCAGATGGACGCCAACTTCACCCTCATGACAACCGTGCTCACCGACACCGCCTTCGCATTCCTGCCTGCTCTTGTCGCATGGTCGACGATGAAGAAGTTCGGCGGCAATCCCGTCATCGGCATCGTGCTCGGTCTGATGCTCGTCTCGCCGTCGCTACCCAACGCGTACAGCGTCGCGTCCGGGACGGCCGAGGCCATCCAACTCAACCTCTTCGGTCTTGTCATACCTATCGTGGGCTACCAGGGGTCGGTCCTGCCGGCTCTCGCGGTTTCGATTATCGCGGCGAACCTCGAGAAGAAACTGCATGATGTCGTGCCTGACGTGCTCGATCTCATCGTCACCCCGTTCGTCACGCTGCTCGTGGGCATCATCCTCGGTCTCCTCTGCGTCGGTCCCATCATGCACGTCATCGAGAGCGGCATCCTCGCCCTGTTCCAGGCGCTTGTCTATGCTCCGTATGGTATTGGCGGCGTAATCGTGGGTGGACTTCAGCAGGTCATCGTCGTGACCGGCATCCATCACATCTTCAATGCGCTCGAGATCAACCTCCTCGCCACGACTGGTGCCGATCCGTTCAACGCCATGATCACGGGCGCCATCGCCGCCCAGGGTGCTGCGGCCATCGCGGTCGCCCTCAAGACCAAGGACGAGAAGAAGCGTGCGCTGTATCTCTCCAGCGCGATTCCCGCGTTCCTCGGCATTACCGAGCCGGCGATCTTTGGCGTCAACCTGCGCTACCAGAAGCCCTTCGTGTTTGCCTGCATCGGTGGCGCCGCGTCCGGTCTCTTCGCGGGGCTCATGCATATGGCCGGGACCGGCATGGGAATCACGGCACTTCCCGGTGCCCTCCTCTACCTGAATGGGCAGATCGGGCAATACGTTATCCTCCTGGCCATCGGTATCGCGGTCGGATTCGGGCTCACCTACGCATTCTTCACGCCCGATGAGGAAGAGTAGACTACTCCATCGACCTGCGGTTCATTGAGATAACAGCAAAGGACGGCCCCAGGTTCGGAGTGTCTCCGAGCGCCTGGTGCCGTCCTTCTCGCCAGCTATGAATGCGTCGTTCCGGCAAGAGCCGAGGAGCTGGGTCGTCCTTCTCCCTACGCGGTCTCGATCGATGCCGCGTCCTGGAGGCCAAGGTACTCGATGGCCTCCTCGCGCATCTTGAACTTCTGGATCTTGCCCGCCTCGTTCATGGGGAAGCCGTCGACGAACCGCACGTAGCGGGGCACCTTCTCCTTGGCGAGACGTGCGCGGCAGTAGTCGCGAATCTCGTCCTCGGTGGACGTCTCGCCCTCGTTGAGGATGATCTCGGCCATGACCTCCTCGCCGTAGGTCTTGTCGGGTACGGCGATGACCTGCACGTCGCGGACCTTGGGGTAGGTGTAGAGGAAGTCCTCGATCTCCTTGGGGTAGACGTTCTCGCCGCCGCGGATGATCATGTCCTTGAGGCGTCCCGAGACGCGGAAGTAGCCGTCGGGCTGGCGAAGGAGCAGGTCGCCGGAGTGGAGCCAGCCGTCCTCGTCGATGACGGCCGCGGTGGCCTCGGGCATCTTGTAGTAGCCCTTCATCGTGTTGTAGCCGCGGCTGCAGAACTCGCCGGGCTCTCCGTCGGGCTGCTCGAGCCCGGTGTCGGGGTCGATGACCTTGCACTCGACGCCATAGATGGGCAGGCCGACGGTGTTCACGCGCTGCTCGATGGAGTCGGTCGTCTTGGACATGGTCGTCGCCGGCGATGCCTCGGTTTGCCCGTAGGTGATGCAGATCTCGGGCATGTGCATCCGCTCGATGACCTCCTTCATCTTCTCGATGGGGCAGGGGCTGCCGGCCATGATGCCGGTGCGCATGTGCGAGAAGTCCGTGGTGGCGAACTCGTCCACGTTCATCATGGCGATGAACATGGTCGGGACGCCGTGGAAGCAGGTGATCTTCTCCTTGTTGATGCAAGCCAAGCCCTTGCGCGGCGAGAAAGCCGGGATGGGCGACATGGTGACGCCGTGCGTCACGGAAGCGGTCATGGCGAGGACCATGCCGAAGCAGTGGAACATCGGCACCTGGATCATCATGCGGTCCTCGGTGGAGAGGTCCATGCAGTCGCCGATTGCCTTGCCGTTGTTGACGACGTTGCGGTGCGTGAGCATGACGCCCTTGGGGAATCCCGTGGTGCCGGAGGTGTACTGCATGTTGCAGACGTCGTCGGGTTTGATGGCGCGGCAGCGCGCGTCGACCTCGGACTGGTCGACCTCGTCAGCCTTGGCGACGGCCTCCTCCCAGGAGTAGCAGCCGGGGTGGGGTCCGTCGACGGTGACGACGTTCTTGAGCACGGGCAGACGCTTGCTCGCGAGCTCGCCCGCCGTGGACGTCGCGAGCTCGGGGCACAGCTCGTCGATGATCGCGGTGTAGCTCGTGCCCTTGTACTCGTCGATCATGACGAGCGTGTGCGTGTCGGACTGGCGCAGCAGGTACTCGACCTCGTGGATCTTGTAGCCGGTGTTGACGGTCACGAGGACGGCGCCGATCTTGACGGTCGCCCAGAACGTGAGGTACCACTGCGGCACGTTCGTCGCCCAGATGGCCACGTGGTCGCCGGGCCTGACGCCCATGGCGATGAGTGCGCGGGCGCAGCGGTTGACGTCCTCCCTGAACTCGGGATAGGTGCGCGTGTAGTCGCACTCCGTGTAGCGGAACGCGTACTGGTCGGGGAACTCCTTGCAGATGCGGTCGAGCACCTGCGGGAAGGTGAGGTCGATGAGGTGCTCCTTGGGCCAGACGTACTTGCCCTCACCGCGCAGGGACGTCTGGAGCCGTTCCGATGAGGCCACCTGCGCGAGGTAGCTGTCCATATAGTGCTTGTACTGCGGGAACACGATGCCCGGCCGCTCGACGGCCACGTCCTTGGCCCACGCGCGCACCCACTCGAGCGTCATGTAGCCGTCGAAGCCCATCTCGTCGAGCGCGTCGAACATCTCCGCGAGGGGCATGTCTCCCTCGCCCATGAGGCGATAGCGAATGTGGCCGCCATCGATGACGGAGTCCTTCACGTGGCAGTAGCGGATGTAGCTGCCGAGGTTGGCGACCGTGGTCTCGCCGGATTCGCCGAAGTAGCGGTACGGGTGGTGCAGGTCCCAGAGCGCGGCGACGTTGGGGCTGGCGATGGCGTCGAGGACGCGGCGCAGGCGGGCCGTGTCGGCGTAGTCGGCCGCAGTCTCGAGCAGCAGCGTCACGTTCTTCTCGGCGGCGGCGGCACCAAGCTCGCGGCAGAGGTCGACGATGTAGTCGTCATCGACCACGGCGGCAGGCGACGGCTTGCCGACGGCGAAGATGCGCACGTACGGGGTGCCCATGTCGTGTGCGAGGTCGATGTAGCGCGTGACCTCGGCGACGTTCGCCTCGCGGTCGTCCTTCTTGTAGAGCTCGCAGCCGCTCGAGAAGCAGGGGATCTCGAGGCCGAGGCGGTCGAGCGTGGCCTTGGTCCTGGCCCGCTGAGCTGGCGAGAAGGACCGTGCATAGGGGGCCTGGAACGCCTGTCCGAGTCCGCGGATCTCGATGCCGTCGAAGCCGAGGTCGGCGGCCATGGGGTAGATGTCGGTCCAGTCGTAGTCTGGGCACGCGATGGTTGAGAACGCAATCTTCATGGCGCTGGAGGCTCCTCTCGCTGAAGGTGTTCGATAAAGTATATGCGTCGTCATCGAGACGACCGCATCCCGTAACGAACTGGAAGCCAGGACGGGGCAGGCGCGGGGTGCTGGCGGCGTGCTGGCGCGGGAGCCATTCTCGCCAGGAGCTGCCGATTTTGGCTCGTGTCGAGTTTGGCTCCTTTCAGCAACGCCTCTACCTGCAGGAGCCATAATCGCCAACAACTTCCGATTTTGGCTCCCAGCGTTGCCGCAGGTAGGCGTGTCGATAAGACCGTGAACCATGAGCCAAAATCCCCTCAAGGTGGAGCTCCCGCGGGCGCTAGGCCTTCTCGCCCTTCAGCCCAAACGCGAGGACCGCCGCCGCGGCGAGGGCGAGCGTCGCTCCCAGCGTGAACGGGGCCCAGCCGCCGAAGGCCACCCAGAGCGCACCCGCGATGGCGCTTGCTGGCATGAGGGCGACGCCGACCAGCGTCGACTCCAGGCCCAGCATAGTTCCCTTGAGCTCGGGCGGTGCGATCTCGGCGATGAAGGCTCGCTCAGCTCCCATGATCACGGCCTGGTAGGCGCCGTAGGCGATGAATGCCGCCACGAGCACCCCGGGTGCCACGGGGAAGGCGAAGACGAAGTAGACCGCCGCGAAGATGACGTAGCCCGCCACCAGCACATGCTTGCGGCCGATGCGGTCGGAGAGCTTTCCCAGGGGGATCGAGAGCACCGAGCAGCTCGCGTTGTAGGCGAGGTAGAGGAGGATGGTCCCGCCGGCGTCGAAGCCCACGTCGCCCGCGCGGAGCAGCAGGAAGGCGTTCGACGAGTTGCCGAGCGTGAAGAGGGTCGCGACGACGAGATAGAGGCGAAGGTCGTGGTCGAGCGAGCGGGCCTTCTCCCAGAAGCGCTCGCGCGGCGCGGCCGCGACGTGCGTGCGCTTCTCGCGGAGCAGCGGGAAGAGGCAGAGCGCCACGACGACGGGGATGGCCGAGATGGCGAAGACATGTCGGTATCCCTCGAGGTCGAGCGACCCACCCATGTACGTGACCAGCAGGTAGGCCACGAGGATGCCAAGCGCCGAGCCCGCCATGTCGAGCGTCTCGCGCAGGCCGTAGGCCATCCCCAGCTGGTCGGCCGAGCCGCTCTCGGCCACCATGACGTCGCGCGGTGCGGTGCGGATGCCCTTGCCGATGCGGTCGAGCACGCGGGCGGCGAGGACCCCCGTCCACGACGTGGCGAGAATGAGGGCGAGCTTGTAGACGAGACCCGTCGCGTAGCCGATGAACGCGAGCGGCTTCTTGCGCTGGTGCTTGTCGGCGATGTAGCCCGAGAAGACGCGGAGAAGGCTCGCGGTGCTCTCGGCGATTCCCTCGATGACGCCGACGAGAGCCGGCGTGGCACCGAAGGCCCCAGTCAGGAACAGGGGGATGAGGGGATAGACCATCTCGGTGGAGAGGTCGGCGAAGAAGCTGACGAAGCCGAGGACCACGACGTTCCTGAGCGATGACCCGTCCTGCCTCGTGCGCATCGGCTCGCCTTCCCCCGCCTGCAGTGTTCCCGTCCATTATCGCCGTCGTACGGCATACGACGTATGCTATCAGGCGGTAGGTACCGTGAGGAACCTCAGCGAGAGGAAGCCATGTCTGCCAGCGATTCGAGCCAGATCCTGGACTATCTCAATGAGAGCCTCGTCACGAGCTACATGGTCTCCAAGACCATCAACGACGAGGGCGAGAACTGCTGTGGGACGAGCCGCTACGCGATTGAGGCCGGCAAGCTTTGCCCGCAGGACACGGCAAGGCTGTTCGGCTGTGCGACGGATGTCGCAACACCCGACCTCGACATGACGTGCGGGCTTCTGACCACGGCCGAGGGCCTGGAAGACCAAGCGGTCGCGGACGCCCTCGCCACGGCGCGCGACGCCCTGCTCGACCTGCGCGGCAAGGTCGAGGCGGCCCTTCCGGCGGAGGGGGTTCCTATCGTTCCGGCAGGAACAGAGCCCATGGACGTCCTCGTCTCCCTTGTCACCTACGTCGATGACCAGACGTCCCAGCATCGTCTTCTCGAGGGTGCGCTGCTTGCGCCTGCGACTCTCAGATCCGACGGAACCCTCTCGGTGCCGTCGGGATTTCCTGACACGATCGGGCCTTGGGTGCCGAGGGACCACCTCGCGCACCGGGTAAAGTCGGGGGATGACGCGCTGACCTTCGGCAGCGCCGCGTACTTTTCGCGATTCCTGAGGGGGATGCAGGCGGAGGGGCTGAAAAAGCGCGTCGGAGACTCATGGGGCGCCTACCTCGACTACTGCGACGCGATGCGCGACGCAGTGATCGCGACCGACCCCGAGGGGATCGACGGGCTGCCGGTGCGAGGCTACTCGGACGAACGCTACGAGTCGCCCTGCCTCGTCACCGACGCGTGCTACGTCTTCCCGAGCGACGTCATCGACGCGGCCAAGGGGATTCGCGGGCTGTATGGGAGCATCTCCGCGTCGGTTGGGCGCGGGCACAACGACGACCTCGAGCTCTTTGACCGTCTCATCGACGCCAGCGCTGACGTCGCGCCGGACGTCCGGCCGATCTCCTGCGGCGAGAGGGACTTCGCCTGTGCCCACGGAGGCACGATGAGCGAGGAGTACCCGCTCGCGGACAACCAGCGAGACGCCCTTCACGTGCTCGGCGGCATGGACGTCGGAGACGTGCTCGCGGTCAGCGGACCTCCCGGCACGGGAAAGACGACGCTGCTTCAGTCGATCGTGGCCGACGAGCTGGTCCGCGCCGCCCTCGAGGGAGACGTGCCGCCCGTCATCGTCGGCACGTCAACGAACAACCAGGCCGTGACCAACATCATCGACTCCTTTGGCTCGGTCAAGGTGCCGAAGGGCAAGGGCAGCTGCCTCAATCACCGGTGGCTGCTCGATGCGGCCTCGCTCGAGAAGGGGAGGGGTGTACCCCTCCAGAGCCTCGGGACGTACTTCCCCTCCCAGGCGAAGGCGGATAAGGCGAAAAGTGCGGGCTATCTCGTCGGACAGCCCAAGATGGAGGGCGTCTACCAGGAGTACTCCTCTGAGGGGTACGTGAGGAGGGCGCGGGCCGCCCTTCTCGACTACGCCGAGGTCTTTCTGGGGCAGCGTCCCACGTCCTGCTCGGATGCGAAGGAACGCCTGAGGGAGAGACTCTCCCGCATCGATGAGCTTCGCCGCGAGCTGGTCTCGTCGTTTGGCGGATCCTCGTCCGTCGACGAACTTGCCCACATCGCTGTCCTGCTCGACGGGGCGATCACGCCTCACGACCGGACCGCGGACGAAGTCCTCTCCCGCCGGGTGGAACAGGCGCTCTTCAAGCTGAGTTCGAAGGGTCCGTTGACCCTCGAAGCTCTCGACAAGGTGCTCGACACGGTCGTGAGGCCCGCCGAGTTCTGGCTCGCGTGTCACGTCTTCGAGTGCCGCTGGCTCGAGGTCTGCGAGAACGGCCCCGCCGGCGAGCGGGAGTGCGTCCCCGACAGGCTCATCAGCGAGGGCTCCCGGTGGATGACCAGCCCGAAGGCGCGGGACGTGTACTACCACCAGCTGGCCTGCGTCACGCCGTGCCTCGTGATGACGCTCTACCAGGTGCCCAAGTACTTCACCAAGCGCGTGTCCAAGAACGTCGAGGGCCACATGATCGGCTTCGTTGACCTGCTGATCATTGACGAGGCGGGCCAGGTGGACTCGTCGGTGGGGGCTGCCGCCTTCGCCCTCGCGAAGCGGGCCCTGGTGGTCGGCGACGTCAACCAGCTCCCTCCCGTCTGGGGCATCGAGCCCGAGGACGACGAGGGGCTTGCAAGCGACGCGAACGTCTCTCCTAATGCCTGGCGCCGCATGAGCGCGTCAGGGCTCACGTCATCCCGCCCGTCATGCGTGATGCGAGCGGCGATGGAGGCGTGCGCCGTCGGGTCGGGCTATGAGGACGGCGGCACCCGCCACGTGGAGGGCGGTCTCTTCCTGCCCGAGCACCGTCGCTGCTACGACGAGATCGTCGAGTACTGCAACGAGCTCGTCTACTCCGGACGCCTCAAGCCCATGCGCGGCTCCTTCTTCGACGACGAGAAGAACGTCCTTCTCGATGTGCTTCCGCCCTTCGGACGCGTGCCCGTCTCCGGAAAGTCCTCGACTGCCGGAGGCAGCCGCACTAACGAGCAGGAGGCGGCCGCCGTCGCGACTTGGATACAGGAGAACTTCCAGACCCTCTGGGACCTCTATGGCGGTGCCGACGGAAAGGTGAATGCCGCCGAGGTCATCGGGGTCGTCACGCCGTTTCGGGCGCAGGCCGTCCTCATCAGGTCGAAGCTTGCGGGCTGGGACCACGCGCGTGACGTCACCTGCGGTACCGCGCACGCGCTTCAGGGTGCCGAGCGAAAGATCGTGCTCTTCTCCCTTGTCTACGCTGGCTCGGACAACCCCGGCTTCGTCAACGACAACCCGCAGCTCATGAACGTCGCCGTGTCGAGGGCAAAGGACAGCTTCGTTGTGTTCGGCGACCCGGCCATCCTGGACAGGCCGTCAGGCGCTGGCGAGAAGACCTCGACCTCGCTGCTCGGATCTCACTCGCGCGGTCACGAGGTGCCGCTGACGGTCTCGGTGCCGCTGAAGGGCGAAGCCCTGAGCGCCACCAGGCTTCAGGCAAAGCTCTCCGAGGCCGGGCCCTTTGCGGGTCGAGGGATCGAGGCCCTGAAGTCGGGCAGAAACCTCATCGCCTACTTCCATGAGAAGGGTCTGATCGCCAAGGGTGAGAGCGGCGACTGGCTGCCTACGGACGCGGGAAGCCAGATGGGCATCGCGGTTCAGCCTGGCAGGGACAAGAACGGTCGCGAGTACTCCTACCCCGTCTATCCGCCCAAAGCCCAGGACGCAATCGCGCACATGCTTGAGGAGGGCCTCGGCTCGGATCGGTAGCAACCCGTCTTGACTTTCTTTACCAGTCGCATACTTCTCCGTCATTTAGGAATACTGGTTTAAACGAATGAATCGGTTATCCAGACGAGAGGAGTCGGCATGGACGAGTGCGCACAACGCAGGCAGGCGCTCGCCGACGAGTTCGGGAACCTTCAGAAGGTGTTCGTCGCGTTTGGCGACGAGACGCGGCAGCACATCTTCATGACCATCCTGGAGAGCGAGAGCGTCGGGATTTGCGTACCGCAGATCACCGAGCAGACGCACCTCTCGCGTCCGGCCGTCTCGCACCATCTGGCGATTCTGAAGGACGCCGGGCTTGTCGCCGTGCATCGCAGCGGCAGGTGCAACTACTACTACTCAGATGCGAACGCCGAGGTCTGGGGTGCCTTCATCAGGCTCGCCGCCGACGTCGGTGCCGTGGTGGGCGAGGCAAGGGCACATGGCTATCCACGCCTCGAAGACGAATAGGAGATTGACGCATGATTATCCACTTCACCGGAACGGGCAACAGCTACCAGTTGGCACGGGTCATCGCCGACGAGACGGGTGACCAGCTTCTCTCCCTCATCGACCGACTCAGGGAGCATGATACGAGCGCAATCAGGTCTGATCGGCCGCTCGTCTTCGTGACGCCCATCTACTGCGGGCGCATTCCCCGCGTCGTCGAAGAACATATCCGTGCCACGGAATTTCTCGGAACGACCGAGGTGTACTTCGTGGCGACCTGCTTCCAGACCCCATATAGGGCGCGCCACTACGTCGAGCGGCTCTGCGCAGACAAGGGATGGACGCTCAAGGGCTTTGACGCGGTCCCGATGCCGCAGAACTACGTCGTGATGTATGAGACTCCGACCCCTGAGCAGGCGAAAGCCGTCATCGAGACCGCCGTGCCCACGATGCATGCCTTCGGTCGGGCGATTCGCGACGGAAAGGTGCTGGACGGCGGCAAGAAGGGCGGCGCGATGATGTCCGACGTGATCAATCCCGTCTTCTACAAAACGACGATCAACGCCAAGGGGTTCCGCACTACCGATGCCTGTGTCGGGTGCGGAACCTGCGCCAGGGCGTGTCCCCTCGATAACATTCGCATGGTCGACGGCCGACCTGTCTGGGGCGGTTCCTGCACCCACTGCATGGCATGCATCGACGGATGCCCCAGCAAGGCAATCGAGTTCAAGGACAAGACCGTCGGCCGTTCTCGCTACTGGAATCCCAGCTATTCCGTTCGGCACGATGCCGCCCGACCGTCGGAGGGATAGCCGCCATGTCCGATACGACCGTCCAGGTCCTGCAGACCGGTCGCGTGCAGGTATCGCCGCGTCTGCCGTTCCAGACGGGCTCCAACCAGCTGGCGGTGGTGCTCTGCCCCAAGCGGAGGCGAATCTGGCTTCCCGTGAGCGTGTACCTCGTGCGGACGAGTCACGGGAGCCTGCTCTTTGACACGGGCTGGGGTACGACGATTCGCGGAAACCAGCATGCCTACCTGCACTTTCCCAACTACGTTCCCAACACGGGCGAGCTCCCGCAGGGCCAGGAGCTCGTCACGCTTCTCGCTGGTTGCGGTGTCGCCCCCTGTGACCTCGACGTCATTCTCTTCAGCCACCTCGACCTCGACCACACGAGCGGTCTTCTCGAGGTGGCTGGTCCTGGGATCGACGGTGCCAAGAAGGTGCTCGTCTGTCGCGAGGAGTGGGATGCTGCCGAGAAGAGCCATGTACGCTACGTCCAAGACATGTGGAAAGGCGTCGACGTCACGACCTTCGAGTTCGACGACACGGGGTTCGGACCCTTCGGCCGCTCGAAGGACCTCTACGGCGACGGATCGCTCACGGCCGTCTGGCTTCCCGGGCATACCGCGGGAAGCACGGGCCTCGTCGTTCGCGACCTGCAGAGCGGTCACTTCCTGATTCTTGCCGGCGACTGTGGCTACGGCCACCAGTCGTGGGAGCAGATGGTCCAGCCGGGGCTTGCGGTCGACCGCGCGCAGCTGGAGACCTCGCTGGCATGGCTCCACGAACAAGCGAGGGATTCCCGATGCATCGACGTGCTCGCCTGCCATGACGCGGGGGTTTCTCCGCAGCTCATTCAGGTCTGCTAGCGGCTTTGGGGCGACGACGGGCGGGATTATCGTACATTTTGCCTGATGTCGGCAATAAAAGCCCAGTTGGCGTACGCGCTACGGGGCAAAATGCGCGTTATCAGACCTGGACTTGCGGTCTGCTGACGCATGACTGCTGGCCGTCCAATCGACACTGTGGTCGCCTTCTGCAGAGGGTGGCTTTCAGGCAAATCTTGTGGTGTTCCGTTCACTTCTGGGCTCGAAAACGGGTTCGGAGTGAACGGAACACCACAAGATTTGCCTGAAAGCCTCGCGGGAGAGCCTGATTCTTCCCTTTCCTTGTCATATCTGTTATAGTACAGATAGAACAAACGAGAGGGGAGGTGGCTGATGGTCATCACGATTGACGGGTCCTCTGCGGATCCCATCTACCTGCAACTCAGAGGCCAGATCATCTCTGCGATCGCCTCGGGCGAGCTCTCGCCCGGCGACCCGCTGCCGTCCGTGCGCTCGCTCGCGAGCGATCTGGGCATCAACCTGCATACGGTCAACAAGGCATACGCAGTGCTCCGCGATGAGGGCTATCTGATCATGCGCGGTCGCGCAGGCGCTGTCGTCGCCGACCGTGGCCTCGCAAGCGTGCGTCGGGCGCACGAGGAGCAGGGCGAGCGGATGGTTGAGACCCTCCGCAGGCTCGCGCTGGCGCACCGGGCGAGGGGCGGTTCGTACGAGGAGTTCATGACGGAGGCAGCTGCTGCCGCGGACGACGCGTTCGCGCAGGATGAGGGCGCGGCGCCTCGAGGGGAGGAGAACTAGATGTCAGTTGAGACAATGTCTTTTCTTGTGGTGACGGTCGCGCTGCTCCCGCTCACGGGGGTCACCTGCGCGGTGATGCCTTGGATACAGCGGGCGGGGGAGTGCTTTGCCGTGACCGTGCCCGTCTCGGCGCAGTCCGACCCACGCATCAGGGGATACAAGATGCGCTACACGGTCGTCATGGCCGTGCTCACGGCTGCCATGACGGTGCTTGTCGCGGGCCTCGCGGCGGTGGGCGTCGAGGGCCCGATGATGATCGTGTTCATCGTCTCGCTCTTCGTGCTCCTGGGCGTCTCGTTCGGACTCATGCTGTTCTACCGCTCGAAGGTCATCGCCCTCAAGCGTGAGAGCGGCTGGCAGGCGGAGAGCGACCTCCGTGCGACGGTCATCGCGGAGAAGGACGTGCCCGGCCCCGTGGCACTCGGCTGGGAGGCGCTCAACATCCCCGTCATCCTCGCGACCCTGGCGGTGGGCATCATGCTCTATCCGGTCATGCCCGACAAGGTGCCCATGCACATGGATCTCGTGGGCAACGTCAACAGCTGGACCGACAAGAGCATGGGCGTCGTGCTCTTTCCCGTGCTGGTGCAGGTGATCGTTCTCGCGAGCATGGCCTTCTCGCACTGGGGCATCATTCGCTCGAAGGGGGCGACTTCGGCCGATGCGCCCGTCTCGACGGCCTATGCCTACGGGCTCTTTGCCCATGCTCAGAGCGTGCTTCTCGTCGCGCTCGGCGTCCTTCTGAACGTGGCCATGATCTGCATACCGCTCTCGTTCGCCAACGTCATGACCATGGCACAGGCGTCCCTCGTCGTGGTGCTCGTGGCGGTCGTCGAGGTCGTGGCGTCCATCGTGGTGAGCCTGGTCTACGGGCAGGCCGGCTCGCGCGTCATCGCCCGTGTGTCGGATGACGGAAGCATGCCGACCGACGATGACGCCCACTGGGTCGCGGGCGTCTTCTACGTCAACCGGGACGACCCGTCGCTGTTCCTGCCCGAGCGCTTCGGCGTGGGTTGGACGGTCAACCTCGGAAGGCCGGCCGTCTGGGCCATCATGGCGGCCTTCGTCGCGGTCATGGTCGTCTTCGTGGTGCTCTCGGTGGTGATGGTCGGGTAGCCTCGTCACTGCCAGGGGCCCGAAAAGCAATCGCCCTCCCCGCTGCTCGAGCGAGCGGGGAGGGCGAAAACAGGGCTGTGGATGGTGCCTACCTGCGAACGACGAGCCGCTCGCTCACGGGCTTCTTGGCGATCGGGCCTGGCTCGGCGACGGGGTTGCCGACCACCATCTGGCTGATGAGCTTCCAGCTCGCGGGGACGTCGAAGGTGCGAGCGACCTCATCGTCGATGATGGGGTTGTAGTGCTGGATGTTCACGCCCAGGCCCTCGGACGAGAGTGCGGTCCAGACGTTGACCTGCGCCATGCCCGACGCCTGCAGCGACCACAGGGGGAAGTTGTCGGCGTAGGAGGGGAACTGCTCCTGGAGGGCCTTCACGGTGTCGGTCTCTTCGAAGAAGAGCAGCGTAGCATGGGCGGCGGCGAAGCCGTTGACCTTCGCCTCGGTGCCGGCGAACTTGTCGGCGGGAACGCGGGCGCGCAGGGTCTCCATGACGATTGACCAGAGCTTGGCGTGGCTCTCGCCGAAGAGCGCGACGACGCGGGCGGTCTGGCTGTTGAAGGCGGACGGCGTCTGGACGAGGCACTCGCCCACGATCTCTTCGATCCGCTCGTCGCTCACGGTGGTGTTCGCGTCCAGCGCGTAGCGGCTGCGGCGGTGCTCCATGGCTTCGTAGATGTTCATGCTGGCCTCTCTTCTCGATTAATTGACACTGAGCTTATACCATTACTCGGGCGAGCCTAATCACTCGTTCTCAACCATGAGTTGCTGGCGAGAAGGACGTCCGGTGGGCGGTGCCATCGCTGACCGTCAGTTCACGACGCTCCCGTATTCGAGATAGGTCACGTATGCGAGGAGGCTCTCGGTCTGGGCGGTGTCGCCTGTGGCGTTGCCATCCGAGTCGTAGGCGTTCCAGGTGCCGCTCGCGTCCTGGTAGCCGTCGATGTTGAAGACGGGCATCCCGGTCCGCGAGACGAGCGTCGCCTTCTGGAAGTCGGTCAGAGGCGCGCCGATGGCTTCCATGAGCACGTCCCCGACGGCCGACGCGGACTCGTCGCGGACCTCCGAGGTCTGGTCGCTGCCTGCCACGTCATAGTTCGCCCAGATGAAGTACTCCGTGTGGAACTCGCGCTCGGCGTGCACCACGTCGGAGTCGCCGGGATAGCTTGCGTCGTTGTACTCGTCGGCGAGCGAGGGCTGGTGGTCTCCGAAGAAGAGCACCACCACCGGCCGGTCGAGCGTCCGCAGCTCGCCGATGAAGGCCTCGAGCGCGTCGTCCGACTCGTTGATGCAGGCGATGTACTCGTTGAGTTGGGAGTCGTTCACCCGCGCGAAGTCATCCGTCGAGTAGCTCGTGCGGTCCGAGGCGGGAATGGTGCCCGTGGTGTACGGGCTGTGGTTCTGCATCGTAACGTCGAGCACGAACTGCGGGTCGTCGGAGTCCTCGAGCACCTCGAGGATCTTGTCGTAGGTGGCCGTGTCGCTCACGTCGCCGTGGTAGGTGTCGGCGCCCTGGAACGAGTCGATGTCGTAGAAGGTGTCGAAGCCCATCTGCTCGTAGACGAGCGAGCGGTTCCAGTTGCTCGCGAGGTTGGGGTGGATGGCGGTCGTCTCGTATCCGAGGTTCTTGAAGGTGCGCGGCATGCACTCAACGTTCGAGAAGCTCACCTGCGTGTAGGGGTACTTGTACTCACCGACGTAGTGGAGGTTCACGCCCGTGAGTGCCTCGAACTCGGTGTTGCAGGTGCCTCCGCCGAAGATCGAGACGTAGCAGTCGCCCTTCGCGATGGCGTCGGTGAGGCCGGTGTTGAAGAAGGTCGTGCCCTCATAGCCTGCGTCGGCGATGTCCTGGTAGATGGAGAGGTCCGAGTACGACTCGTTCATGATGACGATGACCGAGGGCTGTTCCTCGTCGAACTGGTCCTCCGCCTCCGCGCGCGACTCGCCGGTCCCCTCGTCGTACGCCGCGGCGAGCTCGGACTCGTCCTCCTCGGCTTCCTCGGCGCTGTACCCCTCGGGAACGGGAACCTTGAGGGCCTGCAGCTCCTTGATGAAGCACGGCCAGAAGCCCTGCTTGGACGAGGAGACCATGGCGTCCCAGTGGTTGAGGTACACGCCGAAGTCGGAGCCGTACTGGGGGATGGTCACGAAGCAGCCGAGTGCGACCAGACAGAGCGCGGCGGCGAAGGCGCAGCGCAGCGGGCGTCGTTGCAGAAGGGGGACGTCAGGGCTGGCGGGCGTCACGGGGAGGACGTACACGGAGCAGGCGATGCCGACGCACGCGTAGCTGATGGCCTGGACCACAGCGGGGTCGATCTCGTAGACGTACGAGCCGCTCACCTCGGCGGCGGTCCCGAGCGCCAGGAGGTCGGCAGGCGTGATGGCCGCCCCCTTGAAGAGGAACACGAAGTAGTTGGCGATGCCGACGAGGAGCATGGCGACGATGCCGGCGGCGACGCCCACGCCGTGCCGCTGCCCCACGAAGTAGAGGGCGACGAGGAACAGCCCCACGATCACGGTCTCGATGGTCACGTACTGGAGGGCGATGGTGCGGTAGCTCGCGTTCCAGGGCACCTCCACGGCGAGTCGGGCAAACTCCACGCAGAGCGCGAGAAGCACCACGGTCGCGAGGACGTGCAGCCTGCGAGCACGGAGCCGGGTCTCGGGCCCCCGCGTCTGCCCCTGCCTGCGCTTCCCCTTGGCCGGGCCGGCGACGAGGGCGGCGCACGACCTCGCGACNNCGCTGCTCGCTGGGGCCCTCTTGCGGCAACTGCTGCAAGCTCGGTGTCAGGCGCAGCGCAGGCGGCTGCGCCGGCCAATCGCCCAATGGTTCGACCTGCAAGCGTGAGCGCGGCGGCGGCGACGATGGCCATGCAGGAGCGGGAGAGCTCATCCTGCCCTCCGGAGTAGAGCCCGTGCGCGCACCACAGGTCGAGAAACACGAGCGCGGCCACGAAGGGAAGCGTCCAGAGGACCGTCGACGGGGACACGTGGCGCAGCGCCGCGGCGGTTCCGTGCTCGTCGAGGGAGCGAGCTTTCAGCCAGCCGTCGGCGACGACGTAGACGAGGACGATCGCCAGGAGGGCGAGAAGCCACATGGTGACGGTGGGGCAGTAAAGGTACGACTCGTAGGTTCCCTGCATGGCTGGCTTCCGCACGCGACTGTTCAGACCTTACAATTCTATCCCCCGCCGGGCTTTGGATATGTGCGTTTGCTGCTGTCCAATGTCTCGCGGAAACGTGGGTCTAGGCCATGAAGCGGAGCACCGCCTCCGCGCACCCGTCGTGGTCGTTGTCCCGGACCACGACGTCGGACGCGGACTTGAGTTCGTCCGTGGCGTTACCCATGGCGATGCCGAGCCCCGCCTCCCGAACGAGGCTCAGGTCGTTGCCCCCGTCGCCCACGCCCACCGTGCGCTCGCGGTCGATTCCGAGCTTGTCGGCGAGGGCGAGAAGCCCGGCGCCCTTGCTCACGCCCTTCGGAGTGACCTCGATGCTCCAGACCTCCGAGACCGACGTCTCGAGTCCGGTCCCGTCCAGACGATGCAGGACGCGGTCGAGCGCGTCGAGGTCGGAGAAGTGGAGGTTGACCTTCTCGATTCGGGCGTCCCCGTCGAGCATGTACGCGGGCATGTCATCGACGCGTTCGGCGAGACGCTCGAACATTGCCTGGTAGACACCCATGCCGTACGAGCCCATGCGCGGAATCTGGCGCTCGTCGACGGTGAAGGCGCCGTCAGAGAAGGTCTCGACCATCACGAGGTCGCCTTCGGGGCGAAAGGCCTCCACGACGGTTGCCACCTCGCGAGACGTGAGGGTCGCCTTGTAGATGATTCGCGAGAGCTGCGAGTCGTAGACGAGCGCGCCGTTGCCGGTGATGGAGTAGCGGATGCCGACTTCGAGGAGCTGAGGCAGGTAGTCGTACATCTGGGTGAGGCTCCTCCCGCTCGCCACGGCGGCCCGGTCCCCTCGCCCCGTCGCCTCGGCTATCGCCGCGAGGGTCACGGGCGAGAGGGTCTTCTCGCTCGTGAGCAGCGTTCCGTCCATGTCGAAGGCGATGAGCTCGTAGTTCCTGCGATTCATGTGCTCCCCAATCCGCGTGGTCAAGGAGTCAAGGATAGGCGAAGGGCACGGCGGGCGCGGAGAATACGCAAAAGGGTCGCAAGTTGAGGCGGTCCTCGGACGGCAGCGCCGACCTGGCTACAGCACCTGCTCCATGCAGGTCTTCATGACGCTCATGCCCATCGCCTCGTAGAACGCCCTGGCACCGGGGTTGCACTCCCACACGTTGAGCGTCACGTTGTGGAAGCCGTTCTCGCGCGCCCACGCCAGCACGCGGCGGTAGAGGCTCGACCCCACGTGGCCGCGGCGGGCCTCGGAGTCGACGCAGAGGTCGTCGATGTAGAGCGTCCTGATGGGCTGCATGTTGTTCGAGCCCGAGAAGTCCTGAACCTCGCAGAACGCGTAGCCGAGGATGGCCCCCGGCTCGGCGTCCTCCTCGACGGCCACGAAGACCGGTCGCAGGCCATCGTCGAGAATGTCCCGCAGCTCAGAGTCGGTGTACTTGCGGGTTCCTGGGACGAAGAGGTCGGGTCGTCCCGCGGCGTGCACCGCGAGCACCTGCGAGAGGCAGCGGTCGATGCCGGGAATGTCCGTCTCGACGGCTCGTCTGATCTGCATGTCCTACTCCTGTCCGGTGACTTGCGCGGGTGCGTAGCCGTTGGCCTCGAGCCATCGCTGCGCGTCGGCGCGGAAGGCGCAGGTGCCGCCGTTCGCGCCGACGAACGCGTAGAGCTGGGCTGCGTTGGCCATGTCACCCTGTCCAGCGCAGACGTGGGCTTCGCGCAGGACGTTCACGACCTCCTGCTGGGGGGTGGTGATGAGGGCGTCGATCGCGCCGATCTTCTGGAGGGCGGTCGTCCAGTCCCCGCGCCTCTCGGCGAGCGTCTCGTCGACGCTGTCAAGCGAGAGTCGCGCCGCCTTGGCCAGGTTGGCCTTGGAGGCGTTGTTCTCGAGGAGCTTCTCGAGCTGGGAGCGCGCGGCGAGAAGCGCCGTCTCGTCATCCAACATGGCGAAGGCGGATGTCCTCACGCCGAGGATCGAGATCCAGTAGGCGTCGCTGGGCCCGCGCCTGCTTGCCTTCTCGGCCCAGGCGAGGGCGACGTCAGGATAGCCGAGAAGGACGCTGCACAGGCCGTACCAGGTCTCGAGCATCGTCGAGGTCCGCTTCTTTGACGAGAACCGGTCGAGGAGCGGCGAGACGACCTCGAGGAGCTTCTGAGGGTCGCGATCGTACGAGAGAATCCCGAGGAGGCCGACCCAGGCCTTTCTGATCTCGAGGACCTCGGTGACGAGAACGATGAGATACGCGATGAGGAAGGCGGGGATGAGGTTGACCACGGTCCACGTCATCATCCAGACGAGCACGGCCGCGAGAACGAGAACCATTGCGACACTGATGCCGCGTACGAGGTTTCGGTGGTGTAGGAAGTCAGCGACCGCCTGGTCGGATGTCATGTTGACGTACGCTGAGAGGTGTCGGTCCTTCTCGGTGAGCGCCATGTCCTCCTCCTACCTCTGTTCCTGGACGAAGCTCACGAAGTCGCGGAGCTCGTCCTCGGTGCGAACGCGAGCGGTGTAGGTCTGGTTGCCCATGTCGTCAGAGAGCGCGTCGGGAATGCGGCGCTGCATGACGATGAGGTCGCCCCAGGCGTCGAGGATCTCCTGATGCGAGTGGACGTACTGGTGCACGTCTCGCCTGCCGGCGTAGACGCACCAGTAGAGGTCGTTGCTCTCGGGGAGGCCGCGGCAGTCGGAGGTGACCATGTTCGCCCAGATCTGGTAGACATCGGTCGAGTGCGCGAAGTTCATCATGTCAGGGGTGTAGCCGCCCGCAGGTCGGCAGTTGACCTCGAGTCCCACGTAGTCGCCCCTGCCGCCGAGACCGGGCTTGTCCTCGGCGAGACGGAAGAACTCCATGTGCACGAAGCGGCTTGCGAGGCCGAAGCTCTTGGCCGTGGCGCGGCCGAGGTCCCGGAGCCTGGGGTCGACGTCGGGATGGGACCAGTAGGCGAGGTCGAGCTGCTCGTGGGCGATAACCGACATCGAGGGCGGGAACTCCTCCTGATTCTCGAAGAGGGGATAGCCGTGGGAGTCGAGGATCGCGTCGTAGGCGGTGATGCCACTCGAGGGAACGAACTCCTCGAGCACGTAGGGCTCGTCCGCCGGGATGGAGCAGAAAAGGGCCTGGAGCTGCTCGGCGTTGTCGACCTTTGCCGTGCCGCCCGCGCCCATGCCATACTCGGGCTTGGCGAAGACCGGATACCCAACCTCGCGAGCGAAGTCGAGGGCAGCGTCGATGGAGGTAACCTTCGACTGGCGTGCGGAGGGCACGCCGGCTGCCGCATAGAGCGGCTTCATGCCGGCCTTGCTCTGCCACTCCGCCATCTTGTCGACGCCGGCGCCCGTCGTCACGTGGAAGTCGTCGCGCAGACGGGCGTCGAGAGAGAGCCAGTACTCATTGTTCGACTCGACCCAGTCCACCTTGCCGTACTTGTACGAGAAGTAGGCGACGGCGCGGAAGACCTTGTCGTAGTCCTCGAGAGAGTCAACGCGGTAGTACTCGGTGAGCACGTCCCTGAGCTGGCAGGAGAGATTGTCGTAGGGGGTGTCGCCCACGCCGAGCACGTTCACGCCGTTGCGGCGCAGTGCCGCGCAGAAGTTCCAGTAGGTCTCGGGAAACTGGGGGGATACGAAGACAAAATTCATGGTGGTTACTCCTTGCCGGCGATCGTGTCGAGCACGTTGGGGAGGAAGTAGCGGATCTGCTTCTTCCACCACGGCCAGTCGTGGTTGACGTCATAGCCCCAGTAGTCGCACCAGGCATGGACCCCGAGGCGATGGAAGGCGTCGTCGAGGATGTGCTCGGTGCGCACGCCCTCGTCCTCCCAGGCGCCCTGGCCCACGCAGATGACGAGTTCGCGCTCGTTGTAGAGGTCGACGTAAGGATGGTTGGCGGGCATGTTGGGGAGAAAGTGGACGGGGGAGTTGTCATAGAGCGTGGCATTCATCCAGTCGCCGAAGAAGTACGAGGCGTCATACACGCCCGAGAGCGCGATGCACCCCTCGAAGAGGTCGGGGCGGCGCAGCGCGTCGATCACCGAGTGCGTGGCGCCCATGCTGCATCCCGTGGTGAGCGGGCGCAGGTCGGAGTGGTTGACCTCGTGGACGAAGGGGACGACCTCCTCGCAGGCGTAGCGGTAGTACGCCTCCTGGACGTCGGCGCGCCAGATCTTGTCGCCCCCCTGCTTCGACCAGCTGTCCTTGTCGACGGAGTCGACGCAGATGAGCTGGATGCGTTCCTGCTCGATGAAGTCGGCGAGGTTCTCGACCATGCCGAAGTCCTCGTAGTTGGTGCAGGGGGAGTCCTGGGTGGGGAAGACGATGATGGGGTAACCTGCGCTGCCGTAGACGATGACGTTCATGTCGCGGCCGAGGTTTGTGCTGTGGTGGGTGGTGAAATCGCGATTCATATGGGGGTACGTTCCTCTCGTGGTGACTTGTCGCATTCACCTATGGTAGCGTTCAAACATTGCGGGCGTGTTCCGCGTCTCTGGTGTGGAGAGCGTGCGAACGTGTCCGTACGACCGACCGATCGAGGGGGAGTGTCATGATCGAGAAGACCAAGCGGGCGCTGCGGGGAGCGGGCTTCGCGCTGTGGTACGGCATCCTGGCCGGAATCGGGCTAGGAGTCTTCGTCTTTCTCTTCGCGTTTCTCACCAGCGGGTTCAACTGGGTGGTGGGGTGCGAATGGGTCCAGCGCTTCCTCTTTGTGATTGCGCCCGTGGGCATCATCCTGGGCGGCATCGGGCTGCTGCGCTCGGGCAAGGAGTACGAGGGCAGCAAGCTGGGATTCACGCGCGACATCGAGGACTCGGTGAACCCCCACGAGGACCTGCGCTCGGTGCTCACGATCCCCGGAATCGAGTGGCCGTTCGCGGTCGTCATCGGCTCGGCGGGAGTGCTCGTGGTGGCGACGGTCTTCGACCTCGTTTTCCT